>JAUILI010000042.1 GCA_030433075.1 Gammaproteobacteria bacterium | reverse complement strand
GCGCCTGGAGCGAGACCACGCAGGAAAGCGGGTTCTTCACCCTTGACGGCGTGGCCCCAGCCCCCAGCACGAAGGATCTCAATCCCCTCTGGACCCCTAACCTTGAGCTGCCGCCCCATGCTGAGCCTTAGATCCACCGCCCTCGCGGCCCTACTCGCCTTCCTCCCCGGCGCCGCCCTCGCCGCAGTGCTGGGCTACGGCGCCCCCCTGGCGGAATTTGCCCCGGCAACCCAAGCCGTCCTGGCCGGCAGCGGAAGCCCAGCGACGGCCTTCTACGCGCGCTTCCTGGACCGCTACCTGGTGACCGACACCCCGGACCGTATCCATCGCCTTCGCTATGGAGCGGTCACCCCTGAAGATCGAGGCGCGCTTGAGGCCTGGGTGGCGGCGCAGGCCCAGCAAGGCCCCGGAGGCCTCGCCCGGGACGCGCAATTTGCCTACTGGGCGAATCTGTACAACGCGTTGACGGTGGTGCGGGTATTGAGGGACTACCCGGTCACCAGCATTCTGGATCTGAAGCGTTGGCCCTGGAACTTCGGGCCCTGGGACGAGGACCTCATCAAGGTACAGGGCGTCGCCCTGTCCCTGAATGCCATTGAGCACCGCATTCTGCGCCCCCTCTTCAACGAACCGCGGGTGCACTTTGCCCTGAACTGCGCCTCCTTGGGCTGCCCCAATCTTCTGCCCCAGCCTTTCACAGGGGAAAATCTTGAAGCGGCGCTTCAGGGGGCCCTGGAAGCCTATCTGGCGCACCCCCGGGGGATCGCCCTCGAGGGCGAGGTGCTGACGCTCTCAAGCCTTTTTGATTGGTACCGGGACGATTTCCCGGAAGGGCAGGACGGGCTCCTGGCCTATCTGGCCGCGGCGGCCCCGGAAGCGCTAGGGCCGTCGCTTCGCGCCTACGACGGCCCCATCGCCTTTCGCTACGACTGGGCCTTAAACGACGCCCCCTAGTCCTCGGCCTTGAGCTCGAAGCCCACCCGGGGGAAATGCACCCGTAGGCGCCCGGCCTGGGGATCTTCCCGATCGACACCGCAGAGCTGATCCGTGGCGTAAGCCAGGGTACCGGTGACGGGAATGCAGCCGTAATCCAGCGGCGTCACGGACACAGCGCTGCCCAGCGCAGGGCCCCCGGCCTCTACGGATGCGGCCCCGGCCCAGGCCGGAGGCAGAGCCATCGGTTCTGCCTCCCGTCCCAGCGCCAGGGCTTCCTCGGCAGATCGCGCCGACCAGCTGCCATGGCCAAAGGCCGCAAGGCGCGCCATCCAGGCCCCCACTGCCTCGAAGGGCGCCAGCAGAGACGACACCACGGGATTCCGCGCAAGCAGCCACAGACAGTGATAGACAGAGAAGTCCGCAATGGTGGGGGCGTCCCCTAGGAGGAAGGGGCCCTGCGCTAGCTGCTCCTCGAGGGGCACCAAGGTCGCTCGCAGCGCCGCCTCCGCCGCGCTGGGCGATAGGGAGGCGATGGATCCCCGGCCTCCAGATAGCTCGGCCCGATCCGCCGCAAACTTTTCCGCCATCTCCGGCCCTAGCGCGGCCATCATGGGCGCCACCGCCGCCGGCTGAAAGCACAGGGCAACCACCACCTGAAAGAGATGGGTATCGGCGCGCTCCGCGAGGCTCCGCGCTGCGTGGGCGAGCGCTGGAGGCGCCAGGGCCTTCTCCGGGCAGAGCACGTCGAGATATTCGCTGATGGCGTGGGTGTCGCAGAAAATATCCGCGCCGTCCTGGAGCACCGGGGTCCGGCGATAGCCTCCCGTTAGGGGCATGAGCGCTGGGCGGGGCATGATCGGCGAGATCTCCACGCTTTCCCAGGGAAGCCCGTAATACCCCAGCATCAGGCGGACTTTCTCGGAGAACAGCGAACCCTCGTAGTGATGCAGCACCAAAGCCATGGCGATCCCTCCCGCGGAAAACCCTGAGTGTGCCGCGGCACCAAAGTCCTGGCTAGCGATCGAGGCGCTGGGCCTCGTCCGCCAGGGCCGCGTACACGCTTTGCACGAGGGGTCGGAGGAACATGGACTTGCGCGCCACGAAGCGCACGGGGCGGGCGAGGCCCCGATCCCCAAGCTCCATACATTTATCCAGGGGAATGCCGAGGGTTCGAGCGACGCCTCGGGGAATCAGTCCATGGCCGAAGCCCGCGAGGGCCATCTGAGCCACGGAAAAAAAGGATTCCAGCGACGTCTCCCGCCGAATGTTGAGACGCCGCATGGCCTCTTCGATGGAAGCCCAGGCGCCGCTTCGGGACTCGATCGTGATCACCGGCAGTTCTCCGGCCTCCGGGGGCGTGAAGGGCTTAAGCGCCGAGGGCACCAGCACCATGGGCTCAAGGCGGAGCACTTCCGATACCAGATCGTAATCAGCCTCCGCCGAGCCGGTGCATAGTCCCACCATGTATTCCCCGGAGCGAATCCGATCCAGCACCACGGGGGAGCGCTGGGCATGGAACTCAAACTCCACCTCGGGCAGCCGCTCCCGCACCCGAGCGAAGAGCGCCGGCGCCCAGCTCGCTAGGATGGCTTCGGAAACGCCAAGAATGATCTTGCCCCGCTGGAGCGTGGGCTCCTCGATAAAGACGCTGCGGAGCTCGGTGATGAGCGGCGTCACCTTTTCCACGAGGCGCGTGCCGTAGGCCGTGAGTACCACCCGCCGCCCCCGGCGCTCAATGAGCGCCCGGTCATATTGCCGCTCCAGCGCCGCCACCCGCTTACTCACCGCGGACTGGGAGATTTTCAGCACCGTGGCCGCTTCCATCATGGTGCCGGTTTTCGACAGCGTTACGAGCGTTTCGAGATTTTCAATCACTCGAACTATTCCTAAAAAGAAACAATACCTCAGTGTATGCTCTGCCGTCCGTACCCGGTAGGTCACGCGGCATGACCCTGCTCATCCTTCTCGCGGTGGCGAGCACCGCAGCCCTATCCGGGGTCTTCGGCATGGCCGGAGGCATGGTGCTGATCGCCCTCCTCGCCCTCCTCCTGCCCATCCCCGAGGCCATGGTTATCCATGCCCTTGCCCAGGGCTTTGCCAACGGTGCCCGCGCCGCCCTGCTGTGGCGGGCCCTGGAATGGCGGGGCCTCGCAGCCTACGGCCTGGGGGTCGGCATGACCGTCGCCCTGGTGCAGTGGGTGGCCTGGGTGCCGTCCCGAGGCGTGCTCCTGCTGCTCCTTGGGGCAACCCCCTTCCTCGCCCTCGCCATTCCTGAACGCTTTGCCCTGCGCTTTGAACGGCCAAGCCATGGCTTCGGCGCGGGTCTCCTAGTGACCGGAGGACAGCTGTTCGCCGGCGCCTCGGGTCCGCTTTTGGACAGCTTCTTTCTTCGGGGCTCCCGAGGCCGGGAAGCCACCGTCGCCACCAAGGGCTTTGCCCAGTGCCTCGGGCACGGTGCGAAGCTGGGGGTTTACGGCCCGCTGCTCGCCCAGGGCGCCGAACCCGCCGTGCTGTCCTGGCCCCTCCTCCTCGCCCTTGCGCCGGCAGCGATCCTGGGAACCGCCAGCGGCACGGCCCTACTTAAGCGCTGGAACGATGAGGCCTTTCTGCGCTGGAGCCGAATCCTGGTGCGCGGCCTGGGCCTCCTCGCCATGGGCACCGGCGCCGTCATCCTCCTGTCCGCCTAGGGCGAGATCCCCAGCGGCAGCTAGCTACGGTATGGTTGGCCCATCACTTTTGGGAGAGGGACCACCATGCTGAACACGCTCGACGACTACCCCATTCACCAAACGCCCCTGCCCCTGGCCTATCCCGCCACCAGCGATCGGAACGTCTACGACCGCACTTGGTTTAATGGCTACGGGAACGACGGTAGCTGGTACTTCGGCTTTGGCATGGCGATCTATCCCCACCGAGGCATTCTCGATGCGGCCTTCTCCACGGTAACCGAGGGGGGCCTCCAGCACTGCTTCTACGGCTCCCGCCGCGCGCCGGCGGAGCGCACGGACATGAGCGTCGGTCCCCTGCGCCTTGAGGTGATCGAGCCGCTGCGGAAAACCCGCATTATTCTCGAGGACAACGATTCGGGGCTGGCCTGCGACCTTGTCTTCTCCACTCGCACCGCGGGCATTCAGGAGGCCCGGCAGACCCTCTTTCAAGGCACCCGCGCCGTGATGGACGCCACCCGTTTCGACCAGTTCGGCACCTGGGAAGGCCTCCTTCATACCCCAGACGGCGACATCCGCGTCGATCCTGAATCCTCCCGAGGTACGAAGGATCGCTCCTGGGGCGTCCGCACCGTGGGGGAGCCCGAGGGCGGTGGCGCACCGGTGATGCCCAAGGGCATCGCCTTCATGTGGGCACCCCTCTTCTGGGACGACCATGTGAGCCATGCCATTTTCTTCGATGGCCCGGAAGGGGAAGCGCTCGTGCGGGAGGGGCTCACCGCGCCCCTCTACCCCAACGCCGACGCGGTCCCCGCGCAAGGGGACGCGCGGGATACGCGCATGGCCACGGCGCGCCACCGCATCCGCTATCACAAGGGCACGCGGCTGGCTGAAGCCGTGGAAATTGATCTGGTCCCCCTGGAGGGAGACCTGCGCACCATCACCCTTACCCCGGGGCTGAAATTCCAGATGAAGGGCCTCGGCTACGGCCATCCCGAGTGGGGCCAGGGCATGTGGAAGGGGGAGCTGGCTACGGGGCATGAGCGCTTTGATCCGCGGCAGCTGGACCCGCTGGCTCGGGAGAACCTCCACACCCAGCAAATCGTCACCGCCAGCGATGGGCAGCGCTCAGGCATCGGCGTCTTTGAGCAAATCGTCGTCGGGCCCTACGCCCCGGCAGGCTTCAAGGAATTTTTTGATGGGGCCCGCTAGGAGGGGCCGCCTAGGTGGCGCCCGCTAGGAGGGGCCGCATAGGCAGCGCCGCCTAAAGCAAAAAGGGCCCCGAAGGGCCCTTTTTTATGCCGCGGATTCCAGTGCCGGTTTAGGCTTCACCACGAAAAGGAGGTCCCCCGCATTGACCTGCTGCCCATTGGCAATATTGATGCGGGTCACCACGTAGCGCTGCTCCTCGGGGTAAAGCGCCTGCTCGGCCTGATTGAAGCTGGCCAAGGTCAGGGGCGAGAAGATCTTCATGGCCTCAAGCTGGCACAGCGTTTTGTTGACGGAGACCTCTTCCCCCACCGAAACGTACTCGGGCTCGGAGGGCGAAGGGGTGATGTAGAAAATCCCGGTGGAGGGGGATAGAACCTTGAGCTCGTCGCTCCCCTCGATGGCCAGGGCCTCCAGGGAAACGGCGCTGCTGTCCTTGCCTGCTTCCTGTTCGATTTCCTCGATGAGCGCATCGGCGTCAAGGGTCGCCAGGAAGTTTGGCAGATAGCTCGTGTCGTAATCGCCGGAGAGGAACACCTCGTCCCGGAGGATCTTCCGCAGAAGCGCCAGGTTCGTGCAAATCCCCTTCACCCGCACCGAATCCAGGTAGGCCGCCAACTTGCTGGCCGCGTCCCGACGATCAGTCCCGTGGATGATGATTTGGGCGACCATGGAGTCGTAGAAGGGGGAGATGACCTTCCCCGGACCTCCGGCGGCGATGATGTCGATAGCCTCGTTCTCCGGCATCACCCATTCGGTGATTTCCCCGGGATCGGGGCGGAACACCAGCTTACCACCGGCCTTCGTGACCTTCTCGGCGTTCAGGCGCACCTCGATGGAATAGCCGTTACTGCCGGGGCTGAGGTCCTTGATGGACGCCCCGCCGGCCACCCGGAACTGCTCGGCGACGATATCGACGCCGCAAACCTTCTCCGTCACAGGGTGCTCGACCTGGAGGCGCGTGTTCATCTCCATGAAGTACACGGCGTCGTTGACCACATCGAGGATAAACTCCACCGTGCCCGCGCCGACGTAATCCACCTCGTGGGCCAGGGCGAGGGTGCTTTCCCGAACCTGGGCCTCAAGGGCCGGCGTGAGCGCCGTGGAGCCAGACTCTTCTACCACCTTCTGCTTGTCCCGCTGCACGGAGCAATCACGGATGCCCAGAACGAAAGCATTGCCATGGTGATCGCGAAGCAGCTGCGCTTCGATATGGCGCATAGAGGTGACGAATTTCTCGAGGTACACATCGCCATTACCGAAGGCATTGCGCGCCTCCGCCTGCACCTGGTGGAACAGATCGTGGAAGGCCTCGGGGCTCTCCACCACCTGGATCCCCTTGCCCCCACCGCCATGCACGGCCTTGATGAGCACGGGATAGCCAATGTCTTCCGCGACCTGGGCTGCGCGCTCGACGCTGGTCAGAATGCCGTAGGAGCCGGGCACTACCGGTACCCCCAGGCTCCGCGCCGTGCTGATGGCGTTGGACTTGTTCCCCATGGTTTCCATGGAGGTCACCGGCGGCCCAATGAAGTTGATGCCGTGGTTCCGGCATAGCTCAGCGAATTGGGCGTTCTCCGACAGGAAGCCGATGCCCGGGTGAAGCGAATCCACCTTCTCGAGCTCGGCCACCCGCACCACGGACAGGCCATTGAGGTAGCTTTCGTCCGGCGTGTTACCGCCAATGCACACGAGCCGATCCTTCGGCCCGAGCATGTCCGCGGCCGTGGATTCCATATCGGGGTCGGACTGCACCAGCACCACTTCGATGCCTTCCGCCCGCGCCACGCGGACCAGCTTCGCAGCCGTGCAGCCCCGGGCATGGATAAGCGTGCGCTTCACCGGGGTAGGCTCGCTCGCTCCCCCGGCAACCACGGCATCGGCCTCCACGGCGGAGTCCTCGACGTAGATGCCCGCCATCACCCGGGCCACTACCCCTTCCACGGAATCCGTAGGCACGGGGATATCGGGATCGATCGCCGCGAGGGCCCCGTCGAGCCCTTCGGAGAAGGGATGGCGCACCAGCCCCTGCATGGCCCCGGAGGTCCGGGAGAGGTAATTCGACAGGGTGCAGTGGCTCGGCAGGTTCGAGGGCACCACGATCTGCCCCGCAAAGGGCATGTTGGTACCGGAGAAGTAGTAGGTCTGCACCAACGGATGGGTGACAAAGCTCGCCTGCGCACCGCCGGTGCAGTCCCCGAAGCCGAAGACCACCACGGGCAGGTCGATGTCCCGAACGAAGCGAGTAATGCGGTCGTTCACCGCCGCCATGGAGAAGAGGGCGCCGGCCCCCTCCTTCGTCTGCATGCCCCCGGAGGAGATAAAACAGAGCACGGGCAGGCGCTGCTCGGCGCAGGTCACGAGTAGTTCGCAGAACTTCTCGGCGCTGGCCATGTCGAAGGAGCCCGCCTGGAAGGCGACGTTGGAGATCACCACGCCGCAGCGCAGGGGACCGCCCTCCCCCTTGAACTCCCCAAGCCCCGTGACAATGCCGCAGGGAATCTGCCCCGCCTCGAGAGCCTGCTCGATGGAGACGCGGAAGCCCGGGAAGCGTACGGGATCGGAGGATAGGCGATCGTTATGCAGCGGCGTAAAGCTGTGGAAGAAGCGCTCAACGAAAGCGTCGGGCGTCGTGTTCTTTTGCCGCTTGTCCTGACTGAGCACCTCCTGGATGAGGAGATCCCGGTAGGCCAAGGTGAGGCGATACCAGAAATCCTTGCGGCGCCCGATATTCCGTGGCGCGATCCGACCGTCATAGCGCCGGCCATCCTTCACGCTGGCCCCATAGACGGGGATCAAGCGGTCGAAGAGGAAGGTCACGACCACGAGCAAGGTATCGGAAAGGTGGGGGAAGCTGGCCTTCTTCCACTCCTCCACGGTGCGCAGGAAGTCGCCCCGGCGCCCATGCTGTTCCATCTTTTCTAGCCAAGCGAAGTGGGCATCGGCGAGCCCTGCGCTGTCGGCCATGCCCAGCTGCGCGGCGGCGCGCTTGAGCGCCCGGTCCATCAGCCCGGCCATGGAATCATAGGAGAGCGCGCGCTTCTCGTTGGCCTCCTCGGCGACGAGGTCAAGGTTTTGCAGCACCGCATCGTAGAGGGCGTCGAAGAGCAGCAGATTCTTGCCCTCGGCGATGAAATCTTCCCGCAGCTCTTCCGTCAGAAGCACATCGAGGAGGGTGAGGTCGGAAATCCCCACGGGCACCCCCGCCGGGGGCCGGGCTTGAATGGAGCCCCCGAAGGCCGAAGCCAGCATGCCCCGAAGCGCCGCCAGAAGCGGCGCCGACCCCGGCGCTGCGGTCTTCAAGCTTTCATCCCGCAGGGCTTCCGGCACCACGGAGAGGGGCAGCGCATCGTCCGCGAAGGGATTCACGCCCTGAAGGAAGACGTTCAGCTCCGCCGCCAGGGCGCTTTGCAGGTAGGCATCGGACTTATCGGCTAGCCCACGCTTCGACAGGAGCTTTCGAGCGTCGAAGGAGAAGTGCTCCCGCAGGTAGCGCGCCACCTCGCTGTCATCGCTGCGCAGACTGACCAGGAGATCGCGCGCCCGGGGAAGATCAGCCACCCGAAGTAGCTGGCGCGTGGCCGCGGGATCCGCGAGCTGGGCCATGAGGGCTTCCAGGTTGCCCCGCGCTTCGTTCTTCCAACGGTTGTACAGGTACGCAAGCACCGTGCTCAGGAGCGTCGCTCGGGCGTCTTCGTAGTTCTTTTTCGGCTCCCCAAAGATCAGCTGAGCAAGACGGCCGCGCTCGTCATGGACCGCCTGCTTTTTCTCCTGGTAGTTCTTCCACGCCCTGGCCAAGCTGTCGTCGTAGACCAGCTTTTCCGGATCCTGGAACCAGGAGAGGAAGGCGCGACGTCGCTCCCGATCCGCACGCTGGGCGAGCTCCCCCTTGGGGACCTCGGCTTCCGCGAGGCGACCGTACTGCTTGGTGGTCGTGGACCGGATGCGCTTGCGAACGCCCAGGTAGCGAAGGTAGCGGTAGGCCACCCCAAACACGTTGCTGAACTCCGTGGGCGCAGCTGCCAGGGCGAGCGCCGCCGTGGATTCGTTGGCGTGCAGCCGCGGTGAGGGGTTCAGGTAGCGATCAAGATTTCGCCGGTAGTGATCGATGATGTAGGGATTTTCCGCCACAAAGGCACGGGTTTTGTTCTCGATAAATTCGATACCCGTGACGATGGAGGCCCGCAGCTTTTCCAGCTGCGCATCATCTTCCCCGGGAACGTAATCGATGATGCCGTCAATGTTGCCCTGGGCATAAAGATCGTAGGAGGACACCCCGACGAGCTTGGCACACTCCTGCCAGGACAGGTTGTACTTGCGCGCGATGTTGGCCAAACCCTTGGGCTGGATGGTGTTAAACACCGCATCGCGGACCGCAAGAATAAGATTGGAGGCCGCCAGCGGAATGGCGCCCCCGGAGTAGCCTATACCGAGAATGATGCCCACGGTAGGCACGTCCACATTGCACATCTCGGCGATGAGCCGGGAGATGGAGTGGGCCTGGTTTTCCGCGTTCGCCTCAGCGCCGGCGTCCGCCCCCGGGGTGTCCATGAAGCTGACCACGGGCATATTGCGCTTCGACCACATCTCCAAGCGGCGCGCCGCTGCCAGGTGGTGGCGCGGCATCCAAACACCGTTCGCAACGCTCCGATCCTGGGCAATAAAGCCCACTTCCCGCGTACCCTGGGGGAAGGCCATGGTGACCACGGCGCTGTAGAAGGGACCGTCCTCCTCCACCAACGTCACCCGGGAACCGAGGCGGGGAATCAGGTTCTTCGCACTCATCCTGCCCGGCGCTTCCGCCGGCGCCACGCAGCGCTCGATGTAGCTGTCAATGTCGAGCTCGCTCAGGGCCTCGCACTGGCGCCGCACCACGTCTTCCGCCAGCAGGCCCTTCACGTGATCCTGCACCTGCGCCTTGTCCTTCTCGCTGGCCAAGGAGAAGTCCTTCGCCAGTTTTTCTGCGATCAAGAACAGCTGGTCAACACGATCTTCCGACTGCGCCATAGATGGCTTTCCCCTTGCCCCGGGCGGGACGCATTATTGTGCCGTGATCGCCCGTTAATCCGACGGGCGCGCCGCGCTGCGGCCGCCCAAAACCCCCGAATGTTAAAGGGGTGTCGGGGGCCAGGCAAACTTAATCGGGCGCCTAGCCGAGGAGCTCAGGCTCGCGGGCTGAGATCATTTCGAAGAGGGGCTGGAAGCTGAACCAGCCAGCGATCTCCGAACCCACCTGCCCCCGGGTGTGCCTCGCGACCTCCGCGGGCAGGCTGACCACCGTGCCCGCAGCCATGGCGGCCAGCTGGGCCTGGGCGCAGCGCTCCATGGCGATGTACCACCAGGCGGCGGCATCCACCGTGGACCCGACGGTCAGCAGGCCATGGTTCTTGAGAATGGCGGCCTTCTTGGACCCCAGGGACTCCGCAATGCCGTCGCCTTCCTGCGTATCCAGCACCACGCCGCTGTAGGCCTCATGAATGACGTGATCCTCAAAGAAAGCACAGGCGTCCTGGCAGAAGGGCAGGAGCGGCGTGTCGATGGCCGCCAGGGCCTTGCCGTAGATGGAATGGGAGTGGGCCGCCGCCAACACATCGGGGCGGGCGGCATGGAGCCGGGAGTGGATGGCAAAGGCCGCCTGATTCACCAGCCCGTCCCCCTCCACCACTTCCCCACCGTGATTCACGAGCAGGAGATCCTTCGGCGTCAGGCACGCAAAGTGGCGCCCGAAGGGATTCACCCAGAAGTGATCCGGACGCTCCGGATCCCGCGCCGTGATGTGCCCCGCCGCCCCTTCGTCGAAGCCGTAGAAGGCGAAGAGACGAAAGGCCGCCGCAAGGCGCACCTTCAGATGGGCTCGCTCCTCCGCGGGGGAGGAGAAGGTGGGCGGGGCCAGCCGGGCACCGCCTAAAACGCCACTGGTACCGGCGGTTGCTGCTTGATCCTGTGCTGCGCTCATGATGCCTCCCCAAGGGCTATACTCTTTGAACCTAGGACCGGAGCATGCGACGGTCCCGCAAGCGATGCAAACCCAAAGGAACGGCCCCATGGCAACGGAATTCTTGCCCCTCCGCGTGGCAGTGTTGACGCTCTCGGATACCCGAACACTCGCCGAGGATCGCTCCGGCGCCTATCTCGAAAGCGCCCTCCTGGAAGCCGGCCATGCGCTAGCCGCGCGAAGCCTATGCCCTGACGACCGCTACGCCATGCGCGCGCTGGTCTCTGCCTGGATCGCCGATCCAGAGGTCGAGGTGGTGCTTACCACCGGGGGCACGGGCTTTACGGGGCGGGACAGCACGCCAGAAGCCCTGCTGCCACTCTTCGACAAGCAGATCGAGGGCTTCGGGGAGCTGTTTCGCATGAAGTCCTTTGATGAAATCGGCACCTCAACCATCCAATCCCGCGCCGTGGCGGGGCTTGCGAACGGCACCATGATTTTCTGCCTGCCGGGCTCCCTGGGGGCTTGCCGGACGGCTTGGGAAGGGATTTTGAAAGCTCAGCTCGATGCGCGGCACAAGCCCTGCAATTTCGCAGAGCTCATACCGCGCTTTTTGGAGCGCTAACCCCTAGGCGTAGATCACCCGGGTCAGGAATTCGGCCACGCAGCCGGGCTTGCTCTCCCCATCGATCTCGATGGTGATCTTGTTCTTCAGCTGCAGCGTGTTCGGCGCCACCTGGGTGACTTCCATGAGCTCCCGGTGGGCGCGCACCTTGGCGTTCACCTTCACGGGGTTCGGGAAGCGCACCTTATCGAGGCCGTAGTTCACCCCCATGACGGTGCCTTCGTAAGCCTCGGGCACCTGCGCCGGAATCTTGGCGGTGAGGAAGGGCAGGAGGGACAGGGTCAGGAAGCCGTGGGCGATGGTCACCTTGTAGGGAGACAGCTCCGCGCTCTTCACCGGATCGATGTGGATGAACTGATGATCCAGAGTGGCGTCGGCGAAAAGATTGATGCGGTCCTGATCCACTTCGAGCCATTCGCTCGGGGCATCGGGCTTACCCACGACCCCTTGAAATAGGCTCAGGGCCTTCGCTGCTGCTTCGGACATGCTGGTCTCCTTCGGTGCACAGGGAATGCGGGCGGCATACCCCGCCCGGGGGAAGTGTCGCCGGGGCCGGGGCCTTTGTCCACGATCCGCGCCAGGGGGCGCCGGAGGCTGCTAGACTCGCCTCCTTTCGCATGAGCTTTGGGGGAACACCATGAATGCCAACGAGGTTGTGATTGCCAGCGCCCGCCGCACGCCCATGGGCGCCTTTCAGGGCAGCCTGTCCAGCCAGAGCGCCGTGGCCCTTGGGGTCAGCGCGGTAAAAGCGGCGGTGGCCGATGCAGGGGTGGCGCCGGACACCATCGGTGAGATCCTCATGGGCTGCGTGCTCCCGGCAGGCCTGAAGCAGGCCCCGGCCCGGCAGGTGGGCCGGGGCGCAGGGCTTGGTGAGCACTGCGGCGCCGTGACCCTGAACAAGGTGTGCGGCAGCGGCATGAAAACCCTCATGGTGGCCCACGACAGCCTGAAGGCCGGGAGCCAAAGCTGGGTGGTGGCCGGCGGTATGGAAAGCATGACCGGGGCACCCTATCTGCTGCCCCAGGCGCGCAGCGGCCTGCGCATGGGCCACGATAAGGTCTACGACACCATGTTCCTGGACGGGCTCGAAGACGCCTACACGGGCCGGGCCATGGGCAGCTTCGCCCAGGACACGGCGGATGCACACCAGATCACGCGGGAAGCCATGGATCGCTACGCGATTCAGTCCCTCGAGCGGGCCCGGGCGGCCCAGGGCAGCGGCGCCTTTGACGCAGAGATCGTCCCGGTCACCTTTGACAGCCGCGGCGGGCCCGTGACGGTCACGGAAGATGAGCAGCCCCTGCGCGGCAAGCCGGAAAAGATTCCCACCCTTAAGCCCGCCTTCAAGGCCGACGGCACCATCACCGCGGCCAACTCCAGCTCCATTTCCGACGGCGCAGCGGCCCTGGTGCTCACCACCGCTGGGGAAGCGGAAGCCGCCGGCGTCACGCCCCTGGCGCGCATCGTGGCCCACGCAAGCCACGCCCAAACGCCGGAAACCTTCACCACGGCCCCCCTCGGCGCCATAAAAAGCGTCGCTGAGCGCGCAGGCTGGGATCTGGCCAGCGTAGATCTCTTTGAGATCAACGAGGCCTTCGCCATGGTGACCATGCTCGCCATCGACGGCCTGGGCCTTGACGAGGCCAAGGTCAATATTGACGGCGGCGCCTGCGCCCTGGGCCACCCCATCGGGGCCTCCGGCGCCCGTATCGTGGTCACCCTACTTCACGCCCTGCGTCGCACCGGAGGCACCCGGGGCATCGCGTCACTCTGCATTGGCGGCGGCGAAGCGACGGCTCTGGCCGTGGAACTGCTCTAGAAGGTCGCGTCCCCGCGCACCAAAAAGGGTCTTCGGCGCTGGCGCCTCCGTCAGCGCCGAAGCTACACTCCCATGACAGCCATGCGGGTTAAGGAGAGGTCACCTTGCGTCTACCGGTACTCATTGCAGCGGGCGGGGTAAACCCCGCGGGCCGAATTTCTGGCCATCACGCTTACCGGCGCACGGTGATTGATGCGCTCCCGGAGGCCAAAGCCGCCCAAACCTGGAAAGCCCTCGCCACGCTCATGGGCGAGCCCGCCACCCCGGAGCGGCAAGCCTATCTGCGGGACCACACCCTGATTCGTCGCATCGAAAGCCAGCACATGGACGTCGATGCCATTCCTCAGCACCGCGCGGTCAATCTCGCCGGGGCCGGCGATGCGCCCCTCACCTTCCGCCTGCGTAAGCGCCAGCTGCCGGAAACGCTGCCCACCGGTTGGACGGTCAGCCCCGTCGACGACGACACCGTCGAAGTCCGGTGCAGCGAAGGGCTTGCCGCCTTTATTCCGGAAACCCGCCAGTCGCGAGTGCAGGCCGCGGGACAGCTTCCCACGGGCTTCGAGCCAGAGAAGCTCTACGCGTCCCGAAACCATCCCCGGGGCCTGGCCATGACCATCTTCGCGGCCTCCGATGCCCTGGGCAGCGCAGGCCTGAGCTGGGAAACGCTTCGCCAGGCGGTGGCGCCCGATGAAATCGCTGTTTACGCCAGTTCGGGCATGAGCCAACTCGATCAAAACGGCAATGGCGGCATGATGCAGGCGGCCCTCATGGGCAAGCGCGTAAGCTCCAAGCAGCTGCCCCTCGGCCTTCCCCAGATGCCTGCGGATTTCGTTAATGCCTACGTGCTGGGCAGCGCTGGCAGCACCGGCGCCAACATCGGCGCCTGCGCCACCTACCTTTACAACCTGCGTCAGGGGGTCGATGACATCCGCTCCGGGCGCCGGCGCGTGGTGCTCGTGGGCTGCGCGGAGGCGCCTATCCTTCCGGAAATCATCGAGGGCTACCGTACCATGGGGGCCCTGGCGGAAGACGAAGCGCTCATGCGTCTCGATGGCGCCAGCACGCCTGACTACCGCCGCGCCTGCCGGCCCTTTGCGGACAACTGCGGCTTCACCCTGTCTGAATCGGCGGTGTTTTCCGTCCTGGTCGACGACGCCCTAGCGGTGGAGCTCGGGGCCAACGTCCTCGGCGCCGTCCCGGAAGTTTTCATCTATGCCGACGGCTACAAAAAATCCATTCCGGGCCCGGGCATTGGTAACTACCTCACCGTGGGCCGCGCCCTGGGCCTCCTGCGCAGCATGCTGGGGCAGCAGGGGCTCGATCGGAGCTACATCCACGCCCATGGTACGGGCACGCCCCAGAACCGGGTGACGGAAAGCCACATCATGAGCGAGCTCGCCAAAACCTTCGGCATTGCCCGCTGGCCCGTGGCGGCCATCAAAGCGTACCTGGGCCATTCCCTGTCCCCGGCGGCGGGGGATCAGCTCACCAGCGCCCTCGGCACCTTCGCCGATCACATCATTCCAGGCATCAGTACCATCGACCGGGTCGCGGAGGACGTCCACACGGACCGGCTCCATTTCCCCCTGGCCCATGAAGCGGTGGAGCCCGGCAGCCTGGACGCGGTCCTGCTGAACTCCAAGGGCTTCGGCGGCAACAACGCCACCGGCCTCGTGCTCTCCCCGGAGCAAACGCGACGCATGCTGGAGGCGCGCCACGGCGCCGAGGCCATGACGCGCTGGCAACGGAAAAACGAAGCCGTCAGCGAAGCCAGCCGCGGCTACGACACCGCCATGGGAGAAGCGCTGCAGGCGCCCATCTACCGCTTTGGAGAGGGGGTCGTGGACGGGCTGGATCTGACCTTAAGCGACGCCTCGATCACCATCCCGGGCTTCGATAAGCCCGTGAACCTGACCATGGCCAACCCCTTCGAGGATATGGCCTAGCCCCTAGTGGCGAATCACCCCGCGACGCAGCTGGGCCAGCCACGCCAGGGCAAGGGCCTCGGCGCGGCCGTCTAGGGTCGGCAGCGCGTCCGCGAGGGCGGCCTCCGCCGCCTCAAGCTGCCCGGCTCGCTGCAAAAGCTGCACATGATCAAACAGTACCGCCAGCTGCGCCGGCGCCAGGCGCCGACGGGCTTCGCTGGCCCGAAGGGCTAAGCCCCAGGCCTTCTGCTCCCCTTGCTGCTGCTGGATATTCGCCAGCATGCGCAGCACGAGAGCTCGCGGTTCGCAGCGGGGAAAGGGGGCGGCCAGCACCACCCCCGGCGCACCGCGGGCCTTCAGGCGATCGCGAAAAGCGTCTTCGCTCTCCACCGTCCCCCCAAAGGGATCGATCCAGACCCGGGGATCCTGGGCCATGGCCAGCATGAAGTGTCCCGGGGCATTGATGCCCGTGAGGGCGAGGCCAAGGCGCCGCCCCACCTCGGCGTAAACCACGGCCAAGGTAATGGGCAGCCCCCGACGTCGGGTGAGCACGTGATCGATCCGGCTATTCTCGAGCGCCCCGTAGGCGGCCTCATCACCGCCGTAGCCCAGGCTTTGGGCCAGCGCCGTCACGAGCCCCTCGGCGTTCGTCGCCGCATCAAAGCGCGGGGCCACCCAAGGGGCCGCGGTCTCGCAGCACGCCTCCAGCGGCGCCTCACAGAGCGGGGCCACGGAAGCTCCGGATAGCCAATGGGCCACAAGCAATGCGCCATCAAACAGGGAGGCCCGTTCCGCGGCCTCTAGGGCGCGAAACGCGGCGAAGGCCGCATCCTCCGGGCTGGCCCAGGGGGCGCTATCAGTGCTCACGGGTCGCCCGGAAGCGCACCTCGGGGAAACGCTCCATCATGAGGGACAGGTTCGCACGGGAGGTGGCCAGGAAAGTGAGGTGATCCCCTCCGTCCAGCGCCAGCTGATCCCCGGCGCGCCGCTTAAAGTTTTCGAAGGCCACGGGGTCGTCGCTTTCCACCCAACGGGCGGTCACCACATTCGTGGAATCGTAGAGGCAATCGGCCTTGTACTCGTCCTGCAGACGATAGGCCACCACATCGAACTGGAGCACGCCCACGGCCCCGACCACCAGTTCATTACGATCGAGGGGGCGGAACACCTGCATCGCTCCCTCCTCCGCAAGCTGCTTCAACCCCTTCTCGAGCTGCTTGCTCCGCAGCGGATCCCGGGGCCGCACGCGCCGGAACAGCTCCGGGGCAAAGTTGGGAATACCCGTAAAGCGCAGGGCTTCGCCTTCGCTAAAGGTGTCCCCAATCTGGATGGTGCCGTGGTTGTGCAGCCCGATGATGTCGCCGGGCCAGGCCTCCTCCGCCTGCACCCGATCCCCGGCCATGAAGGTCACCGCATCCGCAATGCGCACGTCCTTCCCCGGGCGCACGTGGCGCATCTTCATGTTGTGGCTGTAGCGCCCGGAGCACACGCGAAGGAAGGCGATGCGGTCGCGATGCTTCGGATCCATGTTTGCCTGAATCTTGAACACGAACCCAGAGAAGGCCGACTCCTCCGGCTTTACCGGGCGGTCTTCGCTCGGACGCCCCTGGGGCGCCGGCGCGTGGGCCACGAGCCCATCGAGCATTTCCCGAATCCCGAAGTTCCCGAGGGCCGTGCCAAAGTAAACGGGGGTTTGCGTACCCTCAAGAAAGGCCTCCGGGTCAAAGCTATGACCACCGCCGGCGATCAGCTCTACCTCGTCCCGCAGCGTTTCCCAATCGCTTCCCAGGGCCGCCTTGGCCTCGTCACTGTCTAGCCCCTTGATCGTTTCCCGGGCCGAATCTACGCGCCCCTGCCCCTGGACGTACAGAATGATCTCGTCCCGAAGCAGGTGATAAACCCCCTTGAAGTGCCGCCCCATGCCGATGGGCCAGGTGATGGGCGCACACTCAATGGCCAGCACCGACTCCACCTCGTCGAGGAGCTCGATGGGGTCGCGGATTTCCCGGTCGAGCTTATTGATGAAGGTGAGAATGGGGGTATCGCGCAAGCGACACACTTCGAGCAGCTTGATCGTCCGCGGCTCAACCCCCTTGGCACCGTCGATGACCATGAGGGCCGAGTCCACGGCGGTCAGCGTGCGATAGGTGTCCTCGGAGAAATCTTCGTGTCCGGGCGTATCGAGCAAATTGACGATGGCGTCCCGGTAGGGAAACTGCATTACGGAGGTGGTCACGGAGATCCCCCGTTCCTTCTCCAGGGCCATCCAATCCGAGGTGGCGTGGCGATCGGATTTCCGCGCCTTCACCGTACCCGCCAAGCTGATCGCGCCCCCAAGCAGAAGAAGCTTTTCCGTAATCGTCGTTTTACCGGCGTCCGGGTGGGAAATGATCGCAAAGGTGCGACGCCGGGCCACTTCAGCCGCTTGCTGGGCCATGAAAAAACTCCGCGAAACTAGGATTGGGACGGCGCGGGGAGAAGCTCCGTGTCGTCGTCACTGTAGGCTGGGGCGCAGCAGCACAGAAAGCGCAGCGTCTCCTCACCAGGGTTTTCAATGCAGTGTGGGGTCCCGGGGGGAATCACCACCGTATCGCCGGGCATCACGGCGAAGCGCGCATCCCCCAGGACCATGAGCCCCTCCCCCGCGAGGATGTGGTAGAGCTCCTCCGTCTTCCTATGACGATGAAGAGCCGTGATTTGCCCCGGCGCGACCCGGGCTTCGGCCAAGCTTTGGGCCACCGCGGCGCACGCGTTGGGATGGGCGAGCTCGCGAATCTCCGATTGGTCTAGGGTGACGAAGGCTTCCGCCCCGCGCCGATGAAAGGCGTTCATGCTAGCTCCCTGCGTAAAACCCGCGCGTCCTCCGCGCCCTCGGGGCCGGGATAATACCCTCGCCGCCGTCCAATTTCCTGAAAGCCTGCCCGTCGATAGAGGCGCCGCGCCGGGCCGTTGCTGTCCCGAACCTCTAGGAAGACCTCGTCACACTCCCTCGCCCGAGCGCGATCCAGAAGGTGGGAAAGCAGATGCGCGCCCAAGCCTTGCCCCTGCGCTTGGGGGGCGATGCACAAATTCAAGAGCTCGCCTTCATGAGCCACCGCACTCAGGATGCCGTGCCCGAGGAACGCCTCCCCCGCCACCAGGACCCAGCACTCATGGTCTTGCCGCAGGCTGTCTTGGAAATGGCTTTCGGCCCAGGGGGAAAAATACGCCGCACGCTCTACGGCGAGCACAGCGGCAAGATCCGCAAGCACCATGGGCCGAAGGGTGGGGGTCACGGTCGGCTCAGCAGCTGGGTCCAAAGCGCCCGACGCGGCGCGGCGGGATCTGCTTGAAGCTCGGGCAGGATGCCCTTACACAGCCGCGCCTGGGGCAGCTGACGCTCCAGCGCCGACAGCTGAGCCGCAACGGCGTCGTCCGGGGCCGGAGGGGTTAGCACCAACAGCCGCCCCTTAGCGGCAAGCACCCGGCCCACGTAGCCCAGCAAGGCAGCCTCTGCTGCAGCCTGACCCTGATCAAGCTCACCATAGGCAAGCTGGGGCCAGACGAACTGATGGCGCTGCGCCTTCGTCTTCGGCAGCGCCCCGTGGCTTTGCAGGTAAAGCACACGAAGCGCATCGGCCGCTTCCGCTAGCTGAGCCCGAGCCCCCTGACCATCTTGAAAAGCCGTCCGGTCGGCCAGCAAAAGGTGATCCTCGAGCACCACGCACTCGAAAGTGAAGCGAGGCGGCGGGGCCATCGGCGCGGGCGCCGCTTCCCGCGGGGGCGCCGTTTCCACCACAGGCTCAGGCGCCACCACAGGCTCAGGCGCCACCGCAGGCTCAGGCGCCACCGCAGGCTCAGGCGCCCTTGCAGGCGCGGGCCTGGGCACAGGCAGCGCGGAAGCCGCAGCCACAGGGACCGGCGGGTGCGGATCCGGCACGGTCGCCGTCCCCGCTTGGGCTTCAGCGGCCGAGCGCGCGGGCGCTTGCGCAGGCGCTTCGCCGGGCGCTTCTCCGTGCAGGGCGCCACCGCGGCGGCGCCAACGGGTAATCCCCAGCGCGCTTAGGCGAGTCGCTTGTCGAGAGCTATGGGCCATCATTCCTCCGAAGCGCCCAGTGTACACCGGACCTGGCGGGCAACGGGGGATGGGAAAAGGGCTTGCGCATCTTCCCCGGCACGGTAGGCTTTGCGCTCAATTTTTGCCGTCGCGATCCGGCGACGCCGGGGAGAGCACCAGTGAAATTCACGACCGACGACGTCCGCATTACGGGCATGGAAGAAGTCATCGCGCCGAAGGCGCTGATCACCCAGTTGCCGATCAGTTCTGCTGCCTCTCGCCTCGTTTTTGACGCTCGCAAGGCCGCTTCGGAGATCATTCATGGCCGGGACGATCGGCTCATTGTCATTGTGGGCCCCTGCTCCATCCATGATCCGGACGCCGCCCGGGAGTACGCCACGCGGCTGAAGCCCCTCGCGGACCGGCTCGGCGGCGCCCTGCAAATCATCATGCGCGTGTACTTCGAGAAGCCTCGCACCATCGTCGGTTGGAAAGGGCTTATCAACGACCCGGACCTCAACGACTCCTACGACGTTAACCGAGGCCTCAAGCTCGCGCGGCAGCTACTGCTTGATATCGCGGAGACGGGCCTGCCTGCGGGGACGGAATACCTGGACCCCATCACGCCTCAATACGTCAGCGACCTCATCTCCTGGGGTGCCATTGGGGCCCGTACGACGGAAAGCCAGGTACACCGGGAGCTGGCCTCAGCCCTGTCCTGCCCCGTGGGCTTTAAGAACTCCACCGACGGCGCCATTCAGGTGGCCGTGGATGCGGTGAACTCCGCAGGCCACCCTCACAGCTTCCTGTCCGTGACCAAGGAGGGGCACTCCGCAATCTTCTCCACCGCGGGCAACAGCGATTGTCACGTGATCCTCCGCGGCGGCGGTGGCAAGCCGAACTTCGATGCCGCGCACGTCGCGGCCACCACGGCCAAGCTCCAGAATGCGGGCCTCAAGCGCGGCGTGATGATCGATTTTAGCCACGCCAACAGCCAAAAGGACCCGGAGCGGCAGCACCTGGTGTGCGAAGACGTCTGCCATCAGCTGCGCCAGGGTAGTCGAGAGGTGTGCGGGGTGATGATCGAAAGCCACCTGGTAGCGGGGCGCCAAGACGCGAAGCCTGGCCAGCCGCTCACCTACGGGCAAAGCATCACCGATGCCTGCGTCGGCTGGGAAGGAACGGAAACCATGCTTCAGCAGCTGGCCGATGCGGTGGAAGCCCGCCGCGCAAGCGGCGCCGCTTAAGGACGCCCTCCGGGGCTAGGCGTTCCCGTAGACGGGAACGCAGGCCCCACTCACCACCCGATTGCGAGGCGAGGCGAGGAAGACGATCACGTCCGCCGCCTCCTCCGGCTTCACCCACGACGACCAATCCGCGTCCGGCATCGCCTCCCGGTTCACCGCGGTATCGATCACCGACGGCGCAATGGCGTTAACGCCAATGCCCCGGGGCCGAAGTTCGCTGGCCAAAGACTGGGTAAGCGCGGCTACCGCTGCCTTTGCCATGGTATAGGCCCCGAGCTGGGGCCCGCCGGAGGGCTCGAGGGCCGGCCGGGCCGTCACGTTCAGTAGCTGCCCGCCTTCAACCATGCGGCCCACCGCTGCCTGGCAGCACAGCGTCGCGGTCAGCGCGTTCAAGCGGTACTGCCCCTCAAGCACCGCCGGGGTCAAATCCTCGAGGGGCGTAAAGGCAAAGCCACCCGCAATGTGAATGGACGCGGCGAGGTCAGGGATAGCCCCATAGAAAGCGTCTACCGCCGCTGGCGCAGTCAGATCGACCCCTTCCACCGTATGAACGGAGGAATGATCGCCATAGGGAAAGGCGGCGAGCTCCTTGGAATCAAAGACGGGAATCCAAACCTCGGCGCCAGCCTCTAAGAGACGCCCGACCACCGCCGTCCCAAGGGCTCCGGTCCCCCCGGTGACCACTGCAC
>JAUILI010000041.1 GCA_030433075.1 Gammaproteobacteria bacterium | reverse complement strand
GGGACCTCCTGGAACTTCATCGGGTGCCCGGCATGGCGCCTGGGGACTTTGCCGATCTCTATCCCTACGACGTGCCGGCCATGCTGACCCTCGGGGCCTCCCTGTCCCTCCGGGAGCGAGCCGCGGACGCCGCGGCCTACGATTTCGAGGCCTGGCTGAAGTGCGAGTACGCAAAGGATCACCTCGATACGGTGATGGAGGGCACGGTGACGGCGGTGACCCACTTTGGGCTTTTCGTCACCTTGGACGACCTCCGCCTCGCGGGGCTTCTGCACGTGACCCAGCTTCCGGATGACTACTACCACTTCGAGGAGGTGGATCGGCGTCTCACCGGAGAGCGGGGTGCCGGGGACTTCGCCCTTGGGGATCGGCTGAAGGTGCGCCTAAGCCAGGTCGACAGCGAAGAGCGGCGCATTGATCTTGCCTTCGAGGCCCAGCTGAGCCGGGGCCCGCGCCCGGCTCGGCGGGGGCGGCGCAAGACCCCCGAGCGCCGGCCGAGCGATCGCCGGGGCAGCTCGGCGCGGGGCGCTTCCGGCGGCCCTCGGAAGCGCCGCCGATGAGCGAGGGGACCTGGATTGGCGGTATCCATGCGGTGGAAGCGGCGCTGCGCGCGGGAAACGTGCGGCGCCTGCGCATCGCCACGGGCCGAGGCGGGGAGCGGCTGGGCCCGGTGCTCGACCGAGCCAAGCGCGATCACGTTAAGGTTGAACGGGCGGAGCGCCGGGCCCTCGATTCCCTGGTGCCGGAAGGCCATCAGGGGGTGGTGGCGGAGCTGCTCGAAGCCACCGTGACCCTGGGGGATCAAAGCGCCCTGGAAGCCCGCCTCGAGGCCCTGGCCAACCCCTTTTTGCTGATTCTGGAGGGGGTGCTCGACCCCCGGAACCTAGGGGCTTGCCTGCGCAGTGCGGAGGCGGCGGGGGTACATGGCGTGGTGCTGCCGCGCTCCCGCATGGCGCCCTTAAACGTCGCGGCCCGGAAGACCGCCGCCGGCGCCGCAGAGCGCGTGCCCCTCTATGCGGTGGCGAATTTGGCGCGCACCCTGCGTACCCTGCAAGAGGACTTCGCCGTGCGCTGCTACGGACTGGCGGGGGGCGGGGAAGCCCCTCTGTGGTCCGCGGACCTCGCCGGGCCCTGCGCCCTGGTGCTGGGGTCGGAAGACCGGGGCCTGCGGGCCCTCACCATGCGCCAATGCGACGGGCTTCTGGCGCTCCCCATGGCGGGGGAGGCAGAGTCCCTAAACGTCTCCGTGGCCGCCGGGGTGGCCCTCTTCGAGGCCGTGCGCCAGCGTCAGCCCGCCTAGGAGGCTCGCCTAACCCCTTTCCCTTGGCCCTTGCGCTTGGGCAGGGGCCTCCGTAGAATCTCGCGCCCCTGGGCATGGACTCATGCCCATCCCTGCTCCACGCCAACACCGGCGGGGGCAATACCCAAAGGGAGCATTCATGCGTCATTACGAAGTCGTATTTCTGGTCCACCCGGATCAGAGTGAGCAAGTCCCCTCCATGATCGAGCGCTACAAGGGCATCGTCGAAGCCGATGGCGGCGCCGTGCATCGTCTGGAAGATTGGGGTCGCCGTCAGCTGGCTTACCCGATCAACAAAATCCACAAAGCGCACTACGTGCTCATGAACATCGAGTGCGGCGAAGCGCCGGTGGCTGAGCTGGAAGGCCTCTTCCGTTTCAACGACGCCATCCTCCGCAGCATGGTGCTGCGCCAGGATGAGGCGGTCACGGAAGCATCTCCCATGATGAAGCCGGAGCGCGAAGGCCGGGACCGCGGCCCCCGTCGGGATCGCGAGGACGCCCCGCAGGCGCAGGACGATGACGATTCTGGTGTTGACGCGGACAAGGAGGACTAAACATGGCTCGTTTTTTCCGTCGCCGTAAGTTTTGCCGCTTCACCGCGGATGGGGTGAAGGAGATCGACTACAAGGATCTCGAAACCCTCAAGCAGTACATCACCGAGACCGGGAAGATCGTCCCCTCTCGTATCACTGGCACGCGCGCGAAGTATCAGCGCCAGCTGTCCCGGGCCGTGAAGCGCGCGCGCTATCTTGCGCTTCTGCCCTACACGGACCGCCACAACTAAGCGCGGGAAGGAGATTAGGCAATGGACGTTATTCTTCTTGAGCGCGTGCGCAACCTGGGCAACCTCGGGGACGAAGTTTCCGTGAAGAACGGCTACGGCCGTAACTTCCTTATCCCCCAAGGCAAGGCCGTTCGGGCCACCGCTGCGAACCGGGAAGTCTTCGAAGGCCGTCGCGCCGAGCTTGAAGCTCAGGCGGCGGCGCAGCTGAAGGCTGCCGAGGACCGGGCCGCGGGCCTCGCCGAGCTCGCCGTGACCATCACGGCGCGCGCCAGCGACGAAGGTAAGCTCTTCGGTTCCGTGGGCTCCCGGGAAATCGCTGATGCGGTCACGGAAGCGGGCCAGGAGGTCAGCAAGGACGAAGTGCTGCTGCCCGTGGGTCCGCTGCGGAGCATCGGCGAGTTCACCGTCGACCTTCAGCTGCACTCCGATGTCACCGCTTCGGTGACGGTCAACGTGATCCCCGAGTAACGCCTCGGGCTAACCGTTGTCTCGCGGGGGCCTTCGGGCCCCCGCGCTGTTTCTGGCCGGCGAATCCGGGGCTCGCGCCCCGAGGCCCTTGACCCCTGGGGGTCCCTGGCCGACGCTAGCGGTCTTATCGAGGAGGGGCATCCATGGCTGAAGAGCCCGCCGCGGCAGCGGCGCCGGAAGGGCGGCTCACGGGACTGAAAGTTCCGCCCCACTCTATTGAGGCGGAGCAGGCGGTGCTGGGCGGTCTGCTACTGCACGCTGCGGCCTACTGGGAAATCGGTGATCTGCTCGGGGAGGGGGACTTCTACCGCACGGATCACCGCCTGATTTGGCGCACCATCTGCGGTCTTATGGAGGACGAGGGCGCGGTGGACGTGCTCACCGTGGGTCGGGCTCTGGAGAATCTCGGTAGCGCGGCCCGGGGCCTCGACATGGCCTATCTGGCGGAGCTCGCGGAAAGTACCCCGGGCATCAGCAACATCAAGGCCTATGCGGACATCGTCCGGGAGCGGGCCACCCTTCGTCAGCTCATTTCCGCGGCCAATCGCATCGCCGAGGCGGCTTTCTCGCCCCAGGGTCGGAAAAGCGCGGAGCTGCTGGATGAGGCGGAGCGGGAGGTCTTCCAGATCGCCGAAGGGCGGCCTAAGGCCGGGGGGCCGCAGGATGCCCGAGCGCTCCTGAAGCAGGCCGTGGACCGCATCGACCGCCTCGTGGCCTCGAAGAGCGCCATCACGGGCCTGCCCACGGGCTTTGCGGACCTGGACGGCATGACCAGCGGTTTGCAGCCCGCGGATCTCGTGATCGTCGCCGGGCGCCCCTCCATGGGGAAAACCAGCTTTGCCATGAACCTCGCGGAGCATGCGCTGATGCTCGATGACGCGGGCCCCGTGCTCGTGTTCTCCATGGAAATGCCCGCCGATGCGCTGATGATGCGGATGCTGTCGTCCCTCGGGCGCATCAACCAGAGCCATATGCGTACCGGGCAGCTCACGGACGACGACTGGCCCCGGCTGACGTCCACCATGGCCCTGCTGCGCGATCGCCCCCTCTTTATCGACGACACTCCGGCCCTTTCGCCCACGGAACTGCGGGCCCGGGCCCGGCGCGTGGCGCGGGAGCACGGCGGCCTCGGCCTCATCGTGGTTGACTATCTTCAGCTGATGCAGGTGCCGGGAAGCAGCGAAAACCGCACCGGGGAGATCTCGGAGATTTCCCGGTCCCTGAAGGCCCTGGCGAAGGAAATGAACTGCCCGGTCATTGCCCTTTCCCAGCTCAACCGCTCCCTGGAGCAGCGGCCTAATAAGCGCCCGGTGATGAGCGATCTTCGGGAATCGGGGGCCATCGAGCAGGACGCGGACCTCATCATGTTTATCTACCGGGACGAGGTCTATAACCCCGAATCGGCGGATAAGGGTGTGGCGGAGATCATCATCGGCAAGCAGCGGAACGGTCCCATTGGTTCCGTACGCCTGGCCTTCGTGGGCCCGCTGACGAAATTCGAGTCCCTCGCCCCGGACCGTTACGACCAGTTCTGATGGCCAGCCATCGCTACGCTCGGGCCCTCATCGACCTTCAGGCCTTCCGGAGCAACTTGGCCCTGGCCAGGCGCTGCGCCGGGGGCCGCGCCGTCTATGCGGTGGTGAAGGCCGATGCCTATGGCCATGGCATGGCGACGATCGCGGGGGCCGCGGAGGCGGCGGATGGCTTCTGCGTGGCGGACCTGGACGAGGGGCTTCAGCTCCGGGCTCTGGTCCCGGAGCGGCCCATCGTGGTGCTGCAGGGGGCGCACGATCGCGCCGGCATGGCCGCGGCGGCGGAGGCGGCCCTCACCCTCGTGCTGCATACCCCGGAGCAGGTCGCGGGTTTCATGGAAACGCGGCGTCCAGGCGCAACGACGCCCCAGCCCTGGCTGGAGCTGGATTCGGGCATGCATCGTCTGGGGCTGGATTCCGCGGCGCTGGCGGCGGCGAAGGCTGAGCTAGAGGCGCAAGGCTTCTCGCCCGTAGTGATGACTCACTTCGCCTGCGCCGATACGCCGGAGGCGTCCCTGCATCAGCAGCAGCGCGCCGCGGCGGCAGCCCTGGGGGCCCCGAGCAGCGCCTGTAATTCCGCTGCCCTTTTGGCTAGCGATGTCACCGGGGATCAGATCGTGCGCCCGGGGATCATGCTCTACGGCGGCGCTTCGCTAGCGGAGCAAACCCCCGAGGCCCTGGGCCTTGCGCCCGTGATGACCCTCACCTCGCGCATTTTGGCCGTGCGCACGGTTCCCGCCGGGGACAGCGTGGGCTATGGGGCCGGCTGGGTCGCCCCTCGGGAAAGCCACATTGCCACGGTCGCCCTGGGCTATGGCGATGGCTATCCCCGAACCCTGCCCCCGGGCACCCCGGTGCTGACGGCGGCGGGCATCGCCCCCCTGGTGGGGCGCATCTCCATGGATTCGCTCACCATCGATATCACCGATCTCCCAAGCGTAGCCCTGGGGGATCGGGTCACGCTATGGGGGAAGGGCTTGCCCGTGGATCAGCTCGCCGCGGCCCTGGGCACCATCGGCTACGAATTGCTGACCCGTCTCGGGCCCCGGGTGCCCCGGGTGGTGGAGGACCCGGACCATGGCTAAGGCCCCCAAGGTTCTGTGGGTGTGCCGCGAATGCGGCGGCGACCACGCGAAGTGGCAGGGTCAGTGCGTGCACTGCCAGGCCTGGAATACGCTCGATGAGGTGCAGGGCGCCGGCGGGCGAGGCGGCGGCCGGGGGGGCGGCTGGGCCGGGGAGCGCAGCGCCGTAACGGCCCTGTCCTCCGTGCGCCTGGAAGAAATGCCTCGACGGCCATCGGGCCTAAAGGAGCTCGACCGGGTGCTCGGGGGCGGCTTCGTGGCCGGCTCCGTGGTGCTTTTGGCGGGCAGCCCCGGCGCCGGCAAATCGACCGTGCTGCTCCAGGTGTCCTGCACGTTGGCGGAGCAGGCGACGGTGCTTTACGTCACCGGGGAGGAATCCCTGACCCAGCTGGCCCTGCGGGCGGAGCGGCTCGAGCTTTCCCGGGATCGGCTCCGGGTGGCCGCGGAAACGCGGGTGGAAGCGATTCTCGCCCACGCCGCGGAGGAAAAGCCCGCGCTCCTGATTCTCGATTCCATCCAAACGCTGCACACGGACGATGCGGACGGCGCCCCCGGGGGCGTGACCCAGGTGCGGGAAGCCACGGCGCGCATGGTGCGCTTTGCCAAGCAGACCGGGACCGTGGTCATTCTCGTCGGCCACGTGAACAAGGAAGGGGGGCTCGCCGGGCCCCGGGTGCTCGAGCACATGATCGACACCTTCATGATGCTCGAGGATGCCTCCGACAGCCGCTTCCGCATGCTCCGGAGCCTGAAGAATCGCTTTGGCGCCGTGAACGAGCTCGGGGTGTTCGCCATGACCGAGCGGGGCCTCCGGGAAGTCGCGAACCCCTCGGCCATTTTCCTGTCCCGGGCGGGGACGCCGGCGCCGGGTTCCCTTGTGGTGGTGGTGTGGGAAGGCTCCCGGCCCCTCCTGGTGGAAGTGCAGGCCCTGGTGGACGATGGGCAAAGCAGCCACGCCCGGCGCCTTGCCGTGGGTATTGAGGCCAACCGCCTCGCTCTCCTGTTGGCGGTGCTGCATCGCCATGCGGGGCTGGCCCTTGGTGATCAGGACGTATTTTTGAACGTGGTGGGGGGCGTGCGGGTTGCGGAAACGGCGAGCGATCTTGCGGTGCTGCTGGCCACGGTCTCGAGCTTCCGGAGCCAGGCTCTTCCTGGTTCCCTCATCGTCTTCGGCGAGGTGGGCCTCTCTGGTGAAGTGCGCCCCGTGCCCCAGGGCCTGGAGCGTTTGCGGGAGGCGGCGAAGCATGGCTTCACCAAGGCCATCGTGCCCAAGGGCAATGCGCCGCGGCAGGCCCCGGAGGGGCTCACCGTGGTTCCCGTGACGACCCTCGCGGAGGCGCTCAGCGCCGCCGGCTTTAGCTAAGAGGAGCCTTATCATGCGTAAGTCCGTGCTGCTTGCGGGCCTTTGGGCCGCTTTGTGTCTTGGGGGTGCCCCCGCGCAGGCCGAAACCGTCCCCGGCTCCGTGGGCTTTTCCGCCGTCGCGTCGCTCCCCGTGCCCAGCCCCGTGGCCACGGTGCGCTACGGGCCCGCAGCGCCCCAGTTCGCGGAGCTCTATCTGCCCGCGGGATCGGTGCCGGCGCCGGTGCTCGTGCTGGTACACGGCGGCTGCTGGCTGAACGCCTACGGGCTTGATCATATTCGCGCCCTTGCCGGGGCCCTCGCGGCCGAAGGCTACGCCGTATGGTCTTTGGAGTACCGGCGCGTGGGCGACGACGGTGGTGGCTGGCCTGGCACCGGGGAAGATGTGCAGGCGGCGGTGGCCGCCCTAGGGAAGGCGCCCTTTGCGGCGCGCCTCGATCTTCAGCGCACCGCCGTGCTGGGCCATTCCGCCGGCGGGCATTTGGCGCTGTGGCTCGCAAGCCATTGGCCCGAAGCCCTTCCGGCGCCGAAGCTGGCTCTGGGGCTTGCGCCCATTACCGATCTCCCCGCCTACGCCGCGGGGGATAATTCCTGCGAGGTGGCCACGCCCCAGTTCCTTGGGGGGCTGCCGGAGACGGCGCCGGCGGCCTACGCGGCGGCGGACCCCCTGCCGAAGACGTCGGGGGCCACGGCCTTTGCGCTCATTCACGGCGCCGACGATCCCATTGTGGCGCCGGCGCAAAGCGAAGCCTTCGCCCAGACCCTGGGCCGGGCGGGGCGCGCCGTCACCCTAGAAATCCTGCCGGCCCACGGCCATTTCGCCCTCATTCATCCCCATAGCCCCGCCTATCCGGTGCTCACCGGGGTGCTGGGGGAGGCGCTGGCCCCGTGAGGGATCGGGCGCACTATGAAACGCTGGATGCGGCCGATCCCCTCGCTGCGCTTCGGGAGGCCTTTATCCTGCCCCCGGGGGTCCGCTATTTCGATGGCAACTCCCTAGGCCCGCAGCCGAAGACGGCCCGGGCGGCGGTGCTGCGCGTGCTTGAGCAGGGCTGGGGGGAGGCCCTCATTCGCGGCTGGAACGACGAGGGCTGGTTTGAGCTGCCCGACCGCACGGCCGAGGCCCTCGCGCCCCTCCTGGGAGCGGCGCCGAGTTCTGTCGCCGTAGCCGATTCCACTTCCCTAAATATTTTTAAGCTACTGGCCGCGGCCCTGGCCGCGCGTCCCGGGCGCCCCAAGATTTTCGCCCTGCGGGACACCTTCCCCACGGACCTCTACATGGCTGAGGGTTTGGTGGCCTGGCTGGGCGAGGCCCGGGCCGAACTCTGCACCTTCCCGAGCCTTGCGGCCCTGCAGGACGCCCTTGATAGCACGGTGGCCGTGGTGCTCCTGTCCCACGTGGATTTTCGTACCGGCGAGCGCCTGACCCTGCCAGAGATCACTGCGGCGGTGCACGACCACGGCGCCCTCGTGCTGTGGGATTTGGCCCACAGCGCGGGGGCGATGCCCCTGGCGCTCGAGGCCTGGGGCGTGGATTACGCCGTGGGCTGCGGCTACAAGTTTTTGAACGGCGGCCCCGGGGCGCCGGCCTTCGCCTACGTGGCGCCGGCGCTCCTGGCCGCGCTGAGCCAGCCCCTGGCGGGGTGGTTTGGCCACGCTCGGCCCTTCGCCTTTGAGCCCCGGTACGATCCTGCGGCGGGGGTGGAGCGGCTGAAGTGCGGCACGCCGCCAATCCTGTCCCTCGCGGGCCTGGCTGGGGCGCTAACGCTCTTTGACGGGGTTTCCCTGGCGGCGCTTCGGGAGAAGTCCCTGGCCCTGACCTCGGCGTTCATGGATGAGGTTGCGGCCCGCCCAGCGCTGAAGGACTTCCAATGCCTGACGCCCCGGGATCCCGAATGCCGAGGCAGCCAGGTGGCCTTCGCTCACCCTGAGGCCTATGCCCTTATTCAGGCGCTGCAGGACGATGGGGTGATCGGTGATTTCCGGGCGCCGAATATTCTGCGCTTTGGGGTATCACCGGCCGTACTTCGCTTTGTGGATGTCTTTGATGCCGTGGAGTGCCTGGAAGCCACGGTGCGCAGCGGTCGCCATCGGGCAGCCCGCTACCAAACGACCAAGGAGGTCACCTGAGATGGCTACGGGATTTCTTCGCCGCAGCGCGGCGCTAGCGGGGCTGCTCGCGGCCCTCGTGATCTTCGCCCCCGCGAAGGCCTCTCCCCAGGCGGAGGCGGAGGCCGTGCTCGATAGCCTACATCGCTACGCTTCAGAAGCGGCCCTTGAGCCCTACCTTAGCCTGTTCACCGAAGACGGGGTTTTCCTCGGCACGGACCGCAGCGAACGCTGGCCCATGGCCGAGTTCGCCCCCTACGTCGCCGCCCGCTTTGCGACCGGTACGGGCTGGACCTACCACCCCGCGGAGCGCCAGCTAGCCTTCAGCGAGGACGGCACCCTGGCCTGGTTTGACGAGGTGGTGGTGGGCACGCGCATGGGGCCCTGCCGGGGCACGGGGGTGCTGCGGAAAACCGCCGAAGGGTGGCGCATCGCCCATTACAGTCTGACGCTTTTGGTGCCGAATGATCTGGCCCAGGGCGTCGTGGATCGCATTCACGCTTACGAACAGGAGCACACCCCTTGAGCTTTAGCCATGCCATCGCCCTCACGGAAAGCCAGCCCGGGCACTACGCAGGACAAATCGCCGAAGGCTGGGATATCGGGGGTAACGCCAATGGCGGCTACCTCTTGGCCTTGGCGGCGAACGGCCTTCGCCAGCATCTCGGGCGCCCGGACCCGGTCAGCATCACGGCGCATTATCTACGTCCCGGAAAGGTGGGGGCCGCGGCCGTGCACTGCGAAACGGTGAAGGAGGGCAAGCGCTTTGCGACGGCCCGGGCCACCTTGGAAGGTCCCGGGGGCGCGGTGCTGAGCGTGCTTGGCACCTTTGGCAATCTCGAGGACGGGACGGCGGGCCCCACCCAGGTGCGCCTCGAGCCCCCGGCCCTGCCGGCGGTGGAAGACTGCTTTCCCCTGGGTTCCGGCAGCGGGGAGGGCTTCGCCCCCTCCCTCATGGATCGCATCGATGCGCGCCTCGATCCCGAGGATGCGGGCTTTCGCAACGGCCAGTCCCGGGGCATTCCGGAGATGCGCGGCTATTTCCGCCTCCCCGACGAAGATCCCTGCTCCGTGCTGGGGTTGCTCCTGGGGCTCGATGCCTTTCCCCCCACCATCTTTAACGCGAACCTTCCCGTGGCCTGGACGCCGACGGTGGAGCTCACCTGCCATCTGCGGCGCCGTCCTGCCCCGGGCTGGCTGCGGGCGCGCTTCGTGACCCGGGTGATTTCCAGTGGCTTCCTCGAGGAGGATGGGGAGCTGTGGGATAGCACGGGACAGCTCGTGGCCCAGTCCCGGCAGCTGGCCCTGGTGCCGAAGGTGGCCGCCCCCTAATGGGCGCCCTGGCCCAGCGCCTGAAGCCGGTCTTGATGCCGGCGCTCCTGGCGTTGCTCCTGGCGCTCCTTCCCGGGCGGGCTTGGCTGCCTGGGGACTGGCGCCTAGTGGAAGGGCTGACGGCCTTTACGCCCCAGTGGCTGGCCCTGGCTCTTGCCCTTGGAGTACGGGCGCTATGGCGGGGCCAGCGGCTGCGCGCGCTGGTCTTCGTGCTCCTGGCTACCCCGGATTTGGTGAGCGCCCTGCGCCCCGAGGCCGGGCGCCCCGATGCCGGTAGGCTGGCGGCCCCGGGCACGGACTTCACCCTCTATGCGGCGAATCTTGGGGAGGACCCGGCGGCCCTGGGGGTGGCGCTGGAGACGCTTCAGGCGACGGCCCCGGATGTGATCTGGCTAAGCGAGGTGCCGGCGACGCGCCCGGCAGCCCTGGAGGAAGCGTTTGATGTTATGGCCGCGGCCTATCCCTATGGGATGGCCTGGGCCCCGGCGCCGGGGCGGGAGCTCCGCTTCCTAAGCCGCTTCCCCCTGCGGGCCCGGGAAGAGTTCAACCCGGAGCGGGCGCGGGGGCGGCCGGGCATGCGCCTCGTGCTTGATGTGCAGGGGCAGCTCCTTACCGTTTATGCCTTGCATACCCACCCCCCAACCCAGGCCTGGAGCCTGAAGGCAAGAAATGAAGCGCTCAGCTGGGTGGGGGCCCGGGTGGCCGCGAGCGACGGGCCCGTGCTGGTGCTGGGGGATTTGAATACCTCGGCCTTTTCGCCCTTCTTTCGGGGCTGGATCCGGGACAGCGGCCTGCGCTGCCCCTCCCCCTGGACCTGCGCCACGGGCACCTGGCCGGCGCCGTGGCGTCCCCTCGTGACCCCCATCGATCATGTGCTGGCCAAGGGGGCCCTTCTGGTGCAAAGCCTTAGGCGGGGCCCGGCTACCGGGTCCGATCACTACCCCCTGCAGGCCGAGCTGACGCTCAAGGCGCCCCAGCCCTAAGGCCGAGGCCCCAAAAGGTCCGTGCTAGGCGCTGTGCTGGGCGAAGCCCGCTTCCGCAGCGCCCATGATGCCGAGGGTGCGGGGATCGCCCATGAGCGTCGACACCATGCGGTTCATGACGAAGGACACGGTCACGCGCCGATCCTGATCCACCAGGATGAGGGAGCCGCCCCAGCCGCCCCAGTAGCACATGCCCGGGGGCAGGGGCATGTTCGGGTTGGCGAGCCCGTAGCCCATGCCGAAGTTCGCGGGCTGGTTCAGGACCAAATCCATGCCGGAGATCTGCGATTCCAGGGCCCGGCGGCAGCCCGCCTCGCTCAGGATGCGCTTGCCATCGAGTTCGCCGCCGCAGGCCAGCAGGGCCTGGGCTCGGGCAACGGAACGGGCGTTGCCGTGGCCGTTGGCGGCGGGCAGCTCGGCCCGGCGCCAGGGGATCGTGCGGGAATCGAGAGCCACAGCCAGGGGGCTTCGGAAGGTGCGGGCGGAAATGCTGTCCGGGTCGCCCCCGGCAGCTTCCCCGAGGTGCTGCTCCGGAGGGATGAGGTCGCCGATGCGCGGATCCACGCTTTCCGGGGTGCCGATGTGGAAGTCGATGCCCAGGGGCTCCGCGATTTCCTCCCGGAATACCGTGCCGAGGGTTTTCCCCGTGGTGCGCCGCACCACTTCCCCGAGCAGATAGCCCTGGGTGAGGGCGTGGTAGCCGCTGGCGCTGCCGGGTTCCCACCAGGGCGCCTGGGCGGCGAGGCGGGCGGCGATGTCGTCGTGATCGTAGATGGCGTCGCCCTTGGCTGGCGTATCGAGGCCGGACAGGCCCGCGCTATGGGCCAGGAGCATGGCGATGGTGACGTCGCCCTTCCCCTCGGCGGCGAACTCGGGCCAGCACTTGGCGACCGGGTCTTCCAGGGCGAAAACGCCCCGGTCCGCCAGCAGCAGCATGGTGAGGGCCGCCATGGTCTTGGTGGTGGAGTAGACGTTGACCACCGTATCTTCTTCCCAGGGCAGGCTGTGGTTTGCGTCCCGGGTGCCGCCCCAGAGATCCACCACGGGGGTGCCATCGACGGTAATGCACACGGAGGCGCCGTCGTCCCGGTTCTGGTCGAAGTTGTCCTGGAACGCGGCCTTCACCCCTTCGAAGGCCGGTGCGCAGTGTCCGTAAACGGTGGTCATGGTCATCCCTCCCCGGATGGTGATGCGCGCCTCAGGCGAGGCGCTTGTACTTGATGCGCTGGGGGCGGTCCGGGTCGAGCCCGGCGGCACTTAGGCGCTTCTTATGGTCTGCCTCATATTCCTGGTAATTGCCCTCGAAGAACACCACCTTGCCCTCCCCTTCGTAGGCGAGGATGTGGGTGGCGATGCGATCGAGGAACCAGCGATCGTGACTGATGACGAGCACCGTGCCGGGATACTCCAGCATGGCGTCTTCCAGGGCCCGGAGCGTTTCCACGTCCAGGTCGTTGGTCGGTTCGTCGAGCATGAGCACGTTCGAGCCCTGCTTCAGCAGCTTCGCCAGCTGGAGCCGGTTGCGCTCCCCGCCGGAGAGGTCGCCCACGCGCTTTTGCTGGTCCGAGCCCTTGAAGTTGAAGCGGCCGATGTAGGCCCGGCTGGGGATTTCAAAGCCCCCCACTTCGATGATGTCGAAGCCGTCGGAGACCTCTTCCCATACGGTCTTGCTGTTGTCGAGCTCGTCGCGCATCTGGCCGACGTTGGCGATCTGCACCGTTTCGCCGACCGTGACCGTGCCGCCGTCGGGCTGCTCGTCGCCGGTGATGAGGCGGAAGAGGGTGGTTTTACCGGCGCCGTTCGGCCCGACAATGCCCACGATGGCCCCCGGCGGAATGATGAAGGAGAGATCCTCGAAGAGGACCTTGTCGCCGAACTGCTTCTGCACGCCATCGAAGTTGATGACCACATCGCCCAGGCGCGGGCCCGGGGGAATGAAGATCTCGTTGGTTTCGTTGCGCTTTTGGTATTCCTTGGAGTTCAGCTCGTCGAAGCGGGCAAGGCGGGCCTTGCTCTTCGCTTGCCGTCCCTTGGGGTTCGAGCGCACCCACTCCAGCTCGGCCTTCAGGGCCCGCTGGCGGCTGGCTTCGCTTCGGGCTTCCTGGGCCAGGCGCTTCTCCTTGGCCTCGAGCCAGGTGGAGTAGTTGCCTTCGTAGGGAATGCCCCGACCCCGGTCGAGCTCGAGGATCCACTGGGCCGCGTTATCGAGGAAGTAGCGATCGTGGGTGATGGCCACTACGGTGCCCGGGTATTCGGTGAGGAAACGCTCGAGCCAGCCCACCGATTCCGCGTCGAGGTGGTTGGTGGGTTCGTCGAGCAGCAGCATGTCCGGGTTCGACAGTAGCAGGCGGCACAGGGCCACCCGGCGCCGCTCCCCGCCGGAGAGCTTGGTGACGTCCGCGTCCCAGGGCGGTAGGCGCAGGGCGTCGGCGGCGATCTCGAGGGTGCGCTCCAGATCCCAGCCCTGGGCGGCGTCGATGGCGCTTTGCAGCTCCTCCTGACGCTCGAGGAGGCGGTTCATTTCGTCGTCGTCCATGGGTTCGGCGAACTTCATGGAGATCTCGTTGAACTCGTCCACGAGGGCCTTGGTTTCCCCCACGCCCTCTTCCACGTTGCCGCGCACGTCCTTGCTGGGGTCGAGCTCCGGCTCCTGGGGCAGGTAGCCCACCTTGATATCGGCCTGGGGCCGGGCCTCGCCCTCAAACTCCTTATCCACCGCCGCCATGATGCGCAGGAGGGAGGATTTCCCGGCGCCATTCAAACCGAGCACGCCGATTTTGGCGCCGGGGAAGAAGGACAGGGAGATGTCTTTGAGGATCTCGCGCTTCGGGGGCACGATCTTCGAGACCCGATTCATCGTGTAAACGTACTGAGCCATCTAAAAACCTTTTTAAACAGGGGCCTGGGTGCCAAAGGGGGGCGCACCCAATGCCGGCCGAGCGGGGTCATGCGAGTGGGGGCAATGATACCTGACGCCGCGGCGGGTCGGCGCGTCTTTAGGAAAAAGACCTCCAGGCCCTGCGCCCCCGAAGCGTTTAGCTGGGCTCGGGAAAGAGCCCGGGCATCCACCTCCCCGCATATTTAGCAGGGAAGGCGAGCTGGAGCGGTGCTCGAGGTGTTGCAGAGGACAGTACGCCGGCTTGGAGGAGTGCAGCGCTGATCCGTCGGGCGGTGCGTTCGCTGGTGCCCAGGATGCCCTCCACCGCCCCCCGTTCGATTTGCCCTCGGAAGAGCACCGCCTTCAACACGGTATCGGATTTTTGCGGGAGCGCTCCCGACCGGATTTGCTCTTCAGCCCAAATGAGGATTCGACTTTGCAGCTCATCAGGCCTCATCAGGGTTTCCATAAAGCTGACTTGGTCGATGCAGTTGCGCAGGAAAAACTCGGTAAAGGCGGCTAGCGCGGCTTCGCTGAGGGTTCCCCGCCCGTCTAGGTCGCCCCGACGGGCCCCGTCGCAAGCGGCGAGGTGGTCCTTGTAGGCGGCCTCTTGTCGCGCGAGGCCCCGCGCTACGGACCATAGGCCTCGCGTATCCAGTGCCTTGTGTAGCATGGCGTAGGACATCAGTCGGGCAACGCGGCCGTTTCCGTCCAGGAAAGGGTGGACCCATAGAACCCGGTGATGCGCGCACGCGGCTGCCAGGATGGAATCGATTTTGCCGGGGAGGCTATAGGCCTCATGCATACGTTCGAGGAAACGGGGCACCGCGCCGGGGCTGATCGCGACGTGCCGCCCGACTTCAACATGGCGCGTGCGCAACGCCCCAGGCACGACGGGAATGCGTTCGCCTGTCTTGGGGTTCTCGACAAAGAGAAGCTCTGGCGGCAGGCCCTCGCAGAAGCGGCGGTGTAGCTCGAGGATCGATGAGGGCGCGGTTGGTGCTTCCGTCATCCCGCCTTCATCGATCCATTTTTGGACTGCCATGTGCGCTCTGGCTTCAAGCTGAAGGTTTCGCTGCTCTGGGTCGACGCTGTAGTCGTCCCGCATGGCGCGCTCAATATCGATGGGGTGGGTGTGGTGCCCCTCAATAAGGTTGCTGTAGTAACAATTCATGGCGCGCACTAGCTCGGCCAGCGCATCGGCAATCGAAGACGGAAGGCTGCTTCGGAGAGCCGCAGACTTCGCTGCAAGCTCCAGCGCGAGATCGTTTAAAGCGGGACGCGAGGGCGCGCCTTGTGAAACCATCAACGGCTCGAAGAGGCCGATCGTCTCCCCGTGGTCAGAAAGGGCCATGGGGCCTCCTTTTTGGCCGCTTTTATGGCCAGTTATTTAATCAGGAAAAGCCAACAATGTCATGGCTTTAAGAATAAATTAGGGTCGAATTTGGCCGCAAGCATGGCCGGTTAAATGGCCGTTTCTATCAACAGGCGAGCAACTCCGCCTGACTCAGCAAGAGCTCGCCCTCGCCGCGGATGTGGGTGTCCGCTTCGAGGTGGGCTCGAACCATCAGCAGGCCGGCAAAGCCCCGCTCTTTGACCACCTCGACGGGCGTCAAGTTGTCGAACGCTTTGTTGCGGGCGCTCATCCACCGGTAAGCCAAGTCCCGGTTCTGAGGGAACAGCAAGCGCAGGCTTTTGTGGATGCCCAGCAAGTGCCCCACCCTTTCTACTGGTCGCGGCTGGTACCAATGGGCTTGCCTCTGCGGTAGTTCGACAACGCAGCGCGGTTGCTGCTGGCAATGCCTAGCAACGCCGCTTGTTTTTATGGAAACAGAGAAAGTTTTAAGTAAAACAAGTTGGCCGTCTTGCGAATGGAGCCTGGCTTCTCCCAAACCAAACTGGCTCAGCGCTGGCAGCGCAGGGAATCAACCCTGGCGCGCTTCAAGACGTCAGCGCGGCACTCCTTGCGGTCGGAACCGTGGCTGCGCCCTTCACTGGCGGGTTGATGGCCGATTGTGTCTTTAGGTGCTCAAGCGCAATGCGCAGAGCTCGATCATCAAAGATCCGGTCCTTTCGGGCGGCGGCATCGGGGCTTTCGGGCCACCGGCGGAGCCCCTCGCGTAGGGCCGGCACGGTCGGTTCCACCTGCTCTTGAACCAGAAGCCAGGCGACCGTGGCCAAGAGCTCCATGCCGAAGGGTGACTCAAAGCCATCGATGAGGGCGGTGGTGGCTTCTAGCGCCTCCAGATACTGCTTACCCTCGCTTTTGAGGTACGCCTGGACGAAATCCTTGCGCGAAGCGTCAAACCAGATCCGGTCGAGGGGGCCTGCATCGCTGATCCGCTTCTCGGAACGCAGGTAGCTGCCATCTAGGTGGTTCAGCAGGTGGTTAAGCCGTTGGGCGTATGGCCCGTAGCGGTGCGCGATGAAACGAAGGTCCAGGGGGTTGTCGCTAGGGTTGTGACGCTCAAGGGCTTGCTCGAGGAACCACGCTAGCTTCTGAACCTCAAGCAGGCTGCACTCCATCCCCAGGATTGAATAACGGCGCACCAATTCAGCGATCAGCGCTCGAGCCGGAGTGAGCGCTTCCACGCCTGCGCGCTTCGCAATGTTTTGGTACTGAGTTGTGGGCTCAAACACCTCGACATCGATGTCCAAGTCACCCAACGCGCGTTCAATCCTTTGACGCACCGCGGGCCAGGCGAGGCCGCCATTGCCTGCGCCCAAAGGCGGGATCGCAACGGACCTGATCCTCTCCTCAACGAGGAACCGGCGAAGGTCCTGTAAACCCTCCTCAACCCACTCCATGCGAGAGGGTGCCCGCCAGTGCTGCTTGGTTGGGAAGTTGATGATCCAGCGGGGCCCATCGAGTTCCTGCACCGGTGTGGTGAACATCCGCCCCGTTTTTACCTCGCCAGCTTTGCAAGCTTTAGCATAGCGCTGAAAGTTTTCGCGGAAACGCTCTTTGAACATCAAGGCAATGCCCTTTCCCATCACCCCTACGGTATTCACTGTATTGACCAGCGCCTCCGCGCGGGACTCCAGCAAATTTCCTTCCTTAAAGGTGATCATGAGAAGTACCACTCTCTTCTGGTATGCACGGGCAGGTCCAGGTTCCGTTCTCGAAGCGCCTGCTCGATCTGGCTTTCCCAATACTCCGTGAAGCACACGATGCCGAGAAGCGCATGAACCGGCAAGTGCTGGTAGACAAGTGCCTCCGCCTGATAGCGCTCGAAGGGCTCCGTGTTTTCAGGATTTCGCCTGAAGTCTCGCTTCTGGAGCAGGGGCCAAGGAATCTTGTCGAGGTCGGTCAGATCGTTAAAGAATTGCGCCGAAGATAGATAGGCGTGGCGGTCGGTAAACACAAAGGGAAACCCCTGCTCGGATAGGCGATGCAGGCTCGACACCAAAATTACGATCTCTTCATTCTGCCGTGGGTGCACATCCCCCTGCGCAGTGAGGATGTTGTAGAGCATTGGCGAAAAGGGCGTGAAATAGAACGGAATGTAATCGCCGAGCTGGCCGCCGAGCGCTGTCGGAACCGGGTGCGCTGCCCTTTTCCCAATCAGCTCTGCATTGCCAATTTCCACCCAGTCCTGACTCTTAGCCTGGCTGTTGCCACAATGAAGGCCGTTATCGAGAACCCAGGGCAAATTGTCTCGGTGGATGATGCGCCAGATCAGGGCTTTTTCTGCATTGAGGCTTTCGTAAGCCATCACTCAAACTCCGGACTACGAACGCAGGGCGCCAATCTTTGCGCTATCGCCAGGGAGATCGCCAGGGGCCAAGACCTCCAGCCATGGCAGCCATCTCCTCTTCCGTGGCATAAGCCTAAACCCGCTGCCCACTCTCCCGCGCTTCGCGAAGCGCCCGCGCGAACATGAAAGCAAATACCCGCTCCCGGGCGTCCGGGTCGCTGAGGATGATGCTCTGCATCTCTTGGTCGCGTTGAAATGAGCTAACCGCACCGCGGAAGAAGGCCTGATCGAAGGCCCCGCGGGACACATCCGGGGGGTTGTTGATCAGCGTGGCGATCATGTTTTCGTCGAGGATCTCGTCCTTCACCGCTTCGAAGCGTAGGAAGTCGTCGTCGGAAAACTCTGTGCCATGCTTGGCATTGAATGCTTCGATGATCTCGGAGAGGGACTTCTCCTCCTCCTCCGTGAAGGGCTTGGCGGCAAACTCGCTGATGGGCTTGAGGCGGGTACTGTCGCCGGCGTCGAGCGACGCGTCGGCCTCCTGCTTCTTGGCTATCCGGAAGGCCTGAAGTTTGATCATGTCGTCTGTGATGTCGACATCTTCCGGGGCTTCCCTGCTAGGGAGCATGCGGGAAAGCCAGCTTGCATATTCAAACAGCTTCTCGAGATCGGGGTCCGCAAGCGCCATTACTTGGGCCAGGAAGGTGTAGAACCGTTGGTAGCTTTTCAGAAGCTGGCGGAACTCTTCCCGCTGCGCCTCCTCGGACTCCGCCACAAAGCGGTCCCGGGCATTGCGCAGGAGCGCCTCGATGGCGATGCGATCCTGGGCCGTTAGGACGCGGGCGTAGAAAAGCTCCGAAAACCGATCAATCTCACTTTGGTCCAGGAAGCCGAAGCTCATGATCCGTTCCTGGAGCACATAGATCTGATTCGGGTCTGAGTTCGCCTCCAGGGCGGTGACCTCAAAGAAGGCGCGGAAGGCGTCCTGTATATCCTCAATCGTGTTCTGGAAATCGAGGATGTGCGTGCGCTCCTTGCCCGCACGTGTGCGATTCAGCCGAGAGAGCGTTTGCACTGCCTTCAAGCCCGCAAGCTTCCGGTCGACGTACATCGCGCAGAGCTTCGGCTGATCGAAGCCCGTTTGATATTTCTCAGCAACGACCAGCACGTGGTAGTCGCCCTGGTCGAAGCGCTTAGGCAGTTCCGTTTCCGCAAAGCCGTTAACCTCGGCCTCCGTGTAGGTGGTGCCATCGACCTCAAGCTCGCCGGAAAACGCCACCAGGGCGCCAAGGCCGTAGCCGTGTTCATTGATATAGGCCTGAAGGGCTCGATGGTAGCGAAAGGCTTCCTCCCGGCTCCCCGTGACCACCATGGCCTTCGCTTCGCCGTCGAGCTCGTGCTGCACGTGGCGCCGGAAGTGTTCGACGATGACCTCAACCTTTTGCGCGATTGCCGTGGGATGAAGCCTCGCGAAGCGGGCTACCCGGCGCTGCGCCTTAGAGCCCTGAAACTTGGGCTCCTCTTCTATGGCCTTCTCTAGGGCGTAGTACGCCTTATAGGTCATGTAGTTTTTAAGCACGTCGAGGATGAAGCCTTCCTCGATCGCCTGGCGCATGGAGTAAAGGTGAAAGGGAACGGGGGTGCCATCGGGGCCCCGGGTGCCGAAGCGCTCCAGCGTCACGTTCCGCGGTGTCGCGGTGAAGGCAAAGTAGGAAATGTTGGGCTGTGGGCCTCGCTCCCGTTGAAAGCCCGCAATGACTTCCTCAAGGGTGCTCGGCGGAAGGTCGTCACCGTCCTCTCGAGTCAGGGCCTGCGCGAGGGCCTGGGCTGCGCGGCCTGACTGGGAGCCGTGGGCCTCGTCAACGATGACCACAAAGCGCCGATCCTTCTGGCCGGAAACGACCTTGAGATGTTCCGTCGAGAACTTCTGGATCGTGGTGACGATAATCTTAGCGCCGCCTTCGATGGCGGCTTTGAGCTGTCGTGACGTCCCATCGATCTTCTTGACCACACCGGCGGTCTGCTCAAGATCGGTGATGGTTTTCTGCAGTTGCCGATCGAGGACCAGGCGGTCCGTGACGATGATGGCCGTGTGGAAAACGGGCTCGTCCGCGTCCGTGTGGAGATTGACTGCCTGGTGTGCCGCCCAGCCGATCGTGTTGGACTTTCCCGAGCCCGCAGAGTGCTGAATAAGATAATTGTGGCCGGCGCCGTGGGCTTTGGCGTGGGTCATGAGACGGCGAACGGCATCGAGCTGCTGAAAGCGGGGAAAGATTAAGGCTTCCTCGGTAAGCACGGAGCCGTCGTCTCGGGTCTTTTCGCTTCGATCCAAAAATAGAAAGCGACCCAAGATATCGAGGAGCACTTCCCGTCCGAAGATCGCCTTGCTCTCCGGCTGATCGGCATAGAGATAGGCGATGGGGAATTCGCCCTCGATAGCGGGGTTGCCCGCACCGCCATCGCTGCCCCGGTTGAAGGGGAGGAAGTAGGTTTTGCCGTTTCGCAGCCGGGTTGTCATTGAAACGTATTCTTGGTCCAGGGCGAAGTGGACCAGGGCGCCGCGCTTGAACGTTAGGAGCGGTTCCCCCGCGGGGGGGCGGTCCACGCGATACTGCTTCTCAGCGGTTTTGTAGGAGGTGCCCGTTAGGCGATTCTTCAGCTCCAGCGTAGCTACCGGTAAGCCATTCACATAGAGCACGACGTCAATGCGATTGCCGTTCTTGGTGCTGTACTCGACCTCTTCGATCACGGAGAGTCGGTTGGCTTCGTACTGTCGTGCGAGCTCGGGATTGAGGCCAGAGGCCGGCCTGAAGAAACACAGGTGAAACTTGATGCCAGGAACCAGCTTGATCCCGTGGCGAAGAACTTCCAGCGTTCCTCGGTCCTTCAGGGCACGAATCAGTTGGGTGAAGAGGGTGGCTTCTGCTTGCCCCGCGTAGTGATCGACAAGCTTTGCCCAGCTGTCGGGCTGGGTCGCCTGAAGAAAATCCAGAACCAGCTCGCGGTCGAGCGCCATGCCCCGGTCGTGATCGTCGGGCTCGCGACGGCTATAGCCCTGATGGTCGATCAGCTGTTCAACCAGATGCTCTTGGACGACACGCTCGGTATGCAGGTTCCGGCGGGAGAGGGCGGTCATAGCTATTCCCCCGAATCTTGCATCGGCGCCCAGACCTGCCTGAGCGGCAGCCTTCCTCGTGTATCCGGTGAGAGCCGGTGGTAGTTCCTGAAGAGCGCGTCGAGCAGCTCCGGCATCTGCCAGAGGCGCAGCTTGAAGAACTTCTCGTCCAGCAGCTTCTGTGCGGGACCGTTCACACCGCCAATGCTGACCAGCAAGCCCGTCTGAGCCCCTCGCGCATCCACCGCGCCGAGGAGCTTCAGGACGACATCTTGGTTCGCTGGGCCATCGTGGGACTTCACCTCAACCACGATCCGATCCTCTCCCAGTCCGAGCGTTCCACCAGCCGCGAGGATATCCACGCCGCCATCGGGACCCGGCGGAGAAACTTTGGTCTTGTATCCTTCGAGGCGAAGCAGTTCCGCGACGAGATGCGCCAGAGCATGACCCGCAAACTCGCTTCGGATCATCGCCACGATCTGAGCGTTCGCCAGCTCCTCAATGTCGGTAGCGTAGTCTTCCTCAGAGGCGTCAGTGTCTGGCGTTGTCGCCGGTCCGGTTCCCTGCCGGTTAAGGTTCGGCCCCGGATCAGGGTGGCCTTCCAGAACCGCCTTCACGCGCTCGACTGCGTTGTTCCGGCCGATCTCACATACAGTCATCGCCGCGCCGAAGGAGTGTCGTAGGTCCTGCTTGAACTTCTCGCGCGGGACGGCTTCTTCGAGCCACTTCACCTTCCTTCGATGCGGGTTGTCCGCTCCGGTCTGGAAGATGTAGTCCCCCTCCACGCGCCCGAAGGCGATACCCGCAGCCAGGCGCCTGGGTATGGCGATCAGGTCGCCTTTGGCGATCTCGTTGGCGAACTGGTTCAGCTGGGCAGCGTAGTTCCTTATTGCACCGGTTTTCGCGTCAGGCATGGCGTCTTGGAGATGTCCGATGATCTCGTCCCGGCTCTTGAAGCGAGAGAGATCGCCTACCTCATGGAAGCCGATGATGGCGAAGCCCTCGCTCAAGGCCTCCAGCTCGTACTCGCCATGCTTGCCCGCCCGGGCGATCCAGAGCCTTGTCATCCCGCCACCTCCTCCTCGATACGGTCCAGACGCCGGTCGCCTACCCCGCGGCGGCTCCAGGTCTCCACGTCTATCTGGCCTGTGACGGCGGCTGTGATGAGGGCCGAGCGGTACTCCTTGAGGCGATCGATGGAGCGTTCAACCCTTTGGACCAGCGGAGAAACCCGGTCATGTTCCTCGTCGATCACAAGAGCCCTCGCGGCAGCTTGTTCTGGCGGGACGATCGCGACTCGGTACCGGCGCATGTCTTCGACTCGGAAAGACGGCTGCATGTGCTTTGGGATCAGCTCCCGCTCACGCCGGAAAAGCGCCTGAAGGTGATGCAGATAGAAGCGGACATGTACAGACGGGGAGCGCGGAGTAAGGATCATGCAGTTCTGCGAAAGCGAGAAACAGCCGGTAATGTGCCTTAGCGACATGGCCTTTGCGCCTACAGTTGTGGCGAACAGGCAGCCGCGGTCCCCGACATCATAGTCATAGCTGTCAATCTCCCCCATCACCCCGCCGTCCGCAGTTTGGCCGCTAAACACCGGATAAGGCCCAGGAACAGTTGCACAGTACTCCTTCGTGTACTTCTGAGCGTCCCTTCCTTTGGACGGCCGGAAGAGCCAGAAGAGTTTTCCTGTCTCCCAGTCCTCCGGCACT
>JAUILI010000145.1 GCA_030433075.1 Gammaproteobacteria bacterium | reverse complement strand
GCCGCCCCCCGGAGTACGCCGGTGGCGCGGCCCGCGCTATCCCGTTCAATAATCCCCCCTGAAGGGTTCTCCGTCGCATCGTCGATACCCGCTGCCGCCAGGGCCAAACTGTTCGCCAAAAAGGCGCTGCGATCGAACTTCGACAGGAGCACGGGGTGGGCCGGGGAAACGGCGTCGATCATGGCCCGGTGCGGAGTAAACGGCTGGGGCTTGGCCGCCCGCGGCGCATCGTCGCCGGCCCCCTCATCGCCCTGGGCCCACTGCTCATAGGCGCCCCAGTCCCCGCGGAGAATCCAGCTGCCCTCCGGGAGCCGCTGCGCGGCAGCGCCCACCCGTTCCCGCAGGCAGGCTTCGGCGTGGCAATCCAGCAGGTTCACCCCCACCAGTAAGGCCCCCGTGCTATCGACATGCACGTGGCCATCGTTAAACCCCGGAGACAGGAATGCGCCCTGAAGATCCTCCACGCGGGTTTCCGGGCCAATCCACGGTTCTAAGGCGGCGTCATCGCCCACGGCGACGATCCGCGACCCCGCCACGGCCAGGGCCTCGGCCCAGGGCTGGGCCGGATCCACGGTGTAAATCTGAGCGTTCCGAAAGACCGTATCGGCGTATTGGGCGGCGCCCGCGGGCCCAGCAATAAGAACCAGAAGCAGGCCCAGGAGCCCCAAGCGCTGCCAAGTTTGCTGACGTTTCATAGGCGTCTCTCCCCCGATGACGCGGAAACTCTACGGGGCGAGGGACGACGGGTCCAGCCAGCGGTGGCCCCCGGCGCCATCGAGAGCGAGCCAGAGGGAGGCCTCGGGGAAGCGCTCCGGCGCGTGGGAAACCACGATGCGCGTCATGGGCCAGGCGTTAATGCGGCGGGCAAGGGTGTGAGCACCGGCATCGTCAAGGCCTGCCGTGACCTCATCGAGAATGAGCAAGTCCGGTTGGCGATAAAGCGCCCTCGCCAGCAATAGCCGCTGCCGCTGGCCCCGGGAGAGCCCCTCCCCCTCCGGGCCTAGGCAGGTATCGAGCCCGAGGGGGCATTGGCGAAGCCAAGCTCGAAGCCCCACCATGGCGATGACGCGATGAAGCGCGGCGTCCTCCGGGTCCGGGTCGAAGTAAGCAATGTTGTCCCGCAGCGTGGCGGCAAACAGCGCATCCTGCTGCAGCACGGCACCGAGGCGACGACGCGTGGGGGCGAGCGCCGCCGTGGGCGCCCCCGCGGCCCAGAGCGCGGCCTCGTCAAAGGTGAGCACTCCCGTCTGCGGAGGCGAGAGCCCCGCCAGCACGGCCAGGAGGGAGCTCTTCCCCGCTCCCGAGGGGCCCGTAATCAGCAGCATGCCCCCGGCGGGGAGGGCAAAGCTCACCGGCGTCAGCTGCCAGCCGGGCCGGGGAAAGGGCGCGAGATCCTCCGCGGCCAGCGCGAGGGGCGCAAAGCGACGAAGGCCCAGGGCCAGCCCGCCGCCCTCCACGGGATCGGCGAGGGCGTCGGCCAAGCGCTGGGCATGAAGCGGCAGCAGAAAGGCCTGCCCGAGGCCCTCGAAGAGCGCCATCATGCGGCCCAAAAAGTGGCTCTTAAAGCTGATGAAGGCGTAGAACATCCCCAGAGTGAGGGTGCCCGCCAGCACGGCCTTGGCCCCGAGGAAGACCAAAAGGCCCTGTTCCACCCCAAAAATCACGCTCTCGAAGGCCCCCAGGCCGAGCCCCGTGCGCCCTTCCTTCCACCGCGCCTCCGCGCCCTCGGCGCTGGCGTCGGCGATGCGATTGACCAGCTGGGGCACCACGCCGTGAAGCTTGGCCGCCCGAAGCCCCGCAAAGGTTCCAAGGAAGCGGGCTTCCATTTCCACCCCCGTGAGCAGGCTGGCCTCCGCCTGACGCCGGAGCCGGGGGCGCAAGGCCAGAAGTACGCCGCCATAGAGCACGAGGGCGACCACGGTGACCGCCGTAAGCGCCGGTGCGTAGGCAAGCATGAGGGCCAGGGTCGAGAGGGCCATGAACGCATCGAGCACCGCCAGCACCACCCCCTGGGTGAGGGCCTCCCGGAGGGGCCCGAGGGCGCCGAGGCGCGCGCCTAGATCCGCGGCATCGCGGTGCTCGAAAAAGGCCAGGGGCTGATGGAATACCCGGCTTAAAAAGGCCGTCCCCAGGCGATGGCCCAGCCGTTCCCCAAGGCGCAGCATCCAATCGCCCCGGAGCGTGGTCAGCAGCGCCCGCAGCCCCACCAGGAGCAGGAAGGCCAGGAGCAGGATGAGGAGCAGGTCCTCATCCTGCCGCGTGACTGCCTCGTCCACCACCAGCTGCACATAGAGGGGGGAAAGGAGCGCCAGGCCCTGAAGCAGCAGCGTGGCAAAGAACAGCATGAGCATGGGCCGGGCGAGCTCGGCCCGAAGCATGGGCCATAGGGGCGCCACGAGGGGCCGAAGCCGGGTCATTACCCCCGGCGCGGCCCCGGATTTCAGGGGCGTTTCCAGCTCCAGCGCGTAGCCCGTGAAGTGCTCCTGAAAGGCCGCATCGGAAAGCCAGAGATCACCCCGCGCCGGGTCCAAGATACGCCAGCGGCCAGGGCGGCGTTCCGCAAGCACCACGAAATGGTTGCCATCCCAATGCAACAGCGCCGGCGCGGGAAGATCGGCGAGGGCTGCGCCGGACCGGTGGCGAGGAATAAACGCGAGATCGACCTCTGCCCCCAGCTGACGGAGCGCCCGAAGGGACTGGCCTCGCCCGGCGCTCCCGGCCAGCGTGCGCAGGGCGGCGATATCTCCGCCGAAGCCCTGGGCCCGGGCGAGCATGAGCACGCAGCAGAGCCCGCATTCCTGCGGCGCTGCCTGCCCAACCCAGCGGAGCGCCCCCACCTAGGGCCCCACGCTTCGGCGGAGCGGTTCGAGCAGGCGCCCGAGCGCACTTTGGGGCTCAAGCTTCAGCACGCCCTGCACTGCCATGCCGACCTCCAGGGGCGGCAGGGCCCGCGGCGGCCCCGGGGCTGCGGGGAGCAAAGTGACATGCAAGCGCTCGGGCTGCCCCCGGCCATGGGCAAGGCTGCGCTGACGCACGCGCCCGGGCAGGGTGCCGTAGCGGTGGGCGGGAAAGCTCTCGAGGGAAAGGCGTAGGGTCTGCCCCGGCGCGCCGGCGCCAGCGGTAGCCGCCGTCAGGGGAAAGACCGCCTCCAGCGTGCCCGCCCCCGGGGCCAGGGTGGCGAGGAGCGCCCCGGCCTCGAGGCTGTCCCCGGGGGTGCCCGGGAGGGTGAGCAGCCGGCCACCCTGAGGCGCCCGAAGCACCCAGCGCCGCTGGGCCCGAAGACGGCCTAGCTGGGCCTCGAGGGCGGCGAGGCGGCTGGCCAGGGCCTCCTCGGCTTCCGCTTCAGCCTGACGCTGGCGCGTTTCCGCGAGGGCCAGCTGGGCTTGCTCACGATGGAGCCCGCGGGCTTCCTGAAGGAGCCGAAGCAGCTGGCTTTCGGCCCCGAAGCGCTGAAGCTGGGCCTGCGCCTTGAGCATGACCGGCAGCTGAAGCGCCGGCGCCATGCCTGGATTAAGCACCGGCGCAAGCAATGCTTCCAGCGTGTCCAGCTGCTGCTCCGCGTGCCCCTGAGCCCGGCGGTTCTGCGCCGCGGCCTGAGCCAGCGCCTCGCGTAGGGCCCGGGACGCTGCCTGGCCGTCCCGGCGCCGGGCCACCTGGTCCCGCTGCAGGGCCTCTGACCGCCACCACTCCAGAAGCAAGCGATCGTGCTCCGCTTCCAGCCGCGCTCGATCGGAGGCATAGACCAGCAGCAGAGGCGTGCCGGCGGCCACCCGCGTTCCCGGTTCTGCTAGGAGCGGGCCCAGTACCCCGGCCTGAGGCGCACGCAGCTGGAGCAAGCCACCCTCCGGCGCAAGCCACCCCTGGAGCGTTTCGCTCCGGGGGTAGGGCAGGAGCGCCAGGGCCAGCACGAGGGCAAGCAGCCCCGCGAGAAAGGCCAGCAGCAGGGGCCAGCGAAGGCGGGGCGCGGGGGGCCAGAGGAGGCCCGGGGGCAGCGGTGGGAGCGAGAAG
>JAUILI010000144.1 GCA_030433075.1 Gammaproteobacteria bacterium | reverse complement strand
ATTTCAGCTCCCGGTGCGCCAGGTACTGCACCCGCAGGTCCAGGGCCAACTCGAGGTCCTGCCCCGGCTCCGCCATGGCGACGTATTCCAGATCGCGAATCACATGACCTCGCCGATCTCGGAGCACCTGCTTTTTACCCGGGTGCCCGGCCAGCCAATCTTCGAAGGCCAGTTCAAGGCCCTCAATGCCCTGATCATCGATATTGGTGAGCCCCACCACGTGGGCCGACACCTCCCCCGCGGGGTAGTAGCGCCGGTAGCTATCCTCCGCCTCCACGCCTCGCACCCCAAGGGCCCGCACCGCCGCCGCCTGGGCCGAGGACACGCGACGCTTCAGGTAAAGAAAGCCGAGACCACGCTTCCGCGCCTCATCGATGCGCGCCGTAAGCGCGCTCGGGCCGATGCCGAGGGCACCCGCGAGGGCCGCGGCCTCCTCCGGCGCCGGCGCAAAGCGCTGGGGGTTCACATAGAACGACACCACGGGGGCGCTCACGGCCAGGAGCTCCCCCCGGCGATCGCGAATCACCCCCCGGCTCGCCTCGATGGAAACGGCTCGTACGGTACGCGCGTCCCCCTCGCCCTTCAGGAAGTCCCGCTGCTGAGCCTGCTGAAGAAAGGCCACGCGAACGCCGATGGCCACGGCCGCGCCCACCAGCAGCAGCGCGAGCAAGCCCAGGCGCCAGACGTGCGCTGGCTCCAGGGTGAGGGCCGCCGAGTGACGGGGAGCAGGACGGGCTGCGCGCTTCATGGTTGCACCAGCACGGTGTCTTCCACCCCCGGGGATCGCATCACAAGCTGTTCCGTGGCGATGACGTCAACCCGGTGATAGGCGCTGAAGGCGCCCCGCTCGATCAAAAGCCGACCGCGCTGTTCCAGCAGCTGATCTCGCGCAAGGCGCGCGCGCTCAAGGGCCTCGAAATGGCGCCGCGCCTCGTGGGAGGCAAAGATCGCCCCCAGGGACGAGAGCAGCACCAGCGCCACCAACCCCAGGCACTGCCAGCCCCCGGGCGCCCGGAGCGGCGCGACCAGCACAGCCAGGGGAGAGAAGTCCAGAAGACCTCGGACCTGCTCCCAGCGGCTCATGGAACTCATGCGGCTCATGCGGCTCACACGACTCATGCCACTAGGCGCTCCGCGGCCCGGAGCCGCGCGGAGCGGGCCCGGGGATTGCGCGCGAGCTCCTCAGCGCTCGGCCCCTGCCCCTTACCCAGGAGCCGGAGCCGGACCCCCGGTGCAGGACCGCGCACCGGCAGGCCCCGGGGAAGCGGTTCGCCCTGGGCCTCTCGGCGAAGAAAGCGCTTCACGATGCGGTCTTCTAGGGAGTGAAAGCTGATGACCAGGAGCCGGCCGGCCGGCGCCAATAGATCAACGGCGCCCCGAAGCCCCGCTTCGAGCTGACCGAGTTCATCGTTCACGTAAAGGCGCAGGGCCATGAACACCCGGGTCGCCGGATGGCGATCCGGGGACCAGGCGGGATGGGCTTCGGCCACCGCCTCCGCGAGCTGCCGCGTTCGCGTGAAGACCACCCCCGATTCCCGAGCGGCAACGAGGGCCCGGGCGATGCGCCGGGCAAAGCGTTCTTCCCCCAGCTCCTTGAAGATGCGTGCCAGCTCCCCTTCCTCGCACTGGGCGAGCACGTCTGCAGCGCTTTGCCCCTCGCCGCTCATGCGCATATCCAGGGGACCATCGTTGCGAAAGCTAAAGCCCCGGGAGGGGTCATCAAGCTGGGGGGAGGAAACCCCAAGATCCATGAGCACCCCATCAAGTCCCCGCCCCTCAAGATGCGGCGCCAGCGCCTCTGCCAAAGCCCCGAAGGGGCTCGGCACCACGGTGACGCGAGGGTCTTCTGCGGCCAGCGCCTGGGCGGCAGCGAGGGCTTCCGGATCACGATCGAGGGCGAAGAGGCGGGCTTCGGGCCCAAGGCGGGCAAGGAGGGCTCGACTGTGGCCGCCCCGACCAAAGGTGGCATCGAGAATCCAGGGCGCAGGCCCCGGCGGCGCCAAGGCAAGCACCTCCTCAAGCATCACCGGGATATGGGCATACCCCTGAACCTCTTGAGCCACACGCTCCATTAGAGGGAAATCGACTGCAGGGCCGCGGCACCATCCGCGGTCTGACCATCACCCTGCGCTAGCCAGGCATCCCGGCGCGCAGCCCACTGCTCTTCGGCCCAGATTTCGATTTTTCGCCCCTGCCCCAGGAGCACAAGACGCCCGGCCAGCTCGGCGTACTCGCGAAGCATCGGCGGAATAAGGACACGACCATTGCCATCCAGATCGAGATCCGTGGCGTGGCCAATCAGCAAGCGCTGAAAGCGCCGTGTCGCGGGATCCACGTTCGGCAAGGCTTCTAACTGGGCCTGAATCTCTTCCCAAACGGACTGGGGATAAAGCAGGAGACAGCGCTCAGCGGTATCAATAGTCGCAACGAGGGCGCCGCCAAAGCGCTCGCGCAGAGGCTCGCGGAAGCGCACCGGCAATGCCATGCGCCCCTTCGCGTCCATCGTGACTGCGCTGATACCCCGAAATAACACTATTTACCCACCTTGCCCGTCGAGGGAGGCCTTAATATCCACTTTTTTCCACTATTCCCCATCAATCGCCACTATAGGAATGCAAGAAAACCCCGTCAAGCACGGAGCTCAGGGGAAAATCCTTTTATTTCAGTGGCTTGCAGGAAAAATCGGGGGATCCCGGGGGCGCAGAAAAAATAACCCTAGGAAAAGCAAGATGTTGCAACGATCACTTCAGGAAAAAGCGCGATGAGAGAATATTTGCGGTCTAATTCTTCTCTTTTTATAACCAAAAAGAATTAGTGCGAAGGAGCCGGCCGATAAGCCGGGTTCTGTCGTGGGCAGTCATTCCTCTGGGATATGCGTCACCGCATACCTCTAGCAGCCTACCCGGATCCGATGCGGACCACACCCATGGATCCCTATTTGGCCTTGCTCCGGGTGGGGTTTACCCTGCCACGCGTGTTACCACGCGCGCGGTGCGCTCTTACCGCACCATTTCACCCTTACCGCCGCCGAAGCGGGTTGGCGGTATCTTTTCTGTGGCACTTTCCGTGGGCTCGCGCCCCCCAGGCGTTACCTGGCACCCTGTCCTGTGGAGCCCGGACTTTCCTCCCGCCGAAGCGAGCGACTGCCTGGCCGGCTCCTTCGCCAGGGAAGTGTGGGCGCCCAAGAGAGGGAACTCAAGCGTCTTCGCGCCCCTCCGCCAGCGCCAGGGCCCGCTGATAAAGGGGCTTTTTCGGCATAGCCAGCAGCGCAGCGGCGACCCGAGCGGCCCGCGCCGGCGGCAGCTCCTCCAACAGCAGGCGCAGCACGTGATCTTCCTGCAACGCCGGGGCTACAGTTGCCGCTTCCGGAGCACCGGCCAGCACCACCACGAACTCCCCCCGGGCGGGCAACGCTTCCTCCCTCGCCGCGGTCAGCAATTCGCCCAGGGAACCGCGATAGTGGCTCTCAAAGCGTTTCGTGAGCTCCCGCCCCACATAGGCCTCGCGCTCGGGGCCAAAGGTCGCTGCCGCATCCTCAAGCATGGCCACAATGCGGTGAGGCGCCTCAAAGAACACCTGCGTTTCCTCGAGCGCAACCAGCGCGTCCAAGGCCCGGCGCCGAGCCCCGGCCTTGGCCGGTAAAAAGCCCCGAAAGGTGAACCGGTCCGTGGGCAGGCCCGCGACGGAGAGGGCCGCCATCACCGCCGATGCCCCCGGCACGGGAACGACCGCAATCCCCTCGGCCCGGGCCGCCCGCACCAAGCGGTACCCGGGATCGGCAATCAGGGGCGTTCCCGCATCGCTGACGAGCGCGATATCGTCCCCGGCCTGCAGTCGCGCAAGCAGCTGAGGCGTACGGGCCTCGCCGTTATGTTCATGGTAGGGAACGAGGGGAACGCTCACCCCCAGGGAGGCCACCAGGGGCGCGGTGCGTCTGCTATCCTCCACGGCGATAAGGGACACGGCGCTGAGCACGGTGCGCGCGCGCTCCGTAAGATCCCCCAGGTGTCCAATGGGGGTTGCCACCACGAAAAGTGTGCCCGCAGCCATGCCTGTCCGCTCCCACCTGGGTAATCGTCATGCGCCA
>JAUILI010000040.1 GCA_030433075.1 Gammaproteobacteria bacterium | reverse complement strand
GATGCCGTCGGAGACCGTGATGGTGTTGAAGGTCACGGGCTTTGCGTCGGCGCTCGCCACCCCCTCCGCCGCCGCGTCCGCCAGCGTGTTGATGTGCATATTGCAGGGGGTGAGGTTGCTCCAGGTCGAGGCAATCCCGACCTGGGCGCGCTTAAAGTCCGAGGCGTCGAAGCCTACGGCATGGAGCATGGCGCGGGCGGCGGCTTTTTCGACGCCGTCGACGACCTTTGAAGAATAGGGGCGTTTCGTATCGTTTTCGCTCATGAACGGTCTCGTCTATAACGGTTCGGCCGGGGCCGAAGGGTCAGAGGGATTTGGTGAGTACTTTCGCCGCCCGTTCCGGCGTCCATTGCTCCCGGCGCGCTTCCGGGAGATCGGCAACGGCGCCGGGGCGATAGCCCTGCTCCATGAACCAGGCCGCGGTACGGGTGCTTAAGGCGAAAACCTGCGCAAGGCCCTGGCGCCGGGCGATCCGCTCAAGGTGGCGCAGCAGGCGTTCCGCCCGATCCTGGCCCTGGTAGTCCCGGTGGGTGACGAGGCAGGCGATCTCCCCGCTATCCACGTAGGGGATGAGGGCGGCGCAGGCGGTGAGCAGACCGTCGAGCTCCAGCACCCAGAAATGGGCGATTTCCCGCTCGATGCGCTCTCGGGTCCGGGGCAGAAGCACGCCGGCACGCTCCAGGGGCGCCGTCAGCTCCATCAGCCGGCCCACGTCATCGAGCTGCGCCGGGCGCAGGCGCTCGGCGCTGTGCTCCGTAATCTGCGTGCCCGACCCCTGATGGGTGAACAGCTCTTCAATCAGCGCCCCATCGTCACAGTGGCTCACCACGTGGCAGCGGCGTACCCCGGAGCGCACGGCCCAAAGCAGCGCCCGCGCTTGCCGGGCCCGTTCGCTGGCGGCTTCCGAGCCATCTTCTGCGCTTTCCAGCCAGTGCTCGAGCTCCCCGGGGGTCATCTCCGTGAGCAGTTCGCCGTGTTCGTCTAGGAGACCTCGGGCGTCGTCCAGGGCAATCAGCTTGTCTGCCTTCAAGGCGGCCGCTACGGACGCGGCCACCTCCTCGTAGGCCACGTTGTAGACGTCGCCGGAGGGCGCATAGCCAAAGGGCCCCAGGAGCGGGATGCAGCGGGCGTCCAGCTGGGCGATAAGCCCCGCGGCGTCCACGCGGCGCACCTCGCCGGTGAGTTCATGGTCGATCCCATCGATGACCCCGAGGGGCTTGGCCGTCACCCAGTTACCGCCGGTGGCCGTAATGCGCGACTGCGCCATGGGCGTGCCCGGCAGGCCCATGGACAGCTTGGCCTCGATTTGCATGCGTAGATCGCCCACCACCCGGCGCACCAGCCCCAGGGTGGCGGGGTCGGTGATGCGCAAGTTCTTGTGGTAGCGCGCTTCGACGCCGGCCTGGGCGAGAGCGCTATCGATTTGGGGCCGGGCTCCGAACACTAGCACCAGGCGCACATCGAGGGACGCCAAGAGGGCCACGTCGTGGATGACGTTATCGAAGTTTTCGTGGGCGAGCGCGTCTCCCCCAAGCATGAGCACCATGGTGCGGTCGCGGTGCGCATTAATGTAGGGTGAAGCGCCACGGAACCACTGGACGTAGGGCAATGGATTGTCAGTCACGCAGTCACACCCCGCCGAAGCGTCGAATTGCAGGTGCGCCCCCTGCCGAAGCATTAGGGCCCAAAGCGGGCGAAATGATGCCACGTCCCCGGACCTAAGCCCATGACCTCCATGGCCTACCCCTTCGACCCCCCGAGCCCTCGGCCCACCCTAGGGCCTGCGCAGGAAAGCACGCTGGCGGCCCTGGAGGCGCGGTTTTCGGAGGCGGGCCGGCCCCTGGCGCCGCTGCTTGCGGGGCCCGAGGGTCCCCTGTGGACCGCGCTCTTGCTCGGCGCCTCCTGGGCCCGGGATCGGCTTTGCGCGGATGAGGCCCTTTTTGAAGCGCTGGCCGTCCCTGGCGCGCTGGGGGCGCCGGTGGAGGCCGCAAGCCTCAAGGCCCTTTGGGCCCCCTTCGCCGAGACCCTGCCGCGGGAGGCCGCCGCGGCCCTGGAAGGCCCCCGGGGGCTGGCAGAGGCGCCCCTCGGTCGGGCCCTGCGCCGCTTCCGCCAGGCCGTGATGCTGCGGATCCTGGCGCAGGATTTGGCCGGCCTTAGAACCCTCGCGCAGACCACGGAGGCCCTGAGTGCCCTCGCGGATTTCTGCCTAGAAAGGGCGCTCGCTGGAGCCGAGGCGCGCCTGGGTGCGCTTTGGGGTACGCCAGTGGATGGCGCCGGGGCGCCCCAGCGCCTCGCCCTTTTGGCCCTGGGAAAGCTGGGGGAGCGGGCCCTGAACCTCTCCAGCGATATCGACCTCATGGCCGTTTACCAAACCCCCGGGACCCTCCCCGGGGGGCGGACCTACCAGGCGTTTTACGTGCGCGTGCTCCAGGATGTGATCACCCTTTTGGACGCGCGAACCGCCGAAGGCTTCGTATTCCGGGTGGATTTCCGCCTGCGCCCCTTCGGCGAGAGCGGCCCCCTGGTCCAGCACGAACAGGCGACCCTCGCTTACTACGAAAGCCAGGGGCGGGAATGGGAGCGCTATGCGCTGCTGAAGGCCCGGCCTGCAGCGGGGGATCTGGCCCTCGGGGCCAGCCTCTGCGAGGCCCTTAGGCCTTTCGTCTATCGTCGCTATCTCGATTTCAGCGCCATCGACGCGCTGCGGAGCATGAAGCGCCTGCTGCGCCAGGACATGAAGCGTCGGGGCCTCGCCGAGGATCTCAAGCTGGGGGTGGGGGGCATTCGGGAAATCGAGTTTATCGCTCAGGTGTTCCAGCTGATTCACGGAGGCCGGGATCGGCGCCTGCGCACCGCCTCCCTTCCCGCGGCGCTGTCCCAGCTTGCCCAAGGTGGGCTTCTGGCGCCGGAGGAGGAAGCGGTGCTCCAGCGGGCCTATCGGCTTTTGCGCGCCCTCGAGCATCGCGTGCAGGGCTGGCGCGACGAGCAAACCCAGCGCCTGCCTGAACCCGGACCGGAAGCAGAGACCCTCGCCTACCAGCTGGGCTTTGCCGATGGGGCCGCGCTGCGGGAAACCCTGGGGCGCGAGCGCGCCCAGGTGGCAGAGATCTTTGATGCGCTGATTCACGACCCAGAGCCGCCGGAGGGGACGCCCCTGGGCCCCTGGGAGCGGCTCTGGGCGAACCCCGAGGCCGCCGCCGAGCTCGAGGACGACGCCCTTCCTGCCTGCGCGGCGGACGGGCGAGAGGCCTTTCGGGCCCGGGTCCCGGAGCTGCTGCGGGCGCTCAAGCGCCAGGCCGAGCAGACCATTGGCCAGCCCGTGGGCTTTGAGCGCCTTGATGCGCTGGCGCCGCGATGGCTTGCCGCAGCCGCCCAGCGCCCGAATCCCCTGCTCGCCCTCGAGCGCACCTTGCCCGTTCTGCAAACCGTGCTCCGCCGGACCACCTACCTGGTGCTGCTCTGGGAGAACCCGGGGGCGCTGGCCCACCTGCTTCGCCTGGCCGAGGGGGCGAAGGGCCTAGCCGACACGCTGGCGCGCCATCCCATCCTGCTCGACGAGCTGCTCGATGGCCGAAGTCTCTTTGAGCTGCCCACGGCGGAGCGCCTGCGCCAGGCCTTAGATGATCATGTGCAGAGCCTGCCCCCGGGGGATCTCGAGCGGGCTCTGGAGGAGCTTCGCTACTTTAAGGAGGCCACCCTTCTGCGCATCGGCGCCTGCGAGCTGGCCGGGGTCCTGCCCACGGCGAAGGTGAGTGATGCCTTAACGGCGCTGGCGGAGCTGCTCTGCGAACGCACCCTCCAGCTCGCTTGGGAGGAAACGGTTACTCGCTATGGGGCGCCCCGGGACCACGCCGGGCAATCCGTAGCAGAGGGGCTCTGCGTGTTGGCCTACGGCAAGCTCGGGGGCTTTGAGCTGGGCTGGGGCAGCGATCTGGACCTCGTCTTCCTTCACGATCTTCCCCCCACGGGGCAAACGGCAGGCCCCAAGGCCGTCAGCAACGTGCAGTTTTTGAACCGCGTGGTGCAGCGCTTCATGCACTTTCTATCCCATCGTTCTCACAGCGGTGTGCTCTACGAGATTGATCTTAGGCTTCGCCCGGAGGGGGCCTCGGGGCTGCTCCTCACGACCTTCGATGCCTTTGAGCGCTACCAGCGCGACCGGGCCTGGACCTTCGAGCATCAGGCGTTGGTGCGGGCCCGGCCCATGCTGGGTCCGGCGCCCTGGCAGGCGCGCTTTCGGGCCTTCCGGGAGGCCATCCTGGCAACGCCGCGGCCGGAAGCGGACCTCCGGGAGGCCATCGTGGCCATGCGCGAACGCATGCGGGACGCCAAGGGCGGGGCCCCCGCGCCCGCGGCGGAAGGCTTCGCTTTGAAGCAAGACCGGGGCGGTATCGTGGATATTGAATTCATGGTTCAATATTTTGTGTTGGCGTGGAGCGCCGAAGATTCCGGGCTCCTCGCATGGACTGACGTCCTCCGCATCCTCGCCGCGGCGCAGGCCTCGGGGCGGCTTAGGGCCCCCCTAGCCTCTCTCCTTCGGGATAGCTACCTGGCCTTGCGGGCCGAAGGTCATCGCTGTGCCCTGCAGGGCACCGATTCCCGCACCGACGACCCCTCGGTAGTGGCGCTGGCGCAGCAGGTTGCGGAGATCTGGGCGGGTTTCGCCGCCGAAGGTGGGCGGTACTTTGGGCCCGAGGGCCCGTGAGGGAGTGAAGACATGGCAGCGCCGAATTTCGCCGACCGCGATGGGCTGATTTGGTTTGACGGTGAGCTGGTCCCCTGGCGCGATGCCCGGGTGCACGTACTCACCCATACCCTGCATTACGGCCTGGGGTGCTTTGAGGGCGTACGCGCCTACGCCACCCCTAAAGGCACGGCCATCTTTCGCCTGAAAGCCCACACCAAGCGGCTCTTCAACAGCGCGCACATTCTGCAGATGGCCATGCCCTGGACCCAGGCGGAAATTAATGAGGCGCAGCGCCTCGTGGTGCGGGAGAACGGTCTGGAGGAAGCCTACCTGCGGCCGATGTGCTTCCTGGGCTCGGAAGGCATGGGGCTTCGGGCGGAAGGGCTGACCACCCATTGCATTATTGCGGCCTGGCCCTGGCCGTCCTACATGGACCCGGAGGCGAAGGAGCGCGGCATTCGCGTGAAAACCGCCTCCTACACGCGCCATCACGTGAATATCACCATGTGCAAGGCGAAGGCCAACGGCAACTACATCAATTCCATGCTCGCCCTGCGGGAAGCCCTCGATGCGGGGGCCGAGGAAGCGCTGCTTCTGGATAACGAGGGCTACGTGGCGGAAGGCTCGGGGGAGAACATCTTCCTGGTCCGGGACGGCGTCCTGCATACCCCGGAGCTCACCTCCTGCTTGGATGGCATCACGCGCAACACGATCTTTGCGCTGGCGGAAGATCAGGGGCTGAAAATTGTGGAGCGCCGCATTACCCGGGATGAGGTCTATATTTCCGATGAGGCCTTCTTCACCGGCACCGCTGCCGAGGTGCTGCCCATTCGCGAGCTCGATGGCCGGCAGATCGGCACGGGCGCGCGGGGCCCCATCACCACGGCCCTCCAGGACGCCTACTTCGAGCAGGTGCGAGGGCAGCGGCCGGGCCACGACGACTGGCTGACGCTGGTGAAGGACTAGCGCGCCATGGAGCGCCGGGACCTCCTCCGAGCTGCAACGCTTTTGCCCCTGGCAGGTTTTGCGGCGTCGAGCCTTGCGGCATCCGTAGGCTCGCCGGGGGGGGCCGCGGCCCTTCGGCCCCGGCGCCTCGGCCTAGGGTCTCGGGTCGCGCTCCTGGCCCCGGCCAGTAACCTCGAAGAAGACGTGGCGATTGAGGCCAGCGCGGAGTTTCTTCGCTCCCTCGGCTATGAGGTCACCCTGGGGGACCACCTGTTCCGCCGCCATCAGTACCTCGCCGGCACGGACGAGGAGCGCGCGGCCGATCTGAACGCCGCCTTCCGGGACCCCGATCTCGACGGCATCGTCTGCCTCCGCGGGGGCTACGGCGCCGCGCGGCTGCTGCCCCTTCTCGACTTCGACGCCCTGCGCCGGGCGCCGAAGGTCATCCTGGGCTACAGCGATATCACGGCGATCTTGAATGCCGTTTATGCGAAGACGGGCCTCACCACCTTCCACGGACCCATCGCCGCAACGAATCTGCCGCCCTATGCGCTCGAGGCCTTCGACGCCGTATTGACGACGCCCGTAGCGCCCCTCGATCTGGCCGCACCGCCGCCCTTCGAGGCCGGCCGGGGTCAGGTGCGGCGGGAGAACCGCCTGCAAACCTTTCAGCCCGGGGTCGCCGAGGGCGTGCTCGTGGGCGGCAATCTGTCCCTCATCGCGAGCCTGGTGGGCACGCCCTACCTGCCGGACTTCCGGGGCAAGATTCTCTTTCTCGAAGACGTCTACGAAGCGCCCTATAGCATTGATCGCATGCTCACCCAGCTGTGGCTGGCGGGAGTGCTCGATGAGATCGCGGGGCTGGTCTTCGGCAAGTTCACGGATGCGGAAGACAGCAACAACACCTTTAGCGTGGAAACGGTGCTCCGGGAGCGCACAAAGCCGGGAACGCCCTGCCTGCGGGGGCTCATGATCGGTCACATCGACGACCAGGCCGTGGTGCCCGTGGGGGCCCGGGTGCGCCTGGATGCGACGGCGCAGCGCCTGACCCTGCTCGAGCCGGCGGTGGCCTAGCCCATGGCCTCGGCGAGCTACCGCGTCGATCTAAGCCGCCACATGGCGGAGTGCGACGCGAACTACCGCCGCTTGCTAACGCTTTTGCCCAGCCTCTTTGACGAGGACGTGCGCCGCCTGCGCCTCCGTTTGCCCGGGGCCCAGGCCCCGGAGCTGCGCTTTCTGGTGGAGGAGCGGGCGCCCTACACCACAACCCTCGCGGTGCAGTTCAAGGGTGGGGCCAGTGCCTGGCACCCCCTCATTCGCCCGCCAGCGCTGCGCCTGCGCCTCTACCACGACTGCCAAACGGCGGAGGTGCTGGCCTACCAGGGCCAGGACCGCTTCGAGGCACGCTATGCCTATCCCAATGCCCAAATGCGCCTTCCCGATGAAAAAGCCCAGCTCAACGCCTTCCTCGGCGAATACCTGGCGCTCTGTTTGGCGCAGGGGATCGACGCCGAGCCCCTCTCCCTTGGGGCCTAGGCGCTTGGGCCCATCCTAGGACCGGCGTAACATGCCCCTCGTTTTTCGGTGGGGCCCCTCCGCCGCCCGATCCACCCGTTAGCTCGAAAGGAAGGTCATGGCGAAAACAGCCTATTCGGCCGAGTCGATCCAGGTCCTCACGGGCCTTGAGCCCGTCCGCAAACGTCCCGGCATGTACACGGACACGGCCCGGCCCAACCACCTGGTGCAGGAAGTGGTGGATAACAGCGTCGACGAAGCGCTTGCGGGCCATGCCCGGCGCATCGAGGTGGTGCTGGAGAAGGGGGGCGCCGTCGCCGTCAGCGACGACGGCCGGGGCATGCCCGTGGATGTGCACCCGGAACACGGCGTCTCCGGGGTCGAGCTGATCCTCACCCGCCTGCACGCCGGCGGGAAGTTCTCCGACGAAAATTACCGCTTTTCCGGCGGCCTTCACGGCGTAGGGGTCTCGGTCGTGAACGCCCTAGCGACCTGGCTCGAGGTTGAAGTGCTGCGCGACGGGCAGCGCTGGCGCCAGCGCTTCGAGGCCGGCGTGCCCCAGGGCGCCCTGGAAGCGGTGGAGGAAGCCCCCCGGCGGCGCTCGGGCACCACGGTGCGCTTTTTACCCGATGCCAGCTTCTTCGATTCAGCCAATATTTCCCGGGGCCGGCTGACCCATCTGCTCCGGGCCAAGGCCGTGCTCTGCCCGGGGCTGGAAATCCTCTTTACGGACGAAGCGAATGGCACGCCCCCCCAGCGCTGGTGCTACGAGGACGGCCTGAAGGCCTACCTTGAGGAAAGCACCCAGGGCCTGCCCACCTGCCCCGAAAGCCCCTTCTGCCACGAGTTCTCCGGCCCCACGGAAGCCATCAGCTGGGCGGTGCAGTGGCTGCCGGAAGGGGGAGAGCTGCTCCAGGAAAGCTACGTGAATCTGATCCCCACGGCCCAGGGGGGGACGCACGTCAATGGCCTGCGCACGGGGCTCACGGAAGCCCTGCGGGAGTTCTGCGAACTGCGTAATCTCCTGCCCCGGGGGCTTAAGCTGGCCCCGGAGGATCTCTGGGAGCGCTGCGCCTACGTCCTCTCCCACAAGATGCAAGAGCCGCAGTTTTCCGGGCAAACCAAGGAGCGCCTGGCTTCCCGCCAGGCCGCGGCCTTCGCCACCAGCGTGGCCCGGGATGCCTTTAGCCTGTGGCTAAACCAGCACACGGCGGAGGGGGAAGCCCTCGCCGATCTCGCCATTCGCAGTGCCCAGCGCCGGCTCCAGGCCGTGAAGAAGGTGGCGCGGAAGCGCATCACCGCGGGCCCGGCGCTGCCGGGCAAGCTCGCGGATTGCAGTAGCGATGATCTCGAACGGGGGGAGCTCTTTCTCGTGGAAGGGGACTCCGCCGGAGGGTCGGCGAAGCAAGCCCGGGATCGAAGCTTCCAGGCAGTCATGCCCCTCCGGGGGAAGATTCTGAATACCTGGGAGGTGGCCCCGGCGGAGGTGCTCGCCAGCCAGGAAGTGCACGACATCGCCGTGGCCCTGGGGGTTGATCCGGGAAGCCGCGATCTTTCTGGGCTTCGCTACGGCAAGGTGTGCATCCTGGCCGACGCCGATTCCGACGGGCTGCACATTGCGACCCTGCTGTGCGCCCTTTTCCTGCGCCACTTCCCGGCCCTCGTGGAAGCGGGGCGGGTCTTCGTGGCCATGCCGCCCCTCTACCGTATCGATCAGGGCAAAACGGTGTACTACGCCCTGGATGCCAGCGAACGGGACGCGCGCCTCGCCCAGCTTGAGGCCGAGCCTAAGAAGGGCAAGATCCAGGTGCAGCGCTTTAAGGGCCTGGGGGAAATGAATCCCATGCAGCTCCGGGAAACCACCATGGCCCCGGACACCCGGCGCCTCGTGCAGCTCACCGTAGACTCGGACGCGGAAACCCGGGAACTGATGGATATGTTGCTCGCGCGGAAGCGGGCCAGCGATCGCCGAGCTTGGCTTGAGGCCAAGGGCGACCAAGCTGAACTCGACCGCTAGCTAAGGAACGCGCATGACCGACGAAACCATGATGCCGGCGACCGACGGCGGCTTTGAGCGGGTGCCGCTCCGGAGCTATACGGAGCGGGCCTACCTCGACTATTCCATGTACGTCATCAACGATCGGGCCCTGCCCCACGTGGGCGACGGCATGAAGCCCGTGCAGCGGCGCATCGTTTACGCTATGAGCGAGCTCGGGCTAAACGCCACGGCCAAGTATGCGAAATCGGCGCGCACCATCGGGGATGTGCTCGGTAAGTTCCATCCCCACGGGGATAGCGCCTGCTACGAGGCCATGGTGCTCATGGCCCAGCCCTTTTCCTACCGCTATCCCCTTGTGGATGGGCAGGGGAACTGGGGCGCCCCGGACGACCCCAAATCCTTTGCGGCCATGCGCTACACGGAGGCGCGGTTGACGCGCTTTGCGGAGCTGCTCCTCGACGAGCTCGGCCAGGGGACCGTGGACTGGGTGCCCAATTTCGATGGCACCTTAGACGAACCCAAAACCCTGCCGGCCCGGCTTCCCGTGGTGCTGTTGAACGGCGCGACGGGCATTGCCGTGGGCATGGCCACGGATATTCCCCCACACAACGCTCGGGAGGTCGCTGCCGCGGCCCAGCACCTGCTTGCGAACCCGAAGGCGGAAACGGAGGAGCTCCTCGCCTTCGTGCAGGGCCCGGACTTCCCCACGGCGGCGCAGATCATCACCCCGCGGGAGGAACTCAAGACGATCTATGAAACGGGCCGGGGGAGCGTGCGGGCCCGGGCGGTCTGGCATCTTGAGGACGGCGAAATTGTGGTCACGGCCCTGCCCCAGCAGAGCTCTCCAGCCCGGGTGCTGGAGCAGATCGCGCAGCAGATGACGGCAAAGAAGCTGCCCATGCTGGTGGATCTCCGGGATGAATCTGATCACGAGAACCCGCTCCGACTCGTGCTGGTGCCGAAGAGCAAGCGCATCGACACGGACCGGCTCATGAGCCACCTCTTCGCCACCACGGATCTGGAGCGGAGCTACCGGGTCAACATGAATGTCCTGGGCCTCGATGGTCGGCCCGGGGTGCGGGGCCTGAAGGCCCTCTTGGCGGAGTGGCTGACCTTCCGGGAAGCCACGGTGCGACGCCGGCTTCAGCACCGCTTTGACCGTATTGCGGAGCGGCTCCATGTCCTCGACGCGCTGCTTGTTGCCTATCTCAACGTCGACGAGGTCATCAAAATTGTCCGGGAGGCGGAGTCTCCGAAGGCGGCGCTCATGGCCCGCTTCTCCCTGACGGAAGCCCAGGCCAATGCCATCCTTGAGCTCCGGCTGCGGCAGTTGGCGCGCCTTGAGCAGATTCGCATCGAGGGGGAGCAAAAGGCCCTCCTGGCCGAGCAGGACGATCTTGGGAAAACCCTTGGGTCCCCCCGGCGCCTGCGCACCCTGTTGGGTAAGGAGCTGGCGGAGGCGGCGGAGCGCTACGGCGATGATCGCCGGTCGCCGTTGGTCGCGGCCGAGGACGCGCGGGCCTTCACCGAGGAAGAGCGCCTGTCCTCCGAGCCCATCACGGTCATCGTGTCCGAGATGGGTTGGGTGCGGGCCGCCAAGGGTCACGAGCTTGATCCTCGGGAGCTGGCCTACCGCAGCGGCGATCAGTTCGCCCACATGGCCCGGGGGAAAAGCAACGAACCCCTGGTCTTCTTTGATTCCACGGGGCGCGCCTACACCCTGCCGGCCCATGGTCTGCCCAGCGCCCGGAGCCAGGGGGAGCCCCTGACGGGGCGCCTCACGGTCCCCTCCGGCGCCAGCTTTGCGGGGGTCATGATGGGCCCCGCGGATAGCACGGTGCTGATGGCCTCGAGCGCAGGCTATGGCTTCCTGTGCCGCCTTGGGGATTTGGTGGGGAAGCAAAAGGCGGGGAAAGCCGTGCTGACCCTTCCCGAGGGCGCTTTGGTGCTGCCGCCGCAGCGGGTGGAGGATCCGGAGTCCGATCTTCTCGTGGCGGTGTCGAGCGCTGGGCGCATGCTCGTGTTCCCCGTTTCCGAATTGCCAGCGCTGGCTCGGGGCAAGGGCAACAAGATTCTGAGCATTCCCAAGGCCAGCGTGATCAGCGGGGAGGAAGTGCTTCGCGGGGTGGTCACCCTACCGGCCCAGGGCACCTTGCGTATCCACGCCGGGGCGCGCTACCTCAATATGAAAGCCAGCGATCTTGAGGCCTACCGCGGTGAGCGGGCCCGCCGGGGGCAGCGTCTTCCTCGGGGCTTCCAGCGGGTGGACCGGATCGAGCGCGTTTAGGGCGCTTCGCTCTCGACGTCGGCCGGGTCTTCGTCTCCGCCGCCCTCCTCCGGGGCGGGGGCGGGCGCCTCGGGCCGGTCCGCAATGCGCCAGGCCGGGTCCTGAGCCCCTAGGGCGGCCAGCGCACTGGCGGCCACGGGTTCGGCGGAAAGGGCCCCCACCTTGTCCACGGCGCGCATGACCGCATCCCCAATCACCAAGCCTCCCGCCCGGGCCAGGGCCGCGAGGGTAATGGTGCGATAGACCGCCTCGCTAGCCGTGGTCAGGAGGGTTTCGGGGTTGGCGGTGGCCGCGTGCTCGTCTTCCAGGCGTTCGAGGCCAAAGCGCAATTCGGCGGGGATGTCCCCGTCCGCCAGGGCCGCCCGGGCGGAGCGCTGCAGCGTCAGGCTGCGCTGGATAGCCTCCAGGGCCGGATCGAGGCTGCTGGAGCTTTGCGGAAGCAGAACCACCATCCCCGTGCCCGCCAGGAAGCCCCGGCGCCCGGGGGTGCCCGCCAGCTGACCATCGAGGGCCTGGCCCAGCTGGGCGAGGAGGGTTTGCCGGGCCTGGGGGCTCAGCTGGCTCTGATTAAAGAGATTGATCACCAGCAGGTAGGCCTGATCCTGCCGCTCGTCCCCAGCGCCGTCCTCGTCGCCTTCAAGCGCCGGGGCCTCGGGCGCCTTCCCTTGCGCTGGGGCGCGCACGATCTGCTGGGGGGGATCGATGAGCTGGATCAGGGCTTGGAGCGGGTCCGCGGGGGGGACGGTGCGTCCAAGCTTAGCTTCGAGGCGCTGGCGAAGCTGGTGTAGCCGCCGCTCGACGCGCCGACCCAGCAGACCGCTGAGGACGGTGAAGAGGGCAATGAGTCCTGCGGCCACGGCGAGGGTCGTGGCGGGCCCCTGGCGCTCGGCGCCGAGGGTGGGGAGGGCGACCACGGCCTTGCCCAGCGCTTCCCGCCCAAAAATCAGCGGCTGCTGAAAACGCGTGGCGCCGTCGGCCGCCGGGGCCTGCGCCGGTGCGCCCTCGCCCCCGGCCAACCGTCGCCCGTCTAAATCGTAGAGGGCGGCCCAGGCGACGCCGGAAAGGTGGCTCATCTCCTGGGTGAGGGACGTGAGCCGCAGTGCCTCATTCGCGAGGAGCGGGTCGATGGCGCTGGCAGCGAGTTGCTCGGCCAGGGTGCTACCATAGGTGGTCCGTAGGGCCTTCTGGTCGGCGTCGTAGGCCATGCCGCTCGCGGTCAGCGCAATTGCCAGCACGAGGGCCGACGCAAGGCCGCCCGCCAGGGCACAACGGGTAACAAAAGGGGTCATGGCATCCTTGGGTTGGCTAGGGACAGTCGCAAGGCCGTACACAGAGTGTAGTGAGTCCGCCCCGGGGCTGCAGCCCTCTTTGGGGAAACAGGGAGAACTTTGTTCGTGAATGCACCCCGTGCTGTGCTGACCGTTAGGGGCCCGGAGCACCCTGCTCTGCTGTCCACCGTCTGCGCGATTTTGGCAGAGCAGGGGGTGGCCCTCGACGACGTTTCCCAGAGCGTGCTTCAGGGCCAGGTCCTGCTGACCTTGGTGCATGAAGCGACGGCGGACGCCTTCGCGCCGGTGCAGCAGGCCCTTGAAGCGGCCCTCGAGCCCCTGGGCGCGCGCATCAGCTCCGCAGCGCTCACCACCGAGGCCTGGGATCGCTGGGCCCAGGCCCTGCAGGAACCCCGAATTATCGTGACCGTGCTGGCCCGGCGCCTGGGCGCAGCGGAATTTGCCGCCCTTACCGCACCCCTGGCTGCCCTGGGCCTTCGGGTGGAGGCGCTTCGCCGTTTGTCGTCCCCGGCGGCCGCCCAGGCTAGCGAGCAGCCCCGGGCCTGCGTGGAGTTTGCGCTTCGCGGCGGCGCCGATCAGGCCGAGCTGCGCGCGGCGATGCTGGAAGTGGCCCAGCGCTTCGATCTCGATGTCGCCGTACAGCGGGACGACGTCTACCGACGGAACCGACGCCTGGTGGCTTTCGACATGGATTCCACGCTCATCGAGACGGAGGTCATCGACGAGCTGGCCCGCCGCGCTGGGGTGGGGGATGCGGTAGCGGCGATCACGGAACAGGCCATGCGCGGAGAGCTCGACTTTCAGGAGAGCTTCCGGGCTCGGGTGGCCCTGCTGAAGGGCCTCCCGGAGACGGCGCTGGACGAGGTCGCCAAGGCCCTGCCCCTCTCCGAGGGCGCCGAGCGTTTGGTGAACGCGCTCCATCGCTTGGGCTACAAAACCGCCATTATCAGCGGCGGCTTCCAGTTTTTTGGGGAGCAGCTGAAGGCCCGGCTCGGGATCGACTACGTTTTCGCCAACGCGCTGCCCATGGCCGATGGCGTGGTGACGGGCACGGTGGCGCGCCCCATTGTCGACGGGGCGCGGAAGGCGGAGCTCCTTCAGGCCCTAGCGGCGCAGGAGGGGCTGGCGCTCGAGCAGGTGATTGCCATCGGCGACGGCGCCAACGATTTGCCCATGCTGGCCGCGGCGGGGCTGGGTATTGCCTACCGGGCGAAGCCGCTGGTGCGGGCCCGGGCAAGCCATGCCATTTCCACCCTGGGCCTCGACGGCCTGCTTTATCTCCTGGGCTTCTCCGACGACGACTTCGCCGCCTAAGGCCGGGCCTTAGCCCCTAAGCGCGGGCCCGAGGGTCGGCGCGTAGCTTTGCTTGCCCGCGCGGCCGGGAATCTCCCGGGTGAGCTTTGGCACCAGATAGCCCGAGCGGGCTTCGCAGAGCGCTTGGTACAGCGCGAACGCCTCCCCCTCCTCCACCGCGAAGTGCGCCGCCCCGGCCACGGGGTCAAGCAGGTGCAAATAGTAGGGAAGGATGCCGGCGGCAAAGAGCCCATCGCTGAGCGCGGTGAGCGCGGCGAGGCTATCGTTGACCCCCCGGAGCAGCACGGCCTGATTGAGCAGGGTCACCCCCGCGGCGCGGAGCGCGGGCAGCCGGTCCGGTAGGCCCGCCCGTAGCTCCTGCGCGTGATTCACATGCACCACGAGCACCGCCTGAAGGCGGCTGGCGGCCAGCCGATCCGCCAGCGCCTCGGTGATCCGCTGGGGCAGCACCACCGGGGTGCGGCTGTGCAGGCGCACGCGCTTCAGGTGGGGAAGGGCTTCCAGGGTCGTGAGGAGCCCGGCGAGCTTCTCATCGTCCAGCATGAGGGGATCGCCCCCGGAGAGGATCACCTCCTCGATGCTGGTGTCCCGTTCCAGGTAGGCAAGGGCCGCCGGGAGCTGGGCGCCGCCGCTATGGCCTTCGCTGTAGGGGTAATGGCGCCGGAAGCAGTAGCGGCAATGCACGGCGCAGGCGCCGGTGGTGATCAGCAGGGCGCGGTTTTGGTACTTATGTAGCAGGCCCGGCACGGGGCTGTGGGCCTGTTCCTCCAGGGGGTCCGGGGAGAAGCCGGGGGTGAGGGCGCGCTCCTCCTGGCTCGCCAGCACCTGCCGGAGCACGGGATCGGCCGGGTCGCCGGGGTTCATGGCGGCAAGGAAGGGGGCGGGGACGCGCACGGGAAAGGGGCTCGCCGGATCCGGCGTCAGGGCCTCCCGATGCCCCTCGAGGCCCAGGGCCGCGAGGAGCGCCTCCGGGGTGCGCAGGGCGTCCCGAAGCAGCTTGCGCCAATCCTCGGGCTGCCCAGATTCCAAGCTTATAGGTATCATCACGCCCCGCTGCCAGGGTAGAGGAAAGGGGAAAGGCGATTTCGCCCCCCGCCGTGCCCAGGCCTTTGGCCTTTGCCCAGGGTTCGCCGCTGGCGGGCCCCTATTATCCGCATTGGCGACTTGGGAGACATCATGGCGTCCTACTCTACTAACGAATTTCGCTCAGGGCTGAAGGTGCTCCTCGATGGAGAGCCCTGCGCCATCATGGAAAACGAGTTTGTGAAGCCCGGGAAGGGCCAGGCCTTCAACCGCGTGCGCCTTCGCAACCTCAAAACCGGCCGCATGTGGGAACGCACCTTCAAGTCCGGGGAATCCATCGAGGCCGCGGACGTGATGGAACTCGACATGGAGTATCTCTACAGCGACGGCGAGTTCTACCACTTCATGAAGACCGACGGCAGCTTCGAGCAAGTCGCCGCTTCCGCCTCCGCCGTGGGGGACACGAAGGAGTGGCTGAAGGAGCAGGAGTCCTACCAGATCGTGCTGTGGAACGAGGACCCCATCTCCGTGACGGCGCCGAACTTCATCGAGCTTGAGGTGGTGCAAACGGACCCCGGCATCAAGGGCGATACGGCGCAGGGGGGCTCCAAGCCCGCGACCCTGTCCACCGGTGCCGTGGTGAAGGTGCCCCTCTTCGTCAACCAAGGCGAAATCATTCGCGTCGATACGCGAAGCTCCGAATACCAGAGCCGCGCCAAGGGCTAGCCATGGCCGAGCACCCCTGGGCCCCCGGGGGGGATCGGGCGCGGTGGCAACGCCGCGCCGAGCTCTTCGCTTATCTGCGTCGGTTCTTTGCCGAGCGTGGGGTGCTGGAAGTGGATACGCCCGTGCTCGGGCGGCTCGGGGTGACCGACCCCGCCCTGGAAGCGCCGGCGGCGGAAGGGGGGGCCCTCCAAACCTCCCCGGAATACTTCATGAAACGGCTCCTGGCGGCGGGGAGCGGACCCATCTACCAGCTGGCCCGGGCCTTTCGCAGTGGCGAGGTGGGCCGGCGCCACAATCCGGAATTCCTGCTGCTCGAGTGGTATCGGCCGGGCTGGGACGATGAGGCCCTGCGGGAGGAAATGGATGCGCTTCTGGCGCCCCTCCTCCCGGGCTTTCCCGCCCAGCGGCTCCCCTTCGACGCCTTGCTCAAGCAGGTATTTGGGCTGGCCTGGCGTGAGGCTCCGGAATCGGCCTGGGCCGAGGCCCTTGAAGCGCATTGGGCAACGCTGGGGCGGGAAGGAGATCCCCTGGCCCTCGCCGAGGGCGACCCCCTGACGATTCTCGAGTGGCTTTATGGCGAGGCGTCGGAAACCCTTCAGGCCCCAACCTTCATCACCGACTTCCCCCCGGCCCTGGCCTCCCTGGCGGCGCTACGTCCCGGCGGAGAGACGGCCGCGCGCTTTGAGCTGGTGGTGGCCGGAGTGGAGCTGGCTAACGGTTTTCAGGAGCTGTGCTGCGCGAAAACCCAGCGGGAACGCTTTGAAGCCGATCGGGCCCGGCGCCGCCAGCTTGGCAGACCCGATGTGCCGGTGGATGAGGCGCTCCTCGCGGCCCTCGAAGCTGGCCTGCCCCCCTGCGCCGGCGTGGCCCTGGGGGTCGATCGGGTGCTCATGCTGATGACCGGGGCTGACAGCCTCGATGAGGTGATGCCTTTCAGCTGGGCGCGGCGTTAGCGCGCCAGCAGCGCTTCCCCGAGGCGCAGCGGCGCGCCCGGGTCCCGGGGTTGCCAGTCCTGTCCGAGGGCGCTGCGAAGGCGCTCGGAAAGCAGCACGATCACCGTCGAGCCCAGCTCGAAGGCCCCGAGCGCTTCCCCTCGCGCCACCTCAGCGGCCCCGCCCTTGCGCCAGCTTGCGGCGCTTTCGGCCGTAACCCGGCCGGTCCAGCGGGTGCGCATGGCCCCCACGATGAGGGCCCCCACGAGCACCAGCGCAAAGGGTCCGGCGGGGGTTTCAAACTCGAGCACCACGCGCTCGTTGCGGGCGAAGAGCCCGGGGCGCGTGGCGGCGGTGGCGGGATTCACGGAAAACAGATCCCCGGGTAGGTAGCGCAGGTCCGTGAGCGTGCCCGCGAGGGGCATGTGAATCTGGTGGTAGTCCCGGGGCGCGAGGTAGATCGTCGCGAAGGCGCCACCGTGGTAGGCCGCTGCGTCCCCGGCCAGGAGGGCTGCCGCGGAGTAGTCGATGCCCTTGGCCTGGAACAGCTGGCCGGCGCGGATCGGCCCCTGGGCTGAGAGGGCGCCGTCGCAGGGGCTCGCGAGTAGGGCCGGATCTTCGGGCCAGCTTCGGGCCCCGGGCTTTAAATCCCGCGTAAAAAAGGCGTTGAAGCGGGGAAAGGCCTCGGGGCGGGATTCCACCGCTTCGCTGAGGTCCACCTTGAACACGGCCACGAAGGCGCGAACGGCGAGGGTCGTGACCCAGCCCCCCTCCCAGCGTGCGAAGGCGCCGGCGAGGCGGGTGAGCAGCGCCTTCGGGAGGCGGTGCTGGAGCCAGAGGAAGCGCCGAGCGCGGGCAAGATCAACCATGGGGGTGCGGTCCTTCCATGATGGGCGTCGTCGGGTGGTTGCCCCACTCGCCCCAGCTTCCGGCGTAGGCGCGGATGGGCCAGCCGAGGAGGCGGCCCGCAAGATAGCTTAAGCCCGAGCGATGGTGGCTATGGCAATGGGTAATGATGGGGCGGGTGCCGTCGATGCCCGCCTCCGAGAGAACGTCCGCCAAATCGGCCCGCAGCCGCCCGCTGCGCTGGGGGTCCAGGAGCGCTGTGATGGGGACGTTGACCGCGCCGGGAATGTGGCCATTGCGCGCCGCTGTGCGCTGGAATCCCGCATATTCCGCGGGGCTTCGGGCGTCCCACAGGCAGTGCGTGTCCGCGGCCAGGGCGGCTTCCACGTCCTCTCGCGTAGCCCAGGGCTCGGGGTTTGGGAAGGCGCTAAGGGGCGCTGCTTCGGGTACCGCGAAGGGCGCCGGCGGCGGGCCGTGCTCTAGGGGCCGGCCGGCTTCGGCCCAGGCGATCAGGCCTCCGTCCATAACGGCCCAGGCGTCGATGCCGAAGAGCTCCAAGGTCCACACCGCGCGCCCGGCCCAGGCGCCCCCTTCATCGTCGTAGAGCACCACTGGCACCTGGCCAGCCCAGGCTTCCGGGCCGAGGGCTTCGGCTAGGGTTTGGCGCAGGCGCTCCGGCTCTCTAGGGTTTCCCGGTGCGGGGCCAAAGCCCAGGAGGAGATCCATGGGGTTCAGGAGCCGGGCGCCGGGCAGGTGGGCCTGGGCAAAGCGCTGCGGTGCGCCAACATCCAGCAGGCACAATCCGGGCGTTGCGGCGGCGAGGGCGTCGAAGGCCGCAAGGGAAAGGCAGCGCTTAGGATTCATAGGGTCTCCGGGCCGGCTTGGCATTGACGATAGCGGGCCAGTCGCTCGGCACCGAGGGTGCCATCGGCAAGGGCCGCCTGCACCCCGCAGCCGGGCTCCTGGTCGTGGGCGCAATCGCGAAAGCGGCAGTGGGCGGCAGCGGCGGTCACGTCCGGGAAGGTTTTGGCCAGGGCCCAGGCGCTGACGGGCACGGGGACGAAGCGCCGGAGCCCCGGGGCGTCGATGAGGGTGCCGTCGCTGAGGCGGGCGCCCAGGGGATAGAGGCGCACCACGCTGGTGGTGTGCCGACCCCGGCCAAGGCCCCGGTTTAGGCGCTCCGATAGGCTGCCGACCTTGGCGGCGGCTTCGGGCATGAGGGCATTCAAAAGGGACGATTTCCCGACCCCGGACTGGCCCGCAAAGGCCGCCCGGCGACCGCTTAAGGCCGCGCGCAGGGCGTCAATGCCCATGCCCTCCCGGGCGCTCAGGCGAAAAACGCGAAAGCCCAGGGCCGTAAATTCCTGGTGTAGCGCTTCGGCCTCGGGGCTGGCCAGGTCGCATTTGTTGTGCAAGAGCCAGGGCTCGAGGCCGGCGTCGAAGGCGGCGGCGAGGAGCGGATCTAAAAGATCCCCGTGGGGCGCCGGGGCGCTGGCAAAGGTGATGAGCAGGGTGTCGAGGTTGGCGCAGATGGGGCGCGTCCCCCGAGCCGTCTGCCGTTCCAGCAGCGTTTGCCGGGGCAGAGCCTCCACGGCGAGCACCGCGTTGCCGTCCTCCGCGAGGCGCACCTCATCTCCGGCCACGAGGGGGGGCAGGGCGCTGCGGAGCGCGCAGCGGGTGGGGGTCAGGGCGGGTTCCGGCGCCACCAGCAGTTCGTGGCCCAGATGGGATAGCACCACGGCCCGGGTCATGGGCGCGGTCCTCTTCCGGCGTTTGCTAAACTGCCGCCTGCCCCGCCGGCCCCCGCCCACGAAAGGAGCTTCCCATGGACCAGCATCCGCCCATGATCTGGATGGATTTGGAAATGACCGGCCTCGATCCCGAGGAAAACGTCATTATCGAAATCGCCACCCTGGTCACGGACAGCGAGCTTCAAATTCTGGCCGAGGGTCCGGTTTTTGCGATTCATCACGCTGAAGCCGAGCTGGACAAGATGGACGAATGGAACTGGACCCACCACGGCGGCTCGGGGCTGGTGGATCGGGTGCGCGCCAGCACCGTGTCCACGGCGCAGGCCGAGGCGGAAACGCTGGCTTTCCTCCAGGGCTTTGCGGAGCCCGGGCAGGCGCCGCTCTGTGGCAATTCCATTCATCAAGATCGTCGGTTCCTTCGCCGGCACATGCCGACCCTCGAGGCCTTCTTCCATTATCGCCTGATTGACGTCAGCACGGTGAAGGGCCTGGCGGCGCGCTGGTATCCCGAGGCCTATGCGGGGGTGCAGAAGCAGGGGCGCCATCTGGCCCTGGACGATATCCGCGATTCCATCGCCGAGCTGGCCCACTACCGGCGGACGATCTTCAAGGCGCCTTAGCCGCCTGCTCCGCGAGGGCCCAGGTCAGGTGCTCGCGCACCATGGGGCTTGCGGTCTCCAAGCGTTCTTCAAGCGCGGCGACGATCGCGGGATCAAAGGGGGCATTTCCTAGGGCCACGGCCAGATTGCGCTGCCAGCCCTCAAAGCCCGGGCGCCGCAGCGGGCTGCCGGCGGTGCGCGCTGACCAGGTGGCTTCATCCCAGCGAAAAAAATCCAGAAGCTCGCCGCGGTCGAAATCATTTCGCGGGGCGAAGTCCCGTTCCTCCGTGGGCCTTGAGAACTTCGTGAAGGGGCACACGAGCTGGCAGTCGTCGCAGCCAAAGATGCGATTGCCTAGGGGGCGGCGGAGGGCTTCGGGAATGGGTCCCTTGTTCTCGATGGTTTGGTAGGCGAGGCAGCGCCGGGCGTCGAGCTGCCGGGGCCCGCGGAAGGCATCCGTGGGGCAGGCGCTCAGGCAGCGGCTGCAGGTGCCGCAGGGGTCGCCGGTGCTGGGGTCGTCGATGGGCAGGGGCAGGGTGCTCAAGATCTCCCCGAGCAAAAACCAGGAGCCCGCTTCCCGGTTCAACAGCAGGGTGTTTTTGCCAATCCAGCCCAGCCCGGCCTTCTCCCCATAGGCCTTCTCCAGGAGAGGCGCGGAGTCCGTGAGGGCCCGATGCTGTCCCCCCGCTTCCCGTTCGATACGCTCCGCCAGGCGGGCAAGGCGGGGCCTTAGCACCTTGTGGTAGTCGCGGCCGAGGGCATAGCGGGCGATATAGGCCTTCCGGGGGTCGGCGAGCACGGTCTCCGGGTCGTCGTCCCGGGGCCGATAGTTCATGCGCACGCTGATCACCCGAAGGGTCCCGGGCAAGAGCCCCGTGGGATCGCTCCGAAGGGCTTCATGGCGCTCCATCCAAAGCATGGAGCCGTGGTGACCCTGGGCCAGCCACTGGGCGAGATAGTCCCGGTGGGGCCCGGCGTCCACGTCCGTGACCCCCAAAGCCTCAAAGCCGAGCTCCCGGGCCCAGCCATCGAGGCGCTGGCGGAGCGCAGGCAGCGCGCTGGCATCAAAGGGGGCGCTCGGGGCTCCGTCGCTCATGACAGTCCTGCAGGGGAAAGGGGGAGGCCCTATACTGCCCCGGCCCTGCTACGCGGAGAAAGCCCCCATGACCTGCGCCCCCGTTTCGGGAATGAGCGATGCCCTGGCCTACACGGCCGCCGCGGCCCAGGCGCACGATCGCACGCTTCAAGGCGAGGGGGTGCCCGGGCTCCGGCTCATGCGCCGGGCCGCCCAGGCGGCGCTGGCGACGCTGCAGGGGTTTTGGCCCAAGGCGCGGCGGGTCGCCATTCTGGCGGGGCCGGGCCATAACGGCGGAGATGGCGCCGTGCTGGCGGGCCTGGCCCAAGGCCGGGGCCTCGCGTGCACCCTCTTCTATCTTTCGCCTCCCAAGACGCCCGATGCCCAGCGCGCCCGGGACTTTGCGGCGGCCGCCGGAGTGCCTCAGGCCCCCTTCGAGCAATTCGAACCTAACGAATTTGATGTGGTGGTGGACGGGCTGCTGGGAACGGGGGCTGCCCGTCCCGTGGGCGGCGCGCTCGCCCACTGCTTTGAGCGGGTGAATGCCCAGGGCGTGCCGGTGCTCGCGCTGGATCTGCCCAGTGGCCTGGACGCCGATACGGGCGCGGCCCCGGGCGCGGTGCTTCGGGCAACGGTAACCCAAAGCCTGCTGCTTCCGAAGCGCGGGGCCTTCACCGGAGAAGCGCGGAATTGGGTTGGGACCCTGACTCACGCGGACCTTGCCTGCGCGCCGCCCGCCGAGGTCCCGGAGGGGACGGTGACCCTCCTCGGCCCCCGGCCCGCTGGAGCCTTGCCGCGCCCCGCCGCCGCCCACAAGGGCATTTTTGGCCGGGTGCTGGTGGTGGCTGGTGGCGTCGGCATGGGGGGCGCTGGCCTTCTAGCCGCGGAGGCGGCGCTGCGCGCGGGAGCCGGCGCCGTCACCTTGGCCACGGCGCCGGATCACGTGGCGCCGGCCCTAGCTCGGTGCCCAGAGCTGATGGTGCGCGGCGTTACCCATCGCCGGGATCTTGCGCCCCTCCTGGCCCGCGCCGACGCGGTCCTGCTGGGCCCGGGGCTTGGGCTTGATGGCTGGGCCCGGCAGCTCTTCGGTGCGGTGCTGGAGGCGCGCCTGCCCACGGTTTTCGATGCCGATGGCCTCACCCTGTTGGCGGAGTCGGGGCCTCGCGTCCTGCCCTTTCCCGCGCTCCTTACCCCGCATCCCGGGGAGGCGGGGCGCCTGCTCGGCTGCCCCACCGCCGCCGTGGAGTCGGACCGCTTTGCCGCAGCCGAGGCCCTCGCCAAGGGCTATGGGGCGCCCACCGTGCTGAAGGGCGCGGGCGCGATCATCGCGAGCGACGCCGGCCTGGCCGTGAGCCTCGGGGGCAACAGCGCCATGGCCACGGCGGGCATGGGGGATGTGCTCGCCGGGCTGACCGTAGGGCTATGGGCTCAGGGGCTGGTAGGAGAGACGGCGCTTACCGCAGCGGTGCAGCTTCACGGAGAAGCCGGGGACCGGGCGGCCGAGCACCGGGGGCCGAGCCTTCTGGCCCGAGATCTTTTTGACGAATTCGGGCCCCTGCTGAAGGCCTGGGGGCAATGAGCACGCTGGTGGGGGACCACTGGCTGGAGAATGAGGCGGCCACCCTCGTCCTCGGCGCCCAGCTGGCGACCCTTCCGCGCCCCCAGGTGGTCTATCTTTACGGCGATCTTGGCGCTGGCAAGACCACCCTGGTGCGGGGCGTGCTTCGGGCCCTGGGCTACGGGGGCGCGGTGCGTTCTCCGACCTACACCCTCCTCGAGCGCTATGAGCTGGGCGGGCTCGTGATTGTGCACTTCGACCTTTATCGCCTCGCCGATCCTGAGGAGCTCCACGCCCTGGGGCTCCGGGAGCTTCTAGAGGAGGCGGCCATGCTGTTCTTTGAGTGGCCCGAGCGGGGCGAGGGGCTCTTGCCGCCGGC
>JAUILI010000143.1 GCA_030433075.1 Gammaproteobacteria bacterium | reverse complement strand
GCTGGACGCTCCTGAGCGCCGCAACCGGAGTGTGCATGTCAGGCCTCTACATGATCATCGAGAGCTGGCTGAACGAGCGGGCCTCGAGCGACAACCGGGGCGCCCTCCTGTCCATCTACACCATCATCAATCTGGTGATGATCATTCTTGGCCAGCAGGCGGTGAACCTTGCGCCGGCCCAGGACCCCATGCTCTTCGCCGGCGCCGCCGTGCTCCTGTCCCTCGCGGTCATGCCCGTCTCCCTCTCCGGGGCCACGGCCCCAGCGCCCCTGGCCGACGTGCAGCTGGATCTGCGCGCCCTCTGGCGGATCAGCCCCGTGGGCCTCGGGGGCGCGGCCATGCTTGGGCTGATCACGGGAAGCTTCTGGGCCCTGGGCCCGGTATTTGGGCGCACCCTAGGGCTCGATACGCAGGCGGTCACCTGGGTCATTAGCGGCGCCACCCTCGGCGCAGCCCTATTCCAGTACCCCCTGGGGCGCCTCTCCGACCATCTGGATCGGCGCCTGGTCCTGCTGTTCTCCTGCCTCGCTGGCGCCGGAACGGCCTTCGCCCTGGCCCTCCTCTCCGATGCCACGCGGCCAGCCCTGGTCATCGCCCTCAGCACGCTCTGGGGGGGCTTCGTGCTCACCCTCTACGCCGTTTGCAACGCCCATGCGAACGATCGCGCCGAACCCTCCCAGTTCGTGATGGTTGGCACGAGCCTGCTCCTCACCTACGGCGCCACCTCGGCCCTGGGCGCGCCCCTCGCCGCCTATGCCATGCACCTCGTCGGCCCCGAGGGGCTGTGGTGGTTTAGCGGCGCGGCCCTGCTGCTCTTCGCCCTTGGCCTTGTGCAGCAGCGGCAACAAAAACCCCGTCCGGTGCTGGAGGAAACGGAACAATTCGTCCTTGCGGCCAGTCTTACCCCAGCGGGTCTCGAACTCGACCCGCGGGCGGAATCGGCGGATGATGATTCGGCAAACGCGCCTTCGGGCTATGCCACCGACGGCGCCCAGCCCTAACCCCAGCCTTAACCAAGGATTGCGAACCCATGAGCACGGTGCTCTGGCTAGGACTACTTCTCGGCGCGGCCCTTCTTCTGAAGGCCTATTTGCAGGATCGGCAGCAAACGGCCCATACCCTACTTCGGAACTACCCGCTGCTGGGGCGCGCCCGCTATCAGCTCGAACATCTCGGCATTTTCCTTCGGCAATATTTTTTCGCCATGGACCGGGAGGAGCTGCCCTTCAACCGCGCCCAGCGAAGCTGGGTCTACCGCGCGGCGAAGAACCTCGACAACACGGTGGCCTTCGGCAGTACGAAAATCGCCACCACGCCCGGAACGGTGCGCTTTTTAAATGCCCCCTTCGCCCGCCTCGATGAGGAATGCCAGGAAACCCCGCCCCTCACCTTTGGCCCCGGGTGCCGCCAGCCCTATGAGGCGAAGAGCTTTTTCCACATGTCCGGCATGAGCTACGGCGCCCTTTCCGATGTCGCCATCCGCGCCCTGGGCCTCGGCGCCGCCAAGGCGGGCTGCTGGGTGAACACGGGGGAAGGGGGCCTGGCGCCGCTGCATCTTGAAAGCGGCGCAGACATTGTCTTTCAGGTGGGCACGGCCAAGTACGGCGTGCGCACGGCCGAGGGGCACTTAGACGAAGGCAAGCTCGCCGCCATTGCCCAGCACCGGCAGGTGCGCATGTTTGAGATCAAGCTGTCCCAGGGGGCGAAGCCCGGAAAGGGCGGCGTGCTCCCCGGAGCGAAGGTCACCCCGGCCATTGCTCGGGTGCGGGGCATTCCCGAAGGCCAGGATTCCCTCTCCCCGAATCGCCATCCGGAAATTACCGACGTCCCCAGCTGCCTCGATTTTGTAGCCCGGGTGCGGGAAATCACGGGGAAGCCCACAGGGCTCAAATTCGTGCTGGGTAGCGACGCCTGGCTCCAAATCCTCTGCGATGAGATCAAGCGCCGGGGCCTTGAGAGCGCCCCCGATTTCCTGAGCCTCGACAGCGGCGACGGCGGCACGGGCGCCGCGCCCATGGGCCTCCTTGATGACGTGGGCCTGCTGCTTCGGGACAGCCTGCCCCTGGTGGACAACGCCCTCCGCGCCGCCGGGCTCCGGGATCGGATCCGGCTGATTGCTTCGGGAAAGCTCATTACCCCCACTGACGTCGCCTTTGCCCTATGCCTCGGCGCCGACGTGTGCGTGACAGCCCGGGGCTTTATGTTCTCCCTAGGCTGCATTCAGGCTCTGCAGTGCAATCAGAATACCTGCCCCACGGGGATCACCACCCACGACCCGCGGCTTCAGCGCGGCCTCGTACCGAGCGACAAGGCCGAGCGGGTCGCCCATTACCACAAGAACCTGGTGAAGGAGGTGGAGCAGCTGGCCCACGCCTGCGGCCTCCCGGATGCCCGAGCCTTCGAGCGTCACCACGCAAGCGTGGTGCAGGCCTCCGGGGTCCCGGTGAACGTCGCCGCCCTCTATCCCCGCCCCTAGCCCTGGGCCGGGGCGTCCACCGCCAGGGCCAGAAGCCGGGCCCGATCAATGCGGGCTAACGCGTTTTGGTGCGTTGCCGCCAGCACCACCGGGGGGGCGCAGCCCGCCTCATCCGCCTCCCGCCAGCGATCGGCGCAGAGACACCACCGGTCCCCAGGGCGCAGCCCCGGGAATGCAAATTCAGGCCGGGGCGTTTGTAGATCGTTTCCCACGGCGCTGGAGAACTGCAAAAAGGCCTCGGTCATGACGGCGCACACCACGTGGCGTCCAAGATCCTCCGGCCCCGTGTGGCAACAGCCATCGCGATAGAAGCCCGTGAGGGGTGCCTCGGAGCACAGCTGCAACGCCCCCCCCAGCACGTTTCGCGCTCCGCCGCCCCCAGCGCCACCGCTGTCATAGGCCATGACCCATCTCCCTTCTGATCGTTGCTGAATGCCGTCGTTTCTAGGCTGCGCTGAAGCGCCATGGCATGCTATCGCAGTCGCGGGCGCGTCAGACAATAGCGAGCTTTGCCGTGCTCACGGTCCTCTGGTTCAAGCGCGATCTGCGCCTCGACGATCACGAAGCCCTTCAGGCCGCCCTGGCCCGGGGCCCCGTGCTCCCCCTCTATATCCTTGAACCGGACCTCTGGCGCCAGGGCGACCTCGACCTTCAGCACGCCCGTTTTGTGGAGGCAACCCTCAGGGCCCTGGATGCATCACTGCGCGCCCGGGGCTCGGGGCTCTGGGTTCGGGAAGGCCATGCCGTCTCGGTCCTCGAAGCCCTTCGGCGTAGCGAGGGCTTCACCCATCTTGAAAGCCATGAGGAAACGGGAAACGGCTGGACCTACGCCCGGGACCGGGCCGTAAAGGCCTGGTGCCGGGTCCAGGGCATTCCCTGGGGAGAGCATCAGACCTTTGGGGTGACCCGGGGTCTTCGGAACCGAAACCGCTTTAGCCGCGGCTGGGAAACGCACATGACCCGCCTGGCACGCCCCGCGCCGGCCCGGGTGCCAGGCCCGCCGGCCCCGGCGGTGCCCTGGGGCCAGCTGTTCCCCAAGCTCCCGACGAGCGCCTTTCATCCCGCCGTTCCCCACCGCGGAGCGCCCCTGGCGGCGGGGGAAGACGCCGCCCAGGCGCGGCTAAGCGAGTTCCTGGAGGCCGCGGGGGCGGACTACCACCGGCGCATGTCCGCCCCGGCCGAGGCGGTGCACAGCGGCTCTCGCCTTTCCCATCATCTGGCCTGGGGAAGCCTGTCCCTGCGCCGCGTCGTGCAGCGCGTTCGGGAAGCGAAGAAACAGCCGGAGGAGGCTCCGGCCCTCTCCCCCCGGGCCCGAAGCGCCTTTGAAGCTCGCCTCCACTGGCACTGCCACTTCATTCAGAAGCTGGAATCGGAGCCTGCCCTTGAGACCGTGAGCTTTAACCGCGCCCTCGATTCCCTGCGCCCCCGGGGCCCTAGCGACGCCCTTGACGCTTGGCTACGGGGGCAAACGGGCTGGCCTTTTGTAGACGCAGCCATGCGCGCCCTTCAGCACTGGGGCTGGATCAACTTCCGCATGCGCGCCATGCTCGTATCCGTGGCGGCCTACCACCTTTGGCTGGACTGGCGGGACCTCAATCACCCCCTCGCCCGGCAATTTATCGATTACGAG
>JAUILI010000142.1 GCA_030433075.1 Gammaproteobacteria bacterium | reverse complement strand
TCTGACCGATGACCCGGAACCCGGCCTGGACGGCAGCAGCGGCGAAGTGGCCCTCACCCTGCTGGCCCAGGGGGAACCGGCATGCGATCGGGCCTGCGCCAAGGCGCGCCTGGCCGAGGCCGACCCTGACGCCCTCGGGCAGCGGCTCCGCGCCTTAACGGTGACCGAACTCTTTGCCCTCTATGGCACCGACGTGCTCGGCCCCAACAATCCAGCGGTGCTGCGCGACGGCGCCGTGCTGCCCGAGACGCCCTTCCTCGCGCTGTTTGCCGATCCCGCGCGGAGCGCCCCCGTACCCATGATCTTCGGCACCAACCGGGACGAGAGCAAAATCTTCATGGCCTTCGACCCGCGCCAGGTCACCCGGGCCTTCGGCCTGCCCCTTTGGCCAAAGGACGCCGATCGCTACAACCTCATGGCCGAGTACAGCGCCCGGGCCTGGAAGCTTCGGGGCGTGGATGAGCCGGCGCGGCGCCGACGGGAAGCCGGCCTTCCGGTCTGGACCTACCGCTGGGATTGGGATGAGCAGGGGCGGCGCCTGGGCCTCAACGTCACCCAGCTGTTGGGGGCGGCCCATGGCCTCGAGATTCCCTTCGTCTTTAATCACTTCGACGTGGGCAGCCAATCGGGCCTGCTCTACCACGACGACAATGCGGAAGGGCGGGCGCGCCTGGCCCGGCAAATGATGGGCTACTGGGCGAGCTTCGCCCGGGATCTCGATCCCGGCACCGGGGGCGGACTGGGTCCGCGCTGGCAGCCCTTCGAAGACGGAACGCCCGTCGGCCATCTGCGCCTAGACACGGCGCCAGGGCCAGAGATGACCTCTGTGGCAGAAACGCTTGAGGGGCTGCTGGCCGATCTCGCCGCCGATCCCCGCCTCGATTCATCGGCCGCGCGCTGCGCCGTGCTCCACAATGCCTTCCGCTACGATGGGGGCGATGCGCTGGAGACGGGGCGAAGCGTCCTCGGCTGCGAGGGCTAAAACCCCGCCGCTAGTGAAGCAGGCGGCTATCGCGCCCGAACTGGGCGCGGAGGAACGCCATCTGATCGCCGAGGATCCGGCCTGAGTTGATCAGCGCCAGATACTCGGCGAAGTTCGGCACATAGGGCAGGGCCCGAAGTTCGAGGCCCAGCTCCCGGAGGTGCCGGTCCCCCTTGTAGTGATTGCAGCGCCGGCAGGCGGCCACCACGTTTTCCCACACGTCCGCCCCGCCCCGGGAGCGCGGCACCACGTGATCCCGGGACAGTTCACTATCGGGAAAATGCTGCCCGCAGTAGAGGCAATGGTTCTGATCCCGCCGAAAGAGAGCCTTATTGGTCAGGGGGGGTATGCCCCGAGGCGCGCGGCCAATGGCGCCATCGGACGCGAGGATGCTGTGGAGCGTCAGGGTGGTCGTTTCTCCGGTTAAGCGAGAGCGACCGCCCCGGACTTCGCAGACCGTTTCTCCGAGGGTCCAAACGATGAGGTCGCGCGCATGGAGGCAGACCGCCTCCTGCCAGGTGAGCCACTCCACCGGCTGGCCGGCGACGTTCACCCGAAGGATGGGGGGCACGCGGCCCCCAGCGAAGGCCGGTGAGCCCGGTTCCCGGAAAACGGGCGCCGTCATAGTGCTTCCCCTGTGCGTCCTGTGGCACCAACGGCCTCGGCGGGCCTTGGGCGCTCGGGCTTAAAAAGCCGCTCGTGCGACAGGACTCCGATGATCATGGCGCCGCGCTGCCGTGAGCGCAAGCACGACCCTACCCTGCCGCAGCCCCATGACGGGGAAATGACAAAACCCTAGCCGCGCCGGCGCAGCACCATATTCGCGGTGAAGAGGGCGAGGCCTAGCCAGATCAACCCAAAGGTCCACCACTGGGCGGGGTCGAAGGGTTCCTGGAAAACCCAGATAGCCAACCCGAACTGGAGCGACGGGGCAAGATACTGGAAGAAACCGAGGGTGCCGAGGGCCAAGCGCGTGGCCGCCCCCGCAAAGCACAGGAGGGGAAACATGGTGACTGGCCCCGCGAGCATGAGCATGGCGGCGTTGCCCACGCTGCTCATAAAGGCGCCCCCCTCCGGAAGGGTGAGGAGGAAAACGGCGGCCACGGGCAGGAGGAGCCAGGATTCGACGGTGAGCCCCACGAAGGCATCCACGGCCAGCTGCTTTCGCAAAAGCCCGTAAATGGCGAAGGAGCCGGCAAGGGCCAGGCCCAGCCAGGGCACAGCGCCGAAGCGCACCACTTCATTGAGCACCCCGAGGCTGGCCACGGCCATGGCGATGAGCTGCAGAGGCGTGGGCCGCTCCTTCAGCACCACCATGCCCAGGGCGAGGCTGACGAGGGGATTGATAAAGTAGCCCAGGGACGCCTCGAGCACCCGAGCATCGAGAATGGCCAAAATAAAGATCAGCCAGTTCCCCCCAATGAGCGTGCCGGAGACCAGCAGCGTGAGGGCCACCTTGGGGGTGGTGAGCACGGCCTTGAGGCGCCCGAAGCCCCGGGTGAGGGCCAGAATGGGAATAAGGAGCAGCGCGGTCCAGAGCACGCGATGGGCCACGATCTCAAAGGCCCCCACCCCGTCCAGGGCCCGAAAATACAGGGGCGCCACGCCCCAGAAGCCATAGGCCAGGACGGCAAAAAGCCCACCGGCGAGGGCCGTGCGGGAGGCGGAGGGGGCGGCATCCATGGTCTAAAGGCTCGTGGCGGCAGCGGGGGGCCGGGAGCTTACGCCGATCGCTTTTCCCGGGCCATGATCATTTTCCACTGCTCCGCGGTGACGGGCATGATGGACAGGCGATTGCCCCGGCGCACGAGGGGGAATTCCGCAAGCTCCGGATCGGCCTTTAGCTCCGCGAGCGTGATGGGGCGCTTGGTTTTCCGCACAAAGCGCACGTCCACAAGAAACCACCGGGGGTTCTCCGGATCACTCTTGGGATCGTAGTGCTTGTCCTTCGGATCAAAAGCCGTGAAGTCCGGGTAGGCAGCGCTGGCCACCTCGGCGATGCCGTAGATGCCCGGAACCTCGCAGTTCGAGTGATAGAACAGAATGCGGTCCTTCAGCTTCATCTGATCGCGCATGAAGTTCCGGGCCTGGTAGTTGCGCACCCCGTCCCAGGGCTCGCGCTGCTCCGGGCGCGCTTTCAGGTCATCAATGCTGAATTCTTCCGGTTCGGACTTCATGAGCCAGTAAGCCACGGCGCGCTCCTTAATCGACGGCGGCGCCTATGATCGCGGCGCAGGGCCCCGGGCTCAAGGGGCGAGCTGTGCTAGCCTTGCGCCCTCTCATCGAGGGCCTCGGGGGCGGGGGCGACGGGACGAGGAGTCCATCGTGAATCATCAACGCCGCCTGGTGCTCGTGCTCGGCGATCAGCTGTCCCTGAAGCTTTCCAGCCTGGCCGGCGCCGGGCCTGAGGACTGCACCGTGCTCCTGGCCGAGGTGGGGGCCGAGGTTGGCTACGCGCCCCACCACTCCAAGAAGCTCGCCCTCATCTTCAGCGCCATGCGCCACCACGCCGAGCGCCTCCGCGCCGCGGGCTACCGGGTGGCCTATGTGACCCTGGACGACCCGGAGAACACTCAGAGCCTACCCGGCGAGCTGGAACGCGCCTACGCCCGCCTTGGCCCCTTTGAGGAGGTGGTGGTGACGCGCCCGGGGGAATGGCGGGTGCAGGAGGCCCTCGATGCGCTCCGCGACAGCGGCGCCCTCCCCCTCACCTGGGAAGAAGACGATCGCTTCCTCGCGAGCCGGGAGGATTTCGCCCGCTGGGCCAAGGGGCGCAAGCAGCTGCGCATGGAATATTTCTACCGGGAGCTACGGCGGAAAACCGGACTCCTCATGGAGGGAGACCAGCCCGTCGGGGGGCAATGGAATTTCGACGCCGACAACCGGCAAGGCTGGCCGAAGAAGGCGGCGGATCGCCCCGAAGTCCCGGCGCCCTACGCCGTGGCCCCGGACGCCACCACGGAAGCGGTGCTCGCCCTCATCGAACGGGAATGCGCGAACGCCTTTGGCGTGCTACGGCCCTTTAGCTATGCCGTAACCGCGGAGGACGCGGAGCGCGTGCTCACCCATTTCATCGAGACGCGGCTGGCGAACTTCGGCACCTACCAGGACGCCATGGCCGAAGGGGATCCCTGGCTCTTC
>JAUILI010000141.1 GCA_030433075.1 Gammaproteobacteria bacterium | reverse complement strand
CGGGGCCCGGCGTCGCCTTGGGCACGGCCCTCGCCGAGGGCCTCGGCGCACTCTATGCGGCGTCCCAACTTCGTCCCGCGCTTAAGCGGTGGCCAGGGGTCGTTCCTTGGCAAGCACTTCGCCAGGGCTATGGTGCTTTTCTCCGGGTCAATGGAGATCTGTTCCTTCGAACCCTGACCCTTTTGCTCAGCCTTTCCGTATTTACCGCCCAGGGAGCGGGGCTAGGAACGGCGGTTGTGGCGGCCAACGCCCTCTTGATGAATCTCTTCATGGCCGTCTCCTACGGCCTCGACGGCATCGCTCACGGCTGCGAGACCTTGGTCGGTCAGGCGCTCGGGCGTCGGGATCTTAAAGAGGCAAGGGCCTGGGTTTGGCTGGCGCTGAAGCTGGCCTTCGGCGGCGCCGTGGCCAGCAGCGCGGTGTTCTGGGCCTTCGGCCCAGAGCTGATTGCACTGCTCACGGACATCGAGGGCGTTGCCAGCACGGGCGAGGCCGCCCTACCCTGGCTCATCGCCCTCCCCCTGCTAGCAGCCGGCGCCTTTATTTTTGATGGGGTCTTTATTGGCGCCACGCAGAGCCTCGTTTTGCGCAACACCATGCTGGCGTCGGCGCTGCTGATTTACGCGCCAGCGCTGCTGATCCTCCATTCCCATGGCAATGCGGGGCTGTGGTCGGCCCTGGCCCTCTTCTTTCTGGCCCGGAGCGTCAGCTTGGCCTGGGTCTATGGCCGAGGGGGCCTCGTCCTCCCCCCTGCCTAGGGGCAGCGCAGGCCTTTACTTAAGACGAGCGCCTTGGGGGCGGAAAGAACTTCAAGGGTTGGGCCGTGGTCTGAGGGGCCGGCCGAGGCTGATCATGCTTACCCGCGGGCGCTTGCGGTAGCGGCCCCGCCGGCGCCATGGCTTCTTCAAAGTCACAGGCCACGCAGGCGCGCCGCGGGGGCTCGGCACCATCGGGATCTTCAAGGATCACCACCCGGTCCATGGCGCTGCACCGAGGGCATACCGCCCCGGCAATAAAGCGTTTGCGCAGGGTCACGGTGCGGTTCCTTCGATTCCACAATGCCGTAGCAGCGCATCGATCTGCGGCGGGCGACCCCTAAAGCGCTCGAACAAGACTTCGGGCGCTTCGCTCCCACCCCGTTCGAGGATGTGCTGACGGAAAGCTTCGCCCACCGCGGGATTCATCACCCCCTCCTCCTCGAAGCGGGAGAAGGCGTCCGCCGCCAGCACCTCAGCCCACTTATAGCTGTAATACCCCGCCGCGTAGCCCCCAGCGAAGATGTGGGCAAAGCTGCTCTCAAAGCGATTTTCCGGGGCGACGGGGACCACGGTGGTGTCCCGGCGCACGGCCTCAAGCACGGCGCGAAGGTCGGCAACCTCCGTGACCGGGGTTTGGTGGAGGCGAAAATCAAAGAGGGAAAGCTCGAGCTGGCGCATGAGCCCGAGGGCAGACTGGAAATTCCGGGCGGCTAGAAGATTCGCCCGGAAGGCCTCGGGAAGGGGCGCGCCCGTTTCATAGTGGCCGCTCATGGCGTTCAGCCCAGCTTCGGTCCAGCACCAGTTCTCTAAGAATTGGCTCGGCAGCTCGACTGCGTCCCAGGGCACCCCGTTGATGCCCGCGAGATCCATGATGTCGACCTGGGTCGTGAGGTGATGCACCGCGTGCCCAAACTCATGGAACAGGGTGAGTACCTCGTCATGGGTCAGGAGCGGCGGCGTGCCCTCACCCCCGGGGGCAAAGTTGGCGACCACGTAGGCCTGGGGGTTCTCCACCGTGTTGCCCAGGCGTCGGCGACTGAGGACACCGTCCATCCAAGCGCCAGCTCGCTTACCCTTTCGGGCAAAGAGATCGCAGGTGAGATGACCCACCAGCTGCCCCTCCCGGCGCACGGAAAAGCGTTGGATATCCGGGTGATAGGGCGTGGGGTCGCTTTCCCGCGCCAATTCAATGGCAAAGACGGTGCTCAGGATCTGAAAGAGCCCCGCGAGCACCCGCTCGAGGGGGAAATAGGGGCGCAGCGCCTCCGCATCGAGGGAGAAGGTGGCTTTGCGCAGCTGTTCGCTGGCGTAGGCCACATCCCAGGGGGCCAGGGTTTCGAGCTCAAGCTCTGCCTTGGCAAAGGCCTCGAGGGCTTTGAACTCGCGCTCCGCCTGGGGCTTGGCCCGGTGCGCCAGATCCTGCAGGAAGCTAAGAACCGTGTTGGCATCTCCGGCCATGCGATCCACGAGCTGGCGCTCGGCATAATTTTCAAAGCCCAGCAGTTCAGCGAGGCGCTGACGAAGCCGAAGGATCTCCACCATCACCGGCGCGTTATCCCACTGGCCGTCCCCCTCCCCCAGCTCCGATGCCCGGGTGATCCATGCTTTATGGAAGGTTTCCCGGAGGGACCGGTCCTCGGCGTAGGTCATCACCGCCAAGTAGGTGGGCGTATTCAGCAAAAGGCGCCCGCCCCCTTCCTGCCCCTCGGCGAGGGCCCGCTGGCGCACGTCCTCGGGCAAGCCTTTAAGGGCTGCCGCGTCGACGTCGAGGGAAAAAGCATCGGTGGCATCGAGGAGATTTTTTGTGAAGCGATTGCTTAACTCTGAAAGCTGGTGGGTGAGCTCCCGGTATTCCGCCTGCTGCTCTGGAGGCAAATCAATGCCGCTTAGGCGAAAGCCTCGGAGCGCCTGGGTCAGGGCCCGCTTAGCCCCCGGCTCGGGACCCGCGCCGGCTTCCGCAAGCTTCTCGTAGGCCCCATAAAGCCCCCGGTGCTGTCCTAAGGTGTTGAAATAATTGGTAAGTAGCGGCAGGCACGCGTCGTGGCAGGCGCGTAGGGCCTCACTGTTCTTGACGGCGTTAAGGTGCCGCAGGGGGCCCCACAGAGCGGCCAGCTCGGCTTCCAGGGCTTCCAGGGGCTCCATGATCGCCGACCAGGTCGGCGGTGCTTCCGCGAGCGCATCGACCTTTTCTAAGTTTGCTTGAAGCAAAGCTTCGAGGCGCGCCGGAAAGGCTTCCGGATCCAGCGTCGAGAGATCCAACAGTTCAACGGCAGCCGCTGCGACCATGGGGACTCCTAGGGCGTGTTGTCGATAGGGGATGGGGCTACGGGTTTTAGGGACCGCCGAACGCCTTCCGTGCTCGGGCGAACGCCGCGCCACAGAGCAAAGGCTTCCGCGGCCTGCTCTACGAGCATACCGAAGCCGTCGGCCCGGGCGCCAATCCCGCAGCTTTCTGCCCATTGAAGAAAGGGGGTCGCCGTTGCGCCATACATCATGTCGTAGGCGAAGGCCCAGGGCGCCCAAAGGGTCGAAGGGAGGGGAGGACGCTCGCCGGAAAGGCTTGCCGCCGTGGCGTTGATAACCCCATCAAAGGTAAGACGTGTATTGAGCCCCCCGGCGGTAAGCTTGCTGGCCCCGGGAGCATTTTTGAAGCGGTCGCATAATTCTTCCGCACGGGCCTCGGTGCGGTTGAGGATCACGAGCTGTTCGGGCGCCTCAGCGAGGAGCGGCGCGATCACCCCCGCGGCTGCGCCGCCCGCCCCCACCACGGCCAGGCGCCGGCCCTTCAGGGACCAGCCCAAAACCTTCAAATCATGGATGAGCCCGAGGCCATCGGTGTTGTGGGCCTCCCAGCCCCCGTCAGCCCAGCACAAGGTGTTAGCGGCCCCGGCGAGGGTGACCGCAGGGCTACAACGCTTGGCAATCGCCGCTGCGGCGGCCTTATGGGGTACGGTGACATTCGCCCCCCGCCCACCCCTGGCGGCAAAGGTCGCCAAGGTTGCTTCAAAAGCTTCCGGAGTGGCTTCGATTGCTTCATAAGTAAGTGCTTGCTTTGTTTCTAGCGCAAACTGGCCATGGATTTTTGGGGAAAGGCTGTGGCTAATGGGGAAGCCAAAGACGGCGTAGCGGTCCATTGCCTCTCCTATGATCGGCGGCGTACGGGGGCACCCCCCCGAAAAGGAGCTGCCATCATAGCCCGCCAAGCCGCCCCACCCCAACGGCGCCCAAGCCCAGCGCAAAGGGCGCCTGCTTCCGCAAAGAACGCCCGCTAGCGCAGATAATGGGCCTGTTCACCACTCAGCCAGAGACGCCCGGCAAGTTCGAGGGCGCTGAGCTGGGAGAGTAATTCCGGGGGCGACACGCTCGGCAAGGCTGCCAGAAGGGTCTCTAGCG
>JAUILI010000140.1 GCA_030433075.1 Gammaproteobacteria bacterium | reverse complement strand
GGCCTTCGGGGTGTCCGGGGCCTCGGGGCGGACCAGGAGGCCTTCAAAGGCCTTGCCATCGACTTCGTAGGCTAGGGGGGCTTCCAACATGACGTTCTCCTATCTCTAGAGCAGTAATTTTCCACCACCTTCGCTAAGGTGGCGCCCGCACCCCCTGGGCGAGGGGCAGGGCAGCTATGGGAAGGAGAGTAGCGGTGAACGGCACGCTTTGGATACGCACCCCTTGGCTACGCGCCATTTGGATGGGCACGCTGGGGCTTTTGACGGTTCTTGCCCTTGTAGCCTGCGAGGGCGCCCCGGAGAAGGTCACGCTCCAGGGGCAAACCATGGGCACCTATTGGCGCGTCACCTATCTCGCGGAGGACGGGGCGCCGGCGCCGGAGGCTTTGGAGTCCCGGCTGGAAGACGCGCTCGTCGCCGTGAACGCCAGCATGTCCACCTGGGACCCCCAGGCCACCATCTCCCAGTTCAATCAAAGCGAAAGCCTTACGCCCTTTGCCATTGAGCCGGCCTTCGCCACCGTGGTGGCCGCCGCCCAGGCCGTGAGCACGGCGAGCGGCGGGGCTTTTGATGTCACCGTGGGGCCCTTGATTGATCTCTGGGGCTTCGGCGCCGGGGGCGAACGACGCCTCGCGCCTCCCTCCGCGGAGGCCATTGCCGCCGCGCAGGCCAGGGTAGGCTTTGAGAAGCTGGTGCTGCGCGCCGATCCCCCGACCCTTCAGCGCACGGCCCCGGGGGTCGAGGTGGACCTGTCGGCCCTCGCCAAGGGCTACGGCGTCGACGTGCTGGCCGCCGTGCTTGGGGCGGCGGGGCTTGGGAACTACCTCGTGGATATTGGTGGGGAAGTCCGGGCCCGGGGCGTGAATGACCGGGGCGTGCCCTGGCGCATTGGCGTGGAAGTCCCCGACCCCTCGGCCCGGGGCCTGGTGCAGGAAGCCCTGCCGCTGAGCGATCTGTCCCTGGCCACGAGCGGCGACTATCGCAATTTCTTCGAGGCTGACGGCGTGCGCTACTCCCACACCATCGATCCGCGCACGGGCTATCCCATTCCCCAGCGCGTGGCCTCGGTCACCGTGGCCCATCCCGAAGCCCTCTGGGCCGATGCCTGGGCCACGGCCATGAACGTGCTCGGGCCCGAGGCGGGCCTGGCCCTCGCGGAGAGGCAGAAGCTCCCGGTTTTGTTTATCCTCTACGACGGCGAGGGCTTTGAGCGCCGCGCCAATGCGGCCTTCGAGGCCCTGGGAACTGACGAGGGGTAACGCGCCCATGTTCGAGCTGGTCTTCGCCTTCCTGTTCATGCTGGCCCTGGTGGCAGCCATGGCCGTGGGGGTGACCTTTGGCCGGGCGCCCATCGCCGGCACCTGCGGGGGCTTAAACAAGGTCGATGGGGCGGGCACCTGCAGCCTTTGTGGCAACGATCCGAGCCGCTGCGTGGAAAAGACTCCGGTGAAGGCCAAGGGCGTGCGCAGCGGCAAGGCGGCGGAGCTTGGCTACGACGCCTTCGATCAGTCCTAGGCGCTTGTGAATCTTCCGCGCTTCCTCGCGGCCCGCTTTCTTCGCCCCGAGGGGGCTTTCCTCTCCTTTGTGACCGTCGCCGCCGCCGGGGGCATCGCCCTCGCCGTGGCCGTGCTGGTGCTCGTTTTATCCGTGGCCAATGGCTTTGAGCGGGCCCTTCGGGAGGAAGTGCTCGGAGCCGTGCCCCAGCTGGTGGTGACGGGCTACGACGTGGATCCGGCGGATTACGCCCCTGCGCTGGCCGCGCTGCCGGGCATCGAAGGGGCCGAACCCTTCGAGGAGCTGGGCGCGCTAGCGCTGGTGGCCGAGGCCGGAGCGCGCACCCAAAGCCGCCCCGTGCAGGTGCTGGGCATAGCGCCGGAGGCCGGGGCCCTGAGTGGCCTGTCCCCGAAGCAACGGGAGATGCTTCGCCCCGGCACCTTTGGGGTCTTTGTAGGCGTCGAGCTGGCCCGGGGCCTCGCGCTGGTCCCGGGGGATTCCCTAACCCTGGTGGTCCCCAATCTCCGCTTGACCCTGGCCGGGGCCTTCCCGGTACAGCGCACGGTGATGGTCCTCGGGCTTCTGGAGACGGGGACGCTCCTCGATGGGCAAACGATGCTGGCCCATCTTGATGACGTGCGGGCCCTGGCGCGCCGCGGGGGGCCGCGGAGCCTGCGCCTCGGCGTTCGGGACGTGCTTGCCGTGGGGGAGGACCGCGCCCAGATAGAAGCGGCCCTCGAAGCCCTTCCAGAGGTCGGAAGCGGCGCCTTTCGCTTCAGCGATTGGCGGGATCGCTACGGGGCCCTCTTCGAAGCCATTGCCGTGCAGAAGAAGATGCTTTTTCTCGTCTTGACCCTCCTCGTGGCCATGGCCGCCTTTAACCTGATTGCCATGGTGCTCATGGCCATCCGCCAGCAAACCTCCGCCCTCGCCATGCTGTCCTCCCTAGGTCTGGGCGGCGCCCAGCTGCGCGCCGTATTCCGCTGGCACGGGGCCTTCGTGGCCGGGGGCGGTATCGTCGCGGGCGTGCTGGGGGGGCTGGCCCTCTGCGCCGGGGCGCCAGCTTTGGTGGCCTGGGTCTCCGAGCTTCGGGGGGCGCCCCTCATGGGGGCCTACTTCGTTCATCATCTGCCCGTGGCCCCGGCCCTGGGCGATTGCCTGGCCGTGGCGGCGGTGGCCGGCGCCCTGGCGGCCCTGGCGATTACGCTGGCGGCGCGCCGCGCCGATGCTCTGGCTCCGCAGGAGGTTCTTCGTCATGAATAACGCCGCATCGGTGCTCACCGCCGAGGGGCTCGGGCGCCGCTATCGGGAGGGCGCCACCGGGGCTCTCACGGTGCTGGAGAACCTGTCCCTAAGCGTCGCCGCCGGGGAGCGCCTGGCCATTCTCGGCCAGTCCGGATCGGGGAAGAGCACGCTACTGCACCTGCTGGGAGCGTTGGATCGCCCCGATGCGGGGGCGGTGCGCTGGGGCACCGAGGACCCCTTCGCCCTTTCCGACGGGGATCGGGCCCTTGCGCGCAATCGCCACCTTGGCTTCGTCTACCAATTTCACCACCTGCTGGCGGAGTTCTCCGCCCTGGAAAACGTGGCCATGCCCCTGCTCATTCGGGGCCTGAAAAAGGACGAAGCCCTTGCCGAGGCCGAACGGCTCCTGACGGCCGTGGGCCTCGCGGCCCGGGCCCAGCATCGCCCCGGCGCTCTGTCCGGCGGGGAACGGCAACGGGTGGCGCTGGCCCGGGCCCTGGTGGGCAAGCCCGCCGTGCTCCTGGCCGACGAGCCCACGGGGAACTTGGATCCCACCACGGCTCACCAGATGATCGATCTCATGCTGGCTCTGCGGGAAGAGCAGGGCACGGCGCTGGTGGTGGTGACCCACGATTTGTCCCTCGCGGCGCGGCTGGACCGATGCCTGCGCCTGGAGGCCGGGCAGCTTAAGGAAGAAGCGCTGCCGGGGCTGGCTGCGCCATGAATTTCAGCGCCTGGGTGGGCTGGCGCTTTCTCCACGCCCTCGGCCGCGGCCGGGGCTGGTCCCTGTTGGCCGTGCTTAGCGTCACCGGGCTCGTGCTTGGGGTGGCGGCCTTGCTCGCCGTGCTCTCCGTCATGCAGGGCTTTCAGAGCACGCTCCAGGGGCGCCTGCTTCAGGCGACGCCCCACGTCATGATCACCAGCGAGGCGCCCCTAAGCGCGCAGCAGCTCGAAGCGCTTCGGGGCGATGCCCGGGTGCAGGCGCTGGTGCCCTTTGTCACCACCCCCGCGCTCTTCTCCCTCGGGGGGCGGGCCGAGCCCGGGGAGTTCCAGGGCTTTTCCCCGGAGGCCCGGGAGGCCTTTCCCCTTGGCCTTGGGGAGGCCGAGGCCACGCCCCTAGGGGCAGGGGAGGCGCGCCTCGGTCGCGGCCTTGCGGCGCGCTTGGGGGTGTTTCCCGGAGATACGCTGACGGCGCTCATCCCCGAAGCGGTGGGAACGCGGCTTCAGGTCCGCCCCGTGCCGCTGCGGGTGGCGGGCTATTTCAGCTTTGGCGCCGAGGTGGATCAGACCCTCCTGGTCGCCGGCGAGGACAGCGTGGCCGCCGCGGGGCTGGACCTCACCACCAGCTACCGCCTGGCCCTAAATGACCCTCAAAACGCGCCGGCCTTCGTGGCGCACTGGCACGCGGAGCTTGGGGCCGGAGTCCAGCTCACCCCCTGGACCGATCGCTATGGGGCCCTCTTTGCCG
>JAUILI010000039.1 GCA_030433075.1 Gammaproteobacteria bacterium | reverse complement strand
CGAGGACGTGGTCTATGCCCGGGCCTATCTCGTTGCCGATGCAGCGAAAGACGGGGACTTCGACTGGAGCGGCTGGGATCGCGCCTTCACGGAATTCTTCGCCCTCGCCGACGGCACGCAGCATCGCCCTACCCGGACGACCCTCGGCATTAGCCGCCTTGGACGGCCCGAGCTGCTCATCGAGATCGAGCTCCTCGCCGCCTATCCGGATGGGAACGGGGCGCCCGCCACCCGGGCCCTGAACCCCATGCTGTCCCCGCTGACGCGCCCAGGCAGCCGCATCGCCCAGGCCGTTTCGGTTAACGGCAACGCGCCCCTCTACTTCACCTCCGGCATGCTCGCGGATCCGGCGAACCCCGACGCCCCGACGAGCGATCCTGCGCATATGGGACCCATGAGCGCGCAGGCCCGCTCCGCACTGCAAAAGCTCGATGCGAACCTTCGGGCTCAGGGCCTGACCTTCCGCGACGTCTACTTCCTCCGAGCCATGCTGGCCCCGGATCTGCGCGAGGGCGGCGCCGTGGACTTTGCCGCCTGGAACGCGGCCTACGACGAATTCTTTAACACTGCTGAGAATCCCCACCGTCCGGCGCGCACCACCATGGCAGCGCCAGGGTTCAACAGCTCCAATCGCATCATCGAGATCGAGGCCTACGCGGCTTACCCGGATGTCCGGGGGGCCCACGCCCACGCCGTCAGCACCGGGGCCAATGCCAACCTGCTGGCCCACGGAGACCCTAAGAGCTTCCTCGCCGACAGCATGTCCGTCGCCCGCCACGCCAGCCTGACCCTGGTCTCCGGCAGCATCGCCAAGGCCGGGGTACCGCGGGAAGCGGGCATGGAAGCGCAGGCCCGCTCCGCCCTGGAAACCCTCGGGGAACGCCTTGCCTCCCAGGGCCTGGGTTTCGAGGACGTGGTGCAGCTTCGGGCCTACCTCGACGTGGGCGACGACTTCCCGGGGCAGTTCCAGGCCTGGAACCGCGCCTATGGGGCCTTCTTCAATAACGACGCCAATCCTCATCGCCCGGTGCGCACGGCCCTCCCCGTGGTCGCCCTGCCGGGGCAAGCCCTCATCGAGATCGAGGCCACGGCGGTGGCGCCGCGCTAGCGGCGAGGGCTGGCTGCGCCACCGATGGCTCGCATGCTCCAGCGCTGGGGCTGGCTTCGGCGCCGGAAGGGCCGAAGCGTGCTCTGCCTTCAGCTTGGGCCCGCGGCGGCCGAGGGCGGCCCCTGGGCGCCCCTCTTTCAAGCGCTAACGCAGCGTTTCCCCCGCCTTCGCTGCTACAGCTACGGCCTGGATCAGGGAACGCCGCTGGGCGCCCTTCCCAGGCCTCGGGCCTGGTCCCGGTTGCTCCTTCGGGCCAAGGTCCATGGCGTATTCCTTGCCGGGGGCCCGGCACCCTCAGGGCTAAGGGAGGCCTGCGCGGCCCTCAGCCTGCCGCTTTTCGAAGCGGCCCCGGAGGGCGCCTGGAGCGCCCCGGAAGAGACCCGGGAAAGCAGCGCCGATGCCCTCCTCGCCCGCTTCGAGCGCGCCCTCGCCCAAGGGCCCGCCCGGAGCGCCCGGGCTCGGCGAGGCGATCGCCTCCTCCGGGCCCTGGCCCGGCGGCGCTTTGAACGGCTGCCAGACTTGGCCGCGCTTCGGGACGCCCTCGGCCACCCGGAGGTCATCTGGGCGCTGGGCAATGGCCCCTCCAGCGAAGACCCAACCCTCTCCTCGGCGGCCTACGACAGCCTGTTTCGGGTCAATCACAGCTGGAAGGCCCGAGGCTTTTTGAGTCAACCGGAGGTGGTGTTCACGGGACTCCGGGGCACGGTGGCCGCCGTGCCCGGTAGAACGCTGCTGATCTTCCAGCGCGAAGCCGATTTCGAAGCCCTCTTACCCCGCTGCGCCTTCCTGCCCGGCCGGCGACGCTTCATGACGGCAGAACAGCTTGGGCTCTTCCCGGACACCGGGGGGGTGTTCCGCCCCACAAATGGTGCGATCATGATCGCGGTGGCCGTGGCGCTCGCGCCAAAGCGCTTGCGGATCGCGGGCATGGATCTCTTCGCCCACCCTGCGGGGGCCTACCCCGGGGACGAAGCAACGCCCAACGCCTACACCGTCGCCCACGACCGCCAGGATGAGCTGTCCTTTTTGGCCGCCCAGCTTGCGCAGTACGAGGGCGCGCTAGAAACCACCAGCCCCGTGCTCAAAACCGCTTTGGCCGAGCGCGGGCTTATCGTTCACGATGTCACGCAAGAAAATGAGGACCCCCGGTGAAAGCAGCGGCAAAAGGCGAATTCAAAACGCGCCCCTACCATAAGACCCTTCGCGGGGCCCTCGGCATGGAGGGCGTACGTCGTCCCGGGGATCGGAAGGCCCCGGTGCTCGTCGCCCTGGACCCGGACCCCAGCGTCACCCCCTCGGAAAAGCCTCCAGTGCGCATCTACCTAGGCTCGGAGCCCGCCCAATATCGGGCGGAGCGGGTGTTTGTTTGGTCCGTGAAGAAGCACCGCGATCCCAGCCGACGCTACGAGATCTACCTGATGAAAGATCTCGAAGGCTTCGACCGAAGCAAGTGGAAAACCGGCTTCACCAACTACCGCTATGCCATTCCGGCGCTCGCCGGCGGCCAGGGCCGGGCGATCTACAATGATGTGGACCAGATCTACCTCGCCGACCCCGCCGAGCTTTTTGACGCGCCCATGGGCGACGCCGCGGTGCTCAGCATCAACGACAAGGAAACGTCCGTGATGCTTCTCGACTGCGAAAAGCTCGCGCCCCTTTGGCGCCTTGAAGAAACGCAGCGGCTGCAAAAACATAAGCACTATCGCGGGCTGGTGCACGATGCCGGGCTCTGGGGCCACATGGCCGGCGTCTGGAACGCCCGGGATCACGAATACGTGGCCGGGGAGAGCAAGCTTCTCCACTACACCATCTTGCATACCCAGCCCTGGGCCCCCTTCCCGGAGCAGCTTCGCTATGGCGCGAACGCCAACGGTGAACTGTGGCATGCCCTAGAGCGGGAAGCGGACGAAGCAAACTACACCCTCTTCACGAAGGCCGAGCCTAGCGCTCGCTACCATGAGCTCCTGGCCATGTACGCCTCCATGCATGAGGACGGTCGCCCGGAATCGGGCCATGCGGCCAAGGACACCTTCAAGGGCATTTCCCTCACGGAACACATCGCGCCGGTGGCGAAGCTTCTCAAGCGCACGGAGAGCCAAACGCTTCTCGACTTCGGCGCGGGCAAGGGGCAGCTTTATAAGGACGATCCCGCCCAGCCGGGAACGCGCCATAAGCACATGGACGCCTGGCCCGGCGTTTCCGTAACCTGCTACGACCCGGGCTACGCCCCCTTCTCCGATCCCTACGAAGGGGCCTATGACGGCGTGATCAGCACGGACGTGCTCGAGCACATCCCCGAGGAAGACATCCCCTGGGTGCTAGATGACCTCTTCGCCCAGGCCAAGAAATTCGTCTATGCCGTGGCCGCCTGCTACCCGGCAAAGAAAATCATGCCCGACGGTACCAATGCGCACTGCACAAACCAGCCCCCGGCCTGGTGGGCGGGGCAAATCGCCCTGGCCGCCCGCCGGAACCCCGGCATTCGCTGGGTGCTCTGCACCCAGGAGAAAAGCCTCTGGAGCTTCGAGCAGCGCAAGAAGCTCACCAAAAAGGGCGTGCGGAGCCGCTATTTCGAAGGGGTTGGCTGAGGCCTAGCCCCGTGCTGCGGCACCTGGTCTTCGACCTGGGCAACGTACTCCTGGCCTGGGATCCGCTGACCGTCACCCTGCCCCCGGCTCTCGCTGAGCACTGGGACGAGGCCAGTCAACGCGCCGCCCGAGAGGCCCTCTTCCTGGGCCCAGGGTGGCAGGCCTTCGATGCCGGCGCCCTGTCCGCCGAATCCCTCGCAGCTCAGTGCAGCGAGGACACGGGGCACCCCCAGGCGCTATTTTTAGCTCTAATTGAGGCCATGCCCGCAAGCCTCGTGCCGGTCACGCCCATGCTCGCGTTCCTGGAACGAGCCTCCACCCACCATCCCTGCCATCTGCTTTCTAATATCGCGGGCGACACCTGGCGCGCCGTATGCCAGCACCACGCCTTTCCCCGCTGCTTCCAAAGCATGACCCTGTCCTACGCCGTGGGCGCCAACAAGCCTGCGGAGCGTATTTACGCCGAATGCTTTGCCGCCGGCGCCTTTGCGCCGGAAAACGCGGTGTTTATCGATGATCGCCCGGAGAACCTCGCGGCGAGCGAGGCCCTTGGGATGGCGGGGCTGCTCCTGCCCACCCCCGGGGAGGCCAACGCCGCGATTGCGTGCTTGGAACGGTGGCTGGGCGGCGGGCCCCTAGAACAGGTTTCGTAGCCGCCCGGTCAGGGAGGACCAGCTTGGGTCGTGGAGGAAATGCCCCCGGGCCTCGCGCCCGCCGTAGCACTCAGCGGTAATCGCAATGTAGCGCCGGGGCCGCTCGGTCACGGAGCGGGGCTCCACAGCGTGGATCGCCCGGGCGCCGTTGAGCCAGCCCACCAGCGTGTTGGCCTGGTAGGGCACCTGCTTGACCCGGGTTACCCGATGATCGGGAATCTTCTTGTACTGGCGCTTGGGATAGAGCCGCCCCTTCGGCGCGTAGAGCTCGAAGGCCCCGCCCTCGCAATCATCCTCTGGATCCCGCAGGTAGAGCAGCGTCGAAAAGAGTTTCGCTGGGCTATCGACGTGCGGGCCCCGGGCCGGGGTCGGCGTTTTCACCGGGCTGTTCACCCCGAAAAGGCAATCGAGCACGACGTCCGTTTCCCGATTGGCCGCGCTGTCCCACTTGCCCGGGGCGCGTACGCCAATGGTGAAGTCCTCGAGGGGCTTACCGAAATTGTCTTCGAGGCGCGGATGGGCCGCGCGCATGGCGTCTCCCCAGAGCGCCAGGAGCTGCTTAAAGAAGGCCGGCGCCGTGTGGGCCTCGAAGAAGGCCCGCCAGGCAGCAGGAAGGGCATCGTCAGCGAGCACCTCCGACGCCGACTTTAGGTAAGGCCTGTTGTTCTCCAGCTCCCCCGTACCCGCCACGTACTCAAGGCTGGGGAAGCTGTCCGCGAGTTCCTTGAAAAGGGGCTCGGGAAGCGCCCCTTCAATGGCATAGTGATCGAAGGGCTCGCGATGCAGATGGGCGGCCGTGAGCCGATCCAAGACCGTGGTCATGCGTCCGCCCCCGCCGTCGTGCCGTACTCCTTCGCCAGGCTCTCGTCACCGATATCTTCGGCGTAGCGCAGCTGAATGGGGGTTTTGAAGGGGACATCCTCAAGCTTGCGCATGATGGTGAAAAGCAAGAGCTTGGGGCGCTTGCGCTGAAGGCGGCGGAGCTCCCGGTGGAAACGGCGACCATCATCCTGGGGGCGGAAATAGAAGCCCAGCTGATCCAGCAGCGTCGCCTTCGGCGGCTTTGCCCCGGCGAGCAGCCAGCGCAGCGGTACCCGGCGCTCATCGAGCAGCATCTCGGGAATGGGCTCTTCGCTCTGGGGCGGCACGGCCAAAAAGCCGTGGCCCGTGCGCGCGCCCACGCCCATGGCCAGCATGCGATAACCGTTCGCCTCGGCCACGGCGTAGTAAAGATTCGGATGGAAGGAGTAGAAGCCGTGATTCACGTACTCGATAAAGGGCATGACGTGAATCATCACGCCCCCCACCTTGGTTAGGGCGTGCACGTTGCGGAAGATCGCATCCTGATTGAAGACGTGCTCCCCGGTGCCGTTGTTGGTACACAGGGAGAAGGTACGGTGGTAGCCGTAGGTGGCCGCTAGATCCTTGTTCAGATCCATCACCAGGCTGCCATAGAGGTCATTCACGTCGATGGCCTGGTAATCCTGAAAGCCAAGCATACGCATGTAGGCGCCGGCCTGATCCCGGCGCGCCTCCGGGCTTTTCGCCAGGAGCCCCTCGATGCCCGCCTGATCGATGCCCTCATGGCCTTTGGAGCGCGCCAATACCGTACGCAGGGCCCGCTGATCAGCATTCAGCGTTTGGTTGCCCAGCTCGATGACATCGGGGGACGGCTCCACCAAATCCACCAAGCCGCGGGCCAGCAGGGTAAACAACGGATTGAAGCTCATGACGGTCTCCTCAGGGGAAGCGGCGATGCCTCCGCGGCGCATTGTCCGACCCTGCCCCAGGGCGCGCAAGCCGGGTTAAGCGCTCGATTCAGAACAGGCCCCCCTGGGCCGTCGGGGGAGGTTCGGGGGCGGGGTCGCCGAAGGCCCAGGGCGCGCCGATGGGATCAAGCAGCGCCGCCTCCTGCCGCCGCGCATCCCCCACCGCTGTGCCCAGGGGTAGGGCCTCCAGGGGCACGGCGGCCTGGGGCGCGGCCAGGCCGCGGGCGAGCACCTCCGGCGCGAGGGCCCCAAGCCAGGCTCGGGCGCCGGCAAGAGTCAGAAGCCGCGGCTCCCGGTGATGGAGCCACTGCAGCTCGGGACGGGCGGGACAGGTGAGCACGGCAAAGCCACCCGCCTCCCCGCCGCCGGCCTCGGGTGCGCTCGCGCTCAGGGCAGGACGCCCGACACCGGCAAGATATAGGGGCCCGGGCGCCGGGGGCTGAAGCAAATAGGGCAAGCGCCGCCCATCCGGGAGGCGCCACCACTCCATAAAGCTGGTGACCGGAAGGACGCAGCGATGGGTTTGCAGCCAGGGTCCGTAAAGGGGACTTGCCAGGGCTCGTTCGCACCGGGCGTTAAAGGTGGTAAGCCCCGCCCCGGCCGAGGACGGCGCGGGAAACCACCAGCGCCGCCGCAGAAGGGTCCCGTCCTGGCCCAGCACCGGCACCCACGCCTGCGGCGCCACATTGATTTGCGCGTGCCCGTAGAGCTCCCCCAGAGGCCAGTTCACAGCCTCCGGCCAGGCGGCGGTAAGGGCTTCCGCCAGGGCGGGGCCCTCGATGTTCACCCGTCCGCACATGGCCCCACCCCGAGCGTGGCGCCGCCGGACCAAGGTCGGCATAATCGGCCTGCTTTAAACATCACCAACGCCCCAAGAATGTTGCTTTAAGGGAGAGCCCTCATGGGAGAAGCATATATCGTTGCGGCAAGCCGCACCGCTGGAGGCCGTCGCAACGGTCGCCTCAAGGATTGGCATGCCGCGGATCTCGCCGGCAAGGTCCTCGATGACGTGATCGCTCGCGCCAAGGCCGATCCGGCCCTTGTGGACGACGTGATCATGGGCTGCGTCAGCCAAGCCGGGGAACAGAGCACGAACATCGCCCGCAACGCGATCCTCTGCTCCAGCCTCCCGGAGAGCGTCCCCGGCACCTCTGTGGACCGCCAGTGTGGCTCGTCCCAGCAGGCGCTCCACTTTGCTGCCCAGGCCGTCATGTCCGGGGCCATGGACTGCGTTATCGCCGCCGGGGTCGAAATGATGACCCGGGTCCCCATGGGCGCCGCAGTTCGCCCCGCCTACGAGGCCGGTTTCGGCATGCCCTACGGCAAAGCCATGCAGGCCCGCTATCCGAACGTCATGTTCAGCCAGTTTGCCGGCGCGGAAATGGTCGCGAAGAAGTACGGTCTTGAGAAGGCAGCGCTCGACGCCTACGGCCTTGAAAGCCACAAGCGCGCCATCAAGGCCGTGGAAAATGGCTGGTTCAAGAATGAGATCCTGCCGATCCCGGTGACCCTCGAAGATGGTACGGAAGCCCTCCACGAGGTCGATGAAGGCATTCGCTTTGACGCGAGCCTCGAAGCCATCTCCTCCGTGAAGCTCCTGGCGGAAGACGGCCGCCTCACGGCGGCAACCTCCTCCCAGATCTGCGACGGCGCCTCCGCCGTGATGGTCGTGAACGAAGCGGGCTTGAAGGCCCTAGGGGCCACGCCCCTCGCCCGCATTCACCACATGACCGTGGTGGGCGGCGACCCCGTCATCATGCTCGAAGCCCCCATCCCGGGGACTAAGAAGGCGCTGGAAAAGACGGGCATGTCCATCAACGACATCGACCTCTTTGAGGTGAACGAAGCCTTCGCTTCCGTCCCCGTGGCCTGGCTGCAGGAAACGGGCGCCGATCCGGCGCGGCTCAACGTTCATGGCGGGGCGATTGCGCTGGGGCATCCCCTGGGCGCCTCCGGCACCAAGCTCATGACCACCCTCCTGAGCGCATTACAGACCCATGACAAGCGCTGGGGCCTGCAAACCATGTGCGAAGGCGGCGGCTTGGCCAACGTCACCATCATCGAGCGCCTTTAAAGCGCCAACCCCACGCCGCCATCGCCCGATGGCGGCGTGCCTCCAAGCCAGCGGTTCTCGCTGGCTTGACCGCTCGTCGGACGCTATTTGACTCTTCGCTGATTTAGGTACCATCGAGTGGCGTGGCGGTCTCCGCCAGGCATGGTTACCACGGGAGCCCCGCTCCCCGATTCAGAGAAAGAGGAACGATCTTGGATCAGCAAGTAACTGGCGTTGTGAAGTGGTTCAACGACGAAAAAGGTTTCGGCTTCATTCAGCGGGAAGGGGACAAGGACGTCTTTGTCCACTACACCGCAATCAATGGCAGCGGTCGCCGCACCCTCGTTGAAGGCCAGCAGGTCACCTTTGACGTGACCATGGGCCAGAAGGGTCCGCAAGCCGCTAACGTGACCATCGCCGACTAACGAACGCTCGCGGCGCGCCGGGATGCCGGCGTCCGCTTGGGGAGTCGGGAAGCGCTATACTGGGTTCACACCATGGAGAGGGGTGAGCCGTGAACGTTGTCGTGCTTCTAAACGAAGATCTTCCAGCGCTCTATGCGCTGAATCATCTTCACGAGTCCTTGTTGCGTCACGAAACCACCTTCTTCCTGTCCCGCGCCGTCGGCCGCCACGGCCCAAGCCCCCGCGGCTTGCTCGACCTCAAAGCGCAGGAGCAGGGGCTGCTTAGGCAGGTGCTTAATCGCTTGCCGCCCCGCACCACACCCCCGGGCCTCCGCACCTTCCCGGAACTCGCCCATGCACTGGGCTGCGAAGGCGCCTACCTCGATAGACCTAGGGACAGCGCGAGTCGGGAAACCCTCGCGGCTTTAGCACCGGATGTGATCCTCTCCGTGCGCTACGGTGGCATTCTCGATGCGGACCATGTGCGCCTCGCGCGCCACGGCATCCTAAACCTCCATTCCGGCGCCCTCCCCGCCTTCCGCGGCGTGCTCGCGAGCTTTCGGGCAATCCTCACAGGCGAAGAATCGCTCACCGCGACGCTGCACCGCATCGTTGATCGAGGCATCGACACGGGGCCGATCCTGGCCCGCGCAACCCTCCCCTATGACCCCTCGCGAGCCCTTCTGGGGCAGATCATTGATCTCTACGGCCCCGGATGCCAACTGATGGTGGAGGCCCTCAGCGCCCTCGAAAACGGCGATCCCCTTCCGGGCGTACCGCAGGATCCAGCCAGCGGGGGATATTTTTCCAAGCCCTCGGAAGACGAGCTTCAGGCCTTTGAGGCCCAGGGCCATCGCCTGTGCGATCTAGAGGATACGCTGACCTACCTTGCGCCCTTTCTGGCCTAGGGGCGAGACGAGGATACGAGGGTCAGGGCGGGGCCTGCGGGTTCTTGGGGCGCCTGGACCCAAGCCGTCGGCGCCGCTTCTTCGGCGGAGGCCGAGGGGCGCCGGGGCAGCGCCCAACGCCAAAGCCATCCATCGTCCATATTGATCACTAAAAACCAGTGTTCGAGCACGGCCAAGGCCACCAGCGCGCCGAGAAGCGCAGACCCTAGGGCCTGAGCCGGCATGGGCGCAGTGAGCGCCTGCCCCACCAACAGAATGGTGAAGCCCGTGCCAATGGTGATGGAGAAGGGGAAAAGGCTGTTCATGGGGCGCTTGCGGGTCCAGCTGACGAGATAGCGCATGTGCTCCGGAAAGAATTCCCCGTGGAGATTTGGCACCCCGAGGTACACATTGAGCTTCGCGCTCCAACGCGCCACCGCCAGCACCGTAAAGCTTTGAGCGGCAAGCGCGTTGGGCGCATCCCAAAGCCCAAGCCATAGGAGCGCGAGGGTCGCGACCACAGCCAGCTCGTGCCAAAGCCCGGTCATGAGTGCGCCCTTGAAACGGGCCCAGCCCTCAAGGCCCGGGGGGCAAGGTTTACGGCTGGCGAGGGGCCCGGCAATGGCCCCGGCCAGGTAGGCAAATTCCAGCCACCCCCAAATGAGCAGACCCATCATAAAGCTGGCGATCCAGGGGCCCCGCCCCACCTCCGGGCCCAGCTGCAGCGCAAGTACCCAGGCCACCCCGTAGATCAGGCTAAGCACCCCAAGGCTTGCGCCCCGGCGCCCATGGCGATTGGCGAGCCACAGGAGCGCCGCCGTACTGCCCCACCAGAGCAGCACCGCAATCCCTAGGCCAAGGGCAAGGCTCGCCACCCTCCCCTACCAGGCTGGCTGCATGCGGGCATCGTCGGGAAGCGCGTTTTCCTTCACCGGATGCAGGTAGAGCTGGACAAAGATGAGTGCGCCACGGGCCCGGAGCCCGAGACGATGAAGCGGCCCAAAGAGCCCCCCCGCTTCCTGGGAGCGCTCCACGGCTTGGCTAATTTCTACCAGCCGACTTAAGCCCGCCCGAAACTTCTGCGAATCCGTATCCAGAGTGAGGGGAAAGACCTGCCGGGAAATCTCCGTGGTGATATCGAATACGGTGTAGTCATACTCATCGACATCGATACCGAGCGCATCATGGAGCACCGTGCGCGAGTGATCCCGGACGAACATGGTGCTGTAGACCGCGAGGAGGAAGAAGCGGATCCATAGGCGATTGAGCCCCGACAGCAGGCCCGGGTTTGCCCGCATGATAAGCGCGAAGGATTCGCCATGGCGAAACTCATCGTTACACCAGCGTAGAAACCAGCGATAGATCGGATGGAAGCGTTTCTCGGGATGCTTCTCAAGGTGCCTATAGATCGTGATGTAGCGGGCGTAGCCGATCTTTTCCGATAGGTAGGTCGCGTAGAAAATAAACTTGGGCTTAAAAAAAGTGTGCTTTTTCTCCCGCTTTAAAAAGCCGAGGTCTACCGCGACTCCGAAATCCTTCAGAGCCCGATTGATGAAGCCCGCGTGCCGCGCCTCATCTCGAGCCATGAAGGCCATGAGCTCCTTGAGGTCAGGATGGTTCACCCGTTTTTCAATTTCCTGATAGAGCTCGCAACCGGAGTACTCGCTGGTGACGGAAGTGATCATGAAATCGATAAATTCAGAGCGGAGGGGCTCCGAGAGCTCCTGGAGCTCTTCCTCGAAAGTGGCGTCCCGCTTGAAGTGATCGATATTTCCGTCGCTGCGGTACTCGTCCATCATGCGATCCCAGGCCTCCCGGACAGGGGACAGATCGAGCTTCTCGAGCGCCTTGAAATCCGTGGTGTAAAAGCGAGGACTCAGCAGCGACTCCTGCTGCGCGCGCTCCGTAGAGGCATTGGGGGCTAGCGCCTGTGCATTCATTTCCAACTCCTTTCCTCACCTTGGCTCGCTGCCTTCACTGCAGCCAGCCAGACCTCGGTCATGAGGGCTGCGTTGTCCTCGCCAAAGGCCATCATTTCGACATGCGATTCCGTTTCCGGATCGTGGAGGGAGACACGCCCGTCTTCCCAGCGCTGAATGAGATAGGGCGCCTCAAGATCAACGCCTGCTTGAAGGCGCGTGCGTCCCAGGGCCCGATGAACGCCGCGGAGAAAGCCGCCCTCCCCGGGACCGAAGTCCATGAGCACGCCCGCCGAACTTCGCACCTGGAGACGATCCTGGCTGCTGATATGGAGTACCACCGCCTCTGCGCTAAGAAGGGGCGTATCGGGAAGGCTCGTGGCGTTGTACCCGGTGTAGCGCGCCACCCCAGCGCCAAGAAGGGACAGGGTGACCAGCATGCCGGCCATCCACGCGACGGGGCGCGGTATGACTTGCTGATGGGCGTGGAGCGCGCTCATGGGCTCACCGTGAGGGGCGAAGCATCCGAAGTCCTAGCGGTCTCCGTCGAGACCAATGAGGGTGCAGGTGCGCTCTTCTCCAAGGCAGCCTTCACCTTGAAGGCCACCGCCTCGCCCTGGGGCACGCAGCGAAAGCTCGGCTCGGGGTGGCGCCAGCGCCAGGGGCGAACGCTCGGCCAGAGCATGGCCCAGGAGGGGCGCTCGCTTTCCCGCAGCGTGAAGCACAGGTCACCGAGATCCTTCCCATGGCGCTTCAGGGCGGCCCCCTCCACCAACTCAAAGGCGATGGTGGTGGTCACGGGAACGGCCAAGCCCGAACGAATGGCCAGGCGCGCCGAGGTCAGGGTGTAGATGGTGCTTCGGGCATAGCCCCAAGCCAGGAGCAAGAGCACGGCTTCCGCGGCGAGAAAGGGCATGACGAGCACGGAGGCTGCGGAGAACCCCTCGGAAAGCCCATTTCCCGGCTCCGCGGCTACGGACAGGGTGCGCCATAGCAGCAGCGCCAAAAAATACGCAGCGACGCCGAGCACATGGAAGTTTTGGCGGGCCAGCCCCCACACCGAGGGCCGGCCTTGCCATAGCAACTGCTCCCCCTCCGGGAGCGCCGCCGGCAGCGCCCCAGGATGGGCGCCTTCGTCGTGCTCCGAGAGCTGCATTAGAACAGGGGCTCAGCCCGGGAGGCTTTCGCGTAGAGGTAACCACCGCCGTAGTAGGCCATGATTTTGTCCTCTTCGAGCTTGGTCACCTGATCCGGGTTCGCGAGTGCTGGGACGTCCTTGAAATGGGCGCCCAGGATGGAACCCACGGTCACGGGACCGTGCTTACCCTTACCGGGGTTCATGAAGTTCAGAGGATCAAGCAGCCCGGGGATGCGCGTGAAGTTCACGGGCACGAGGCGGCGACCGCCATCGGGAAGCTCAAACTCGTAGTAGCGAATGATGGCCTCGCTGACGTCAATCCAGACATCGACCACCGTGCCGCCGCTTTCGCCGTCCGCACCCACCACCGCCATGCCGCGGGGGTCCGGATCCTTATCGCTGATGCCGTGCTCCGGCAGATTGCGGAGGGGCACGAGCACGGGGCTGCCATGCCAGGTCGCATCAGGGACGTCCGCACGGTTGGCGTAGCTGCCAGGGCCCGCTGCGGAGGCCATGCCCTCCCCCTCGGGGACGTAGGGAGAGCCAGGGATGGGCGCCATGCGCTTGGCGTGCCAAGCCGGTTCGGTCCGATCCGTTTCCGGCACCACCTTGCTCCCATCTTTGCGGAGGAAGGTTTTCGGCGACGCCATGAGGGGGAAGCCCTCCCGAAGCCCACCGATGCCCATGTCCGACTCCAGCGGATAGCCTTCCCGCTTCCCTTCACGGTGGAGCCAGAAAATCAGCACGAAAAAGAAAAGCCAGAAGACGTAGAGCACTACCTGTGCCACGTCGACATAGCCCGTAATATCACCCGTTAGTTCCATGGTTCTTCCTCCAAAGGCCCCGGCTAACCGGGGAATTCCGCCAATCCGAGACGTGTTCCAGAGGGGGTCCCCCCCCGGGCATGCCGCACCAGCGGGCCGATGGCCGCCAGCGCCGCAAAAAGCAGTGCAATCTCAAGGTGGTAGACAATGCTGTAGCCCACCGCAGGCTCCGTGAGCGCCGGGCCCAAGGCACCGGCCTCCGCCAGGCTGGCAAAGCCATCGCGCAAGGCGCCACCAGCGCCGACGGCAAGGCCCATGGCCGTGGCCTGCACCGCGCCCCAAGCGCCGAGCGCAAGGCCACTATCGGCATGCTCCGCCAGGGCCATGGCCGCGGTGAGCGTGCCAATGGCGAAAAATCCGCCGCCGACGCCGATGAGCACCGTTCCCAGGCGGAACAGCCCGGGCATGGCCAGAGGTCCTGAAAAGACCACCAGGGCAAAGGCAAAGATGCCAAGAACGGCGCCAAAGGCCGCCAGGCGATGGGGATCCTCACCAGAGGAGAGCCGTTTCGAGGCCAGCAAAAAGGCAAGGAGCGACCCGCCAGCGAGAAGCGCCGTGAGCACGGTGGTTTCCCCGACGTTCAAGGCGAGCACCTCGCCGCCGTAGGGCTCTAGCAAGATGTCCTGCATGCTGAAGGCCGCCGTACCGAGCCCCAGGGCGAGAAGGAGCCGGCGGGCCGTGCGATCGGCGACGAGTTCTCCCCAGGCTTCCCGGAAGGGGCGCCGGGGACGATCCGCGGCGGTCAGCTCCGGGCGCCGGACCTCCTGCTTCCAGAGGGCCACCACATTCAGCACGAGGGTGACCACCGCCGCGCTCTGAATCACTTGGATCAGGCGAAGCTGGCTGAAGTCCGCCAGGGCAGAGCCAAAGGCCAGGGCGCTGATCACCATGCCGAGCAGCAACATGACGTAGAGAAAGGCCACCACGCGCGGGCGGCTGGCCTCCGAGGCCAGATCGGTGGCAAGGGCCAGGCCCGCCGTTTGGGTGATGTGCAAGCCGCTGCCGACGAGTAAGAAAGCCAACCCACTCAGCGCATAGACCACGGCGGTGCCTTCCCCGACTTCGGAAAGCACGAGCAGGGCGAAGGGCATCATCCCAAGGCCCGCGTACTGCAGCATGGTCCCAAGGCCAATAAAAGGTACCCGGCGCCAGCCTAGGACCGAGCGGTAGCTATCGGAGCGGTGCCCAATGAGTGCCCGGAGCGGCGCAATAAGCAGCGGCACGGACACCATGGTGGCGACCAGCCAGGCGGGAACGGACAGCTCCACGATCATCACGCGATTGAGCGTGCCATTGAGCAGCACCAAGGCCATGCCGACGGAGAACTGGAAAAGAGACAGACGAAGCAAACGCCCCAAGGGGAGCGTGACAGAGGCGGCATCTGCAAAGGGCAGCCAGCCAGGGCCGAGGCGATTCAGCACCGAGCTAAAAAGCCGAGACCCAAGGGTGGTCATGGCGAGAAGCGCCGCCGCGTCGGGTTAGCTATGAGTTCCATCGCCTGGGACGTGTAGAAGCCCTGGGAAATCCGCTGACAACCCCGGGTTTGCCACCCGCGCAGCTCCGAATGGGCGGAGATGAGGCGGCGCAGGCGCGGTTCGGCCACGGGCTCGATAGCCGGGGCCCGATCACTTCGAGGAAAGAAGCGCCCCGCGCTGTGGGCCAGGCCCAGGAGCGGCGTCCAGGGTGCAAAGGTGAAGAGCATACCGTGACGCGTTCGCGCGCCCAGCTGGGCCAGACTGCCGACCACATCACCGCAGTCGTAGTGGATAAGGGAATCCATCGCCACCACGTAATCAAACTCCCCCAGGGAGGGGTCGAGCATGTCCCCAGAGAGGAAGGTGAGCTTGCCTTGTGGCGCCACTTCGGCACCCCGGACCCGGGCGATATCCACGAGTGACGGGGAAATATCGACGCCAACCACGTCGGCGCCGCGAAGGGCCGCTTCTACGGACAGGGCCCCGGTGCCACAGCCGGCGTCGAGGAGGCGCGCTCCGGAGAGATCCTGGGGCAACCACGCCAAAAGGGTATCGCGCATGCGATCCCGGCCTGCGCGGACCGTCGCTCGGATCCGCCCCACGGGGGCATCGGAGGTGAGCCGCGCCCAGGCTTCGAGGGCCGTGCGATCGAAATAGCTTTCAATTTTGCCCCGCCGTTCTTGGTAATCGCCGGTCATGATGGTCATGGCGCCAGCCTCCCAGGTATTTAGGGCCAGTTTTGGCCCCAGGGCGGGGAATGTCAAATGCTTTTGACGTCAGATTTTATTGACACTTCCCGCTTGTCGAATCAGTCGTAGCCGAGCAAATCGAAGATCTCCCGATCCTTTAAGGACCGGGCCTCGTCGCAGGGCGTCACCCCATCCCAAAGGGAGGCCGCCAGGCGCAGATACTCGTTCCGCACGGCCTCAATTTCTGGGGAGGGCGCCATCTCAAAGAGGGTTTGCTTCATCAGGCGGCTTTTGCGGATCTCGTCGAGGTCTGGGAAGTGGGCCAGGGTCTTCATCCCTGCCTGGTGGTTAAAGCGCTCGATTTGATCCGTGGCTGCGCTTCGATTCGCGATAGCGCCAGCAAGCTTAACTTTATAATTCTTTGACTTAGCGCCGATAGCTTGAACAATTCTATTCATAGCAAAGATGGAGTCGAAATCGTTGGCGGTGACGATCAGCGCGCGATCAGCATGCTGCAGCGGGGCCGCAAAGCCTCCGCACACCACATCGCCAAGGACATCAAAGATCACCACGTCCGTGTCCTCGAGGAGGTGGTGCTCCTTTAGGAGCTTCACGGTCTGCCCCACCACGTAGCCACCGCAGCCCGTCCCCGCAGGGGGGCCCCCGGCTTCGACGCACATCACGCCGTTGTAGCCTTCGTAGACGAAGTCCTCGACCCGGAGCTCCTCGGTGTGAAAGTCGACCTCTTCCATGACGTCGATCACCGTCGGCATCAGCTGTTTCGTCAGCGTAAAGGTCGAGTCGTGCTTAGGGTCACAGCCAATCTGGAGCACGCGCTTGCCGAGCTTTGAGAAGGCGACCGATAGATTGGAGGAGGTGGTGCTTTTGCCGATGCCCCCCTTTCCATAAACGGCAAACACCTTCGCGCCCTCGATTTGAAGGGACGGGTCCTGGTGCACCTGCAGGCTGCCCTCCCCATCGGGCTGTACCGTACGTACGGGAATGCTGTTCATGGTCGAACTCCTCAAAGTATCCAATGTCGGTTAGGCCGCCGCAGCGCCATCCCCGTCGAGCCCCTCTAACCGATCTTCAAGCGCTTCCCGCGCTGCTTGCAGGGCCTCCAGGGTGGCTTCGTCGGCCTCCCAGTAGGACCGTTCGTTCGCTTCCAGCAAGCGATCCGCTAAGCGCAGTGCTGCCCCAGGGTTAAGGGCGGCCATGCGTTCCCGCAGCGCATCGTTCAAAACATAGGTTTCCGACAGCTGGTCATAGACCCACTTATCCACGGCGCCCGTGGTCGCGGACCAGCCCAGCGTATTGGTGACATGACTTTCGATCTGCCGAACCCCTTCGTAGCCATGACTAAGGAGGCCCTCGAACCATTTCGGGTTGAGGAGCCGGGTGTGGCTCTCCAGGGCCACCTGCTCCTTTAGGGTGCGGATCTGCTCCGTCCCTCGGGTTTGGTCCCCGATGTACACAGGCACGGCCTCGCCCTGCGCCGTTCCCGCCGCTAGGCTGATCCCCCCGAGGGTGTCGAAGTAGTGATCAATGGTGGTGACCCCAAGCTCGAGGGATTCGAGGTTTTGATAGGCCAGATCGACCTTCCCAAGAATGGCGCTTAGGAGCTCGGGCTGGGCCGAGGCCAAGCCCGTTGCGCTGTAGGCGAAGCCCTTGCGATTTTTGTAGGTCGAAGCGAGCTCCCCTTCGCTTTCCCAGGCGCCGCTCTCGAGCATTTGATTCACGTTGGAGCCGTAGGCGCCCTCGGCGTTGGAGAACACCCGCAGCGCGGCGTCTTCCAGGGAGCATCCCGTTTCCACTGCGTAGGCCCGGGCGTGCTTACGAAGGAAGTTGTCTTCGTCGGCCTCCGGGGCCAAGGCTGCAAGACAGGCGGCCTCGGCCAGGAGCTTCGTTTGAAGCGGCAGAAGATCTCGGAAGATGCCCGATAAGGTCATGATGACGTCGATGCGGGGCCGGCCCAGCTGCTCCAGGGGCATGAGCGTCGCGCCCGCCAAGCGTCCATAGCTGTCGAAGCGGGGCACCGCGCCCAGGAGCGCCAGAGCTTGCCCCAGGGGCCCCCCTTCCGTCTTCAGCGTATCCGTGCCCCAAAGCACCAGGGCGACGCACTCGGGCAGGGCCCCGGTGGCCTGTTGGTGATGGGCCAGGAGCTGCTCTGCCTGGCGCGACCCCGCCGCCACCGCGGCGGCGCTGGGTAGACGGAAGGGATCAAAGCCGTGAATGTTTCGCCCCGCGGGGAGAACTTCGGGGTTGCGAAGCAAATCACCGCCCGGAGCAGGCGCGATAAATCGCCCATCAAGCGCCGCCAGCAAGGCGGGCAGCTCGTGGTCCTCGGACAGGAGCGTGCGCATACGCTGGAGGGCTTTCCAGCTCTCCTGCTGCGCCTCCTTTAAGGCGGGAACCCGTCGATGGCGCAAGAGCGCCTCCAGCGCCGCCTCCGGCAGCGCGGCGTCGCCCAGGGATAGGTTCACCGCCTCGAGAAGCTCGCCCTGCCCCGCTTCCCCCAGGGGCTCCCCCACCACGTGGAGGCCCTCGGGAATGAGCGTGTCCTCGAGCTCCAGCAGACGATGCTGAAGATCCTGGAGCGCGTCCTCCGCCGCGTCCCGAACCCAGGGGGGCTCGGCGTCGCAGAGATCCAGCGCCGCCGCCTCGGCCTGAAGCCTGGCAAGATTGCGCTCTACGGTGTCGTCGCGCTGGCCCTGGGCCAACGCCTGCCGCCAGCCGTCGACCTGCTCCCGGAGGCTACTCAGGGCGCCATGGAGTCCCGCCCGGGCGAGGGTGGGCGTGAGGTAACTGATCAAGGTCGCCGCACCCCGGCGCTTCGCGAGGGCGCCCTCGGACGGGTTGTTTGCGGCATAGAGGTAGAAATTAGGCAGGGCCCCGAGGAGCCGTTCCGGCCAGCACGCCCCGGACAGCCCCACCTGCTTGCCGGGCATAAATTCCAGGGCCCCGTGGGTACCAAAGTGGAGCACGGCATGGGCTGCCATCTCCTCCCGGAGGTAGCGGTAGAAGGCCGAGAAGGCGTGGGTGGGCGCAAAGCTGCCCTCGAAGAGCAGGCGCATGGGGTCCCCTTCGTAGCCGAAGCCCGGCTGAATCAGGACCGAAACGTTGCCGAAATTCGCCCCAAGGATAAAAAGCTCTGCGCCGTTGGTGAGGTGCTGCCCCGGGGCGGGCCCCCAGGCCGCCTCGAGGGCCTCGAGATGGGGTTCCTCCTCAACGTAGCGGTCTACGGGAATCGTGGCCAGAACGTTAGCCTCCGTGCCGTAGCGCGCCGCATTGCCCTGCAGCACGGCCCAGCGCAACGCGTCCGGGTCCTCCGGCGCCTCCACGGTGTAGCCCGCGCGCTTCATGCTGGCCAGCGTATGGGCCAGGGAGCGCCACACCGAGAGGTGCGCCGCCGTACCCACGGCGCCGCCCTGGGGCGGGAAATTAAAAAGCACCACCCCCACCCGACGCTCCGCCTTCGCCGTACGCCGCAGCGCGGCCAAGGCCGCCACCCGATCGGCGAGGCGCGTGACCCGTTCCTCGATGGGCTGCATGTCCGTTTCACCGTCACCGCCCTGCGGTCGGCCTCCAAAGACCGTCGGCGCCGTCGCCCCATCGAGCTCGGGGATGGAGACCATAATCGTGGCCTCCACGGGGGCAAGGCCCTGCGCACTTCCCTGCCACTGATCGATGGGCTGAAACTCGAGGGCATGGGCGGCCAGATAGGGCACGTCGAGCCGCTTCAGCACCGCCTCCGCGGCGTCCGAATCGTTGTAGGCCGGCCCGCCCACAAGGGAAAAGCCCGTCAGCGATAGGAGCACCTCGATAGGCGGCGCATCGGACTCGAGGAAGAAGCGATCAATCGCCGGCCGCGCATCGAGCCCGCTGGCAAAGATGGGCACGGGGCAAAGACCTCGGGCCTCCAGGGCTCGAATCACCCCGTCGTAGTGCGCCGTATTCCCTGCCAGCAGGTAGGAGCGCATGAGGAGGACGCCGACTCGCGGGCCTTCGCCCGGAGGTAAGGCCTTTGGGTCTTCGCTAAAGCCGCCGGGAAGGTCCGGGTGATAAAGCCCCACATCGGGATAGATGACCGGCGCCTCCGCGGGCACGGTACCCCGAAGCGCTGCCCGGGGCCCGCTGGCGTAGCGATCGACCAGCATGCGAACCATCTGCTCGACATTGCTTTCCGAGCCCGCCAGCCAGTAGGAGAGCGTGAGGAAGTAGGCGCGAAGATCCTGGGCCTTTCCAGGAATGTACTTAAGAATCTGGGGCAGGCGGCGAAGCAGGCTCATTTGCTGGGCGCCGGCGCTCGCACCGCCGGTGCTTTTGGGCTTGAAGCGCTTCAGAAGGGCCAGCGCGGGGCTTTCCTTTCCGTCCATTTCCAAACCACCGCAGCGCGTAAGCTTGGTGATTTCCGGCGCCGCCAGGCAGCCCACCAGGGCGTCGCAGCGATCCCGCTGCGCCGCCAGCACGGGAAGGATGCGCTGCACATGGGCGTCCATGAATAGCATGGTCGCTACGATGATATCGGCGCTTTCGCAATCACTTCGGCAGCGCTCAAAGGCGAGGTCATCGTGGTCCCAATCCGCCGCCGCGTGATGCCGGAGGGTAAGCCCCGGAACCGCGCTCTGCAGCCGCCCCTCAGCGCGATGGACTGCGCCGGCCAGGTGCTGGTCGAGGGTCACGATGACCACTCGCACGGGCGTAGCCTTAGCGGGCGAAGTGCGCTTTGGCATCGTAAAGCGTCTCCACCGTGATCTCCCCAAGACCGTGATCGAGGGCAAACTGCTCCGTATTCCGGCGCGCCTTCTTGCGCACAAAGAAGGGGATTTTCTTCAGTTCGGCTTCCGCCTGCGGGGCCCAGGACACGGAGTTCTCTGCGCCCACCGCGGGGCTCGGCGCCTCCTCGACGGCGATCTTAGGGCCCCGACTCGCCGGCGAGGGAACGGCGGCTAAATGACTGGCATGCCCGAGGTGGGAAGGCGCCGCATCGTTGGAAAACTCGAAGTCCTCGCTAAACATGCCCAGAAGGTGCTCCTCCAAGCCCATGGTCAGGGGATGAATCCAGCTATCGAAGATCACGTTCGCGCCCTCGTAGCCCATCTGCGGGGCATAGCGCGCGGGAAAGTCCTGAACGTGAACGGGAGCGGAAATGACGGCGCAACCAATCCCCAAGCGTTTCGCGATGTGCCGCTCCATCTGCGTCCCAAGGATAAGCTCCGGGGCCGCGGCCTCAATGGCGGCCTCCACCTCGAGATAGTCGTCGGTGATCAGCGCTTCCAGCCCCAGGGCCTCCGCGGCGGCCCGCAGGGGCCGGGCCATGACCCGGCTGTAGCTTCCCAGGCCCACCACCTCAAAGCCCATTTCTTCCTGCGCAATGCGCGCCGCGGCCAGGGCGTGGGTGCCGTCGCCAAAAATAAAGACGCGCTTATCCGTTAGATAGTTCGAGTCGACGGACAGGCTGTACCAGGGCATGCGCAGACGCCGCTCGAGCGCGAGCGCCGGGGCCGGATCAACGCCGGCGCAGGCTGCGACCTCGGCGATGAATTCGCGGGTCGCGCTGACGCCCAGGGGCACCGTTTCCACCATGGGCTGCCCAAAGCGCCGCTTCAGCCACTCGGCTGCCGGGCGCGCGAGCTCGGGGTAGAGCACGATATTGAAGTGCGCTTCCCCCAGGTGGGTGATGGCCTCGGGGTCGGCGCCGAGGGGCGCAACGGCATTCACTCGAACGCCGAGGGCCTCGACCAAGGACCGAACTTCCTCCAGATCATCGCGGTGGCGAAAGCCAAGGCTCATGGGCCCCAAGATATTGCAGCTAGGGCCAGGCAGCGCCGCCCTCGCCTCCGCTGCCGCTTCTGGCGTCACCCGCCCCGCCAGCTGGCGCACCAGCTGATAAAGCGTTTCGCTTGCGCCCCAGTCCTCTTTCTTTTGGTAAGCCGGAAGCTCAAGGGGAACGATGGGGATCGATAAGTTCAGCGCCTGCGCCAAGCCGCCAGGATCATCCTGGATCAGCTCCGCCGTGCAGGAAGCCCCCACGAGGAGCGCCTTCGGCTGGAAGGTCTCCACGGCCCGGGCCACCGTGTCCTTGAAGAGCGTGGCTGTATCACTTCCCAGGTCCCGAGCCTGGAAGGTGCTGTAGCTGACCGGCGGGCGACTCGCCCGGCGCTCAATCATGGTGAAGAGCAGATCGGCGTAGGTGTCTCCCTGTGGCGCGTGGAGCACATAGTGGATGTCCTTCAGGGACGCGGCCACGCGCATGGCGCCTACGTGAGGCGGGCCTTCGTAGGACCACAGGGTCAGCTTCATGCGAGCGCCTCCAAGCGGGCCTTGCGCCGCAGGGGTCGGGCGAAGAGCTCAGCGAGGTCGCCGGCCTGTTCGTAGCCCTGAATGGGGGTAAAGACCAGTTCGATGGCCCACTTGGTGCGGAGCCCTTCGGCCTCGAGGGGATTAGCCAGCCCCAGGCCACAGACCGTGAGATCGGGCTGCACGGCCCGCACCCGGGCCAGCTGCGCATCCACATCCTGCCCCTCCACGACGCGCAGATCTGCGGGCAGGCGATCAAGTTCCGGGTCGATGATGGCCCGGTGCACGTAGGGCGTGCCCACTTCCGTGAGCGTCATCCCGAGCTCCTCAGACAGGAACCGGGCCAGGGGCAGCTCGAGCTGGGAATCGGGGAAGAAAAAGACCTGCCGCCCCGCAAGGGTCTCCCGAGAGCGGCTCATGGCTTTCTGCGCGCGCGCGCGGCCGGCGGCGGTGACCGCCTCAAAGCGCGCCGCATCGACCCCGGCTTCCGAGGCGATGGCCCGAAGCCAGGCCGTCGTGCCCTCGGCGCCCAGAGGGAAGGGGGCGGGAAGATGGCGGCCGCCCCGATCTTCCAACGCTTTCAAGGTCGCCGAAAGGAAGGGCTGGGCGAGCACAATGCGCGTGTCCGGCCCGATCGTCGGCAGGGCATCGCTGCGGTTACCGGGAAAGAAGGCCACGCGTTCGATACCCAGGCCGGCAAAGAGGCGACGGAATTGATCCTCCACCACATCCGCAAGGGCACCCACGATCAAAAAATCCGGGGCCTCACCGGCGGCGGAGCGGTTGGGCATGGCAGGCACGAGGGCCGTCAGGGCCCGATCTTCCCCTTCCGTAAAGGTGGTCTCGATGCCACTACCGGAATAATTCAACACCCGAAGCCCAGGACCATGGCGCTGCCCAAGGCGCTCGGCGGCGCGGTCCAGGTCGAGCTTGATCACCTCCGAGGGGCAGGACCCCACCAGGAAGAGCGTGCGCAGATTCGGTCGGCGGGCGAGAAGCTGATCGACCACCTCGTTTAAGGATTCGTGCACATCGGCCAGCCCCGCAAGATCGCGCTCGTCGATGATGGCCGTAGCGAAGCGCGGCTCGGCGAAGATCATCACCCCAGCCGCGGACTGGAGAAGGTGCGCGCAGGTCCGGGAGCCTACTACCAGAAAGAAGGCGTCCTGAATTTTCCGATGCAACCACACGATGCCCGTGAGGCCGCAGAACACTTCTCGCTGACCTCGTTCGCGAACGATGAGCGGCGCTGCGCCGTGGCTATTCATGAGACCCTCTCCTCGCTCCATCTTGTCGGGCAAGACGGAACTTCCAAAGAAATTGCGCGGCATTCACCACGTAGGCGGCGTAGGCGGCGTAGGCGAGGAGCGTGAGATAAAGCTGGGCCTGGACGCTCAGGGGCCAGAACATGGCCAGAAGCACGGCGCTGTGGAGCACGATCACCCCCATGCTCACCACGTCTTCCCAGAAGAACGGCCCCGCAAAGAGGTAGCGACCGAACACGACCTTCTCCCAGCAGGCGCCGGTGACCATGATGAGATAGAGCAGGGCGGTTTTTAGGAGGATGGAGGCTTGAGCCAAGGCGTAGCCTTCCTCCGTAACAAGGGTGCGCAGCACCAGCAGCAGGGACACGGCAAAGACAAAAAACTGCAGCGGCGCAAGGATGCCTTGCACTAGGGTCCAGCGCGTTTGATCGCGGCGCGCGCGTTCTGCGGCCGTGTACAGCGAGGGCATTGGCGTTGGGACCGCCGGGTTTCCTGGGCCCATGGGGCACTTCCTCCGTCGTCCTTCATTGCAATCTAGGGACAGGCCAGAGAAGTGTCAACTTGATTTAACGTCAGTTTTTAATGACGACCCCCTCACCCCTAAGGGGGAAAGCCTGGCGTCGGAAAAAGGGGAAAGGGATTGACCCCCACCCCGGAGAAGCGCAGCCTAAGGATTCGCGGGGAAACGTTGACCTCTCAGAAGGTCAGCGAGGGAGAACATCATGGCCAAGCACGAATCGGGAGATGGCCCAGGGCCGTCCCCTCGCTTGGCCCCCGATACTGGGGCGCCGCACGCCACCATCATCGATCACCTCGTCACCCGGCGGGTGATCCCTTCTCTTGTTGCCGAAGGCGATCGCTTCACCGCGGATAGCCGGGCCTCTTCGCCGGAAGCCCTGGCCCTCCTAGCAGCGCGAGGAAACGAGCGGGCCCTTCAGGCAGCGCTGGCCGCCGAGCTCCATCGCGGCCATCCCGTGGAAGAGATCCTCGGCCCCACGGCCGCGGCGCTCGGGGCCTTCTGGGAGCAAGACGAGCTCAACTTTTCCGAGGTCACCATGGCCACGGCCCGGCTTCAACGCTGGCACCGGGGCCAGGGGGATCGCATCGCCAATGCGCACCGAGATCGCCCCGCCCGGCGCATTCTGCTGGCCACGGTTCCGGGCGAGCAGCACAGCCTGGGGCTGTCGCTGGTGGCCAGCACCTTCCACGAAGCGGGCTGGGCGGTTGAAGGGGGGGCCGGGACTGAGCGCCGCCCAGCTGAGAGCCCAGCTGCGCATGCACTGGTTTGACGTGCTTGGCCTTAGCCTGAATACGGAGCGCGCGCTGGCGCCGCTGGCCGCGATGATTGAAGAGTTTCGGGTTCAGTCGAAGAACCGAGCGCTGCTGGTGGTCGTGGGTGGGGGCCTGGTGAAGCAGCGGCCCGACTTGGCGAACGCCCTGGCCGTGGACGCCGTATTCACCACTGCCCAGGGCGCGCCGGAAACGCTGTTAGCGCGCCTCCCCGAGGCCGCAGCCCAGCCCTAGCCCTCCTCCGAGCGCTCCATCAGGCCATAGCGTCGCAGCTTCACGTAGAGGCTTTGCCGCGAAAGGCCGAGCATTTCTGCCGCTGACGCTCGATTACCGCTGGTCAACTGAAGCGCAGCCTCGATACAAAGGCGCTCGATGACGTCGTTGGATTCGCGGATGACGTCCCGCAGGGGCACGCGCCCCACAAGCTCCGTTAGCTGATCGACGGTGCGCGGAGTTTCCGACTCCGGCACAGGCGCCGAGGCCGAGCGATGGGTGAGGTCGCGAAGGGTTAGGGCGAAGCGCGGCTCGCCGCTCCCCGGAAGCTGGGCGCCACTGACTTCCACCTCCGCCGTGGCCCCGTAGCGCCCTCGGAACTGGGTGACATAGGGCGTGAGGACGCCGTGCTGGCGCAAATTCTTCAAGAGGACCCGGACATCCACCGGGGTCCGGCCTAGCCACTGGTCCAGGGCCTGCCCCTCTGCCAGCGCCCCCTGGGCGAGTTCAGCGAGGGACAGGAACGCTGCGTTCGCAGCCTGGATGCGCCCTTCCGCATCCACCACGGCCAAGCCATCCCGGAGCACCGCAGCCGCCTCCGCAAGGGGCGCATCAGCGCCATTTCCGTGCTCTCGCACTG
>JAUILI010000139.1 GCA_030433075.1 Gammaproteobacteria bacterium | reverse complement strand
AGGTGATGGGCCAGGGCGAAAACCCGAGCTTCCCAGGGGGCCTCGAAGACCAGCTCCCCGTTCTCCGTGGGCGGTGCAACCTCCGTGCCCAGCTGGAGCCGTGCATCGCCCCCCTTCTGCGGCGCCACTAGGCTGCCGCCTCCGGCGGTTCGCTCACCAGAGCGACGCCGATCATGGCTTCCCGGGGCACCAGGGCCACAAGCTGTTCTTCCGAGAAGCCTTGCGTTCCTTCCGGACGCTCCGGCAGCACGAGGTAGCGCACTTCTGCCGAGGAGTCCCAGACCTTCAGGGCCTTTTCCGCCGGCACCTCGAGACCGAACTCCCGGAGGACCGCGCGAGGCTCGCGCACCACTCGCGAGCGATAGGCCGGGTCCTTGTACCAGCGCGGCGGCAGGCCCAAAAGCGCCCAGGGGTAGCAAGAGCACAGGGTGCATACCACCACGTTGTGGACCGTAGGGCCGTTCTCTACCACCACGAGGCGCTCCATTTGCCCTCCGGGACCCCCCACAATGCCCAGCTCCGCCGCGGCGGCCGTGCCGTCGGCCAGAAGGCGCTGGCGATAGGCCTCGTCGGTCCAGGCACGCGCCACCACGCGAGCGCCATTCAAGGGCCCCACCCGCTCCCCGTAGTTGGCGATCACCGCATCGACCTCCGCAGGATCTAAAAGCCCCTTTTCCAGCAGCAGCGCCTCCAGGGCCTCGGCTCGAAGGGCCGGCCCCGAGGGCGTTTCATGGTCGTGGTCGTGGTCGTGACTCATGGGCTCTCCTTCCGCGGCAGCAGGTAGGGCTCAAACAGGTCGAGATGCACCACCACCCCCGGCTCCGACCCTGGGCCCCAAAGGTCCCGGCCCTCAAAAGCGACGGTGTAAAGGTGCGCGGGCTGTTCCCCCGCCCCATGGGCATGGGTATCGGGAAAGACCCAGCCCCCGTGCTGTGCCGTAATGCGACCCGGACGGCCCCGAGCATAGGCCGGCAAGCGCGTGTGGCCCGGGCTTGAAGCTAGGGTGGTCTGCACCGCGTCGCCCAGAGCAAAGCGCGGCGGCGTAGACAGGTCACGCAGGCAGCCCGAAGCATCGTAACCGACGATGGGATCGGGGGGCGCCTGGGGCCGGGAGGCCACGCGCGCAGTAAGCGGCGCGCCCAGGCGCTGCGCCCGCTCGTCGATCGCTTCCCGGGTCAGAACGCCCGCCTCCACAAAAAGCGTCTCCAGACCTCCGAGCCAGCGACCGTAGTAGCTGTCCTCTAGGTAGGCAGCAGGATCAATACGCTCGATGGCATGGCGAAAGCGGTCGGAATTACCGGTCGCCCCGGCCCGCCCCGCGGCGAACATCATGGCGAAGACCGCCGCCTCCCAGCGGTGATGAAAGGCCGGCTCGTCCTTCTCCACCTGGAGGACGCCAAAGCCTTCTCGACCACCCAAATCATGGATGCCTTGCATAAAAGTCGCTCCTTACAGGCGATGGGCAGCCATGCGCTCATAGGTAGGCTGGCAACGCGCGACCACCGCCTCAAGGGCCTTGGGCACCACCGTCTGCCTGTGGGTATAGGGCTCAAGGCCGATGGTCTGATAGACCTTTTGGTACCAGGCATCCGCCCAGGCGCCGTCCCCTTCATGCTTACCCGGTGCCCAGGTGATGGGCTGATCGGGATTAAAGGGCATGCCCACGGCTGCGCAAAAGCGTGAGAGCACGCCGGGAGGATCGGCAAGAAGATCATTCGCGTCGATCACCAGCGGCGCTTGCCCCTCCAAGGCCAAAGCCATGTCGAAGATGTGCTCTAGCTGGGGAATGCCGACCAGACGAGCGCCCTCTTCCACATCATGCGCCAAGCCCCGGAATTCCGTCATGGAGGTGATGACCTCGGCAGGATCGCGGATCAGAAAGCAATTCCGCACCTTCCCCATCCAGGCGAGGCTTACCTCCGGCAGCATGTGGATCGCCATATGCTTTTGGTACCAAACGGCCTTGCCCCCGGGTACGGGGCCGAGAAGCGATGCTTCCACCTTTCGCCAGTCGGTCTCGTGCGCAGCCAGGGTCGCGGCGTAGCCCGGATCCTCCTCACGCTTCGTGGCCTTCAGCCAGTACGCATAGAAGGGTTCATCAAGAACGGCGCAGCCCAAGGCCTCGAAGACCCGCATGGCCATGGTGGACCGCGCCCGGGGCGGGGACCACATGGCAATGCGTAGCGTTTCCTTTGCTTGCATCGGGAATGCCCTAAAGCCGGAAGTTATAGCCGACGAAAGCCTCTTCGTCGTTGGGCTTCAGGCTTCGGTAAAGCGCCCTCGCCGCAGCGTTGTCTAACTCCGTACCAAGCCAAAGCTCAATACACCCTTCAGCCCGGGCGAGCTCCAAAAAGCCCTTTACCAAAGCCGCTCCAGCCCCTCTTTTTCTCTGATCGACCGCCACGTCAAGCTCATCAAGATAGAACCAGCGTTCCCGATCGTAGGGCTTCAGTTGAATCCGACCGGAACCCATCCCTAGGAAATGCTCCCCGTCCTCACACGTTAGGAAGACCGTATCAGCGCATGCCAGGTAGGCCGCGAGGTCCTCAACCCGGTACGGCACCATATCGTTGGCAGCATCCCAACGGGCGCTATTAATGCTCGCCACCACCCCAGGGAGATCATCCCGAAGGCCGATTCGTCTTACCCGCAGCATCCCCTTCGCCGTTATTGCCTCAGCATGAATTGGTCTGAGTTTCGCAGTTGGGCCCCCTTGTTTCAATTTAGTTTAGGTAGTTAACTAAGCGAAATTAGTTAATAGGATTAAGTATTTTGAAAACCCAGACGCTTCGGAGAATCTTTCGAGAGGTGGCCATCCTCCAAAGCCTGGCTACGGACCGCCTGACCGCCGTGCTTCCTCCCGATCTAACGGTTCAGCAGTTCTCGCTCATGAGCCACTTGGTGAATACGCAAAACGGTCCCGAAAGCCCTGGAGATCTGGCGCGGATCTTCCAGGTAAGCCGGCCTGCCATGACCCAGCTTCTTCAGCGCCTGCAGGCAAGGGGGGAAGTCGCTCTCATTACATCAGAGGTGGACGGGCGAGCCCGCGTTGTTCACCTAACCGTGAAGGGACAGGCGGTTTACGAAGGCGTCTTTTCCCGCCTAGAGAACGACCTATCCGCCATCGCCTCCCTTGGCGATGACAGCGAACTCAATGAACTGCACGAGCGCCTTCACACTCTACGGCGCTTTATGGAAAGGCAAGCGGGACGTTAAGGGAGCCCAAAACCATGAAAGGATTATCGCCATCCCGATCTACCGTGAGTCTCGCCCTCGCGGCGCTCTTTTTCGGCCTAAGCGTCACGGGGGTGCTCGCCTATCTACGGCCTTACAGCCTATTTGTCGCGGGCTTTCATACCCTCCTTGGGCTAACGCTTTTACTGGCCTTCGGCTGGCACTTGAAAAACAACTGGCTTCCCTTGAGAACCTACCTCCGCCAGCGCCGTCGAGCCCTCCTAGCGCTTTCCCTGCCCATGGTGCTGGCCCTAGGGGTTTCCGCAGACCTCCCTCCCATGAGCACCGTACTTGAGACCGGCGCAAACCTTCGCCGAAGCGCGGGGCTTGAGGAAACGGCCCTCACGATCATCAACACCCACCTTCCCGGCACCGAAGGCCAAGCCCTAAGGCTACAGGTCCGGGCCGGCCCCCATTACGAATCGCCTCCCCAGCCCCTGTTTCTGGGACTTAGCTACACCAGTATTCCTCAGGTGGCCGTGTGGGTGGAGGATCTCGAGGGTCGATTCATCGCGACCCTCTACGTCACGCAAAAACTTGCGACCGCGGGGTTCCTCTCCACGGACCCCTTCTCCAACGAAATCTTACGACGGCCAGAGGCCCTCCCCGTTTGGGCAGGACGGCGCGGCGTACGTTACGAAGATGGCCTGTCCGTGCCGCTGGGTGCGGATGAAGCGCTCGATGGGCTGACGGCGCCTACGCCCACGGGACACTTCGACCTGGCGAGCGTCGTGCCGAGCGCAGAGGGCCCTCTACGCATATTTCTCGAAGTGAATCGATCCTATGACTTCAATGCGTATTGGCATCCGGAGCGCTTTCCGGAGGATCCGGTCTATTCCGGAAGCGGATCCTCGGGGCAGCCCTCACTGGTTTACGCAGCAACGCTGCCGCAAGGCGAAGCAGATCGTTACGTCTTGCTGAAGCCCGTGGGCCGGGGCCACCACTCCGGGGCCCACGGCGAGCTCATTACGGACTTCGAGGGCATGGATACGGCGCTCGAGCTCCTGGGACCGGTGGTCGCGGAACTGAGCGCCGACAGCTAGCTAGTCAGCAAAACCTAGGAACCGGGCGGCCTCGTCGACGCTCTTGCGCTCGGACACCACCGCATTCGCCGGGAAGCTGTCATCGGGCCAGCCCAGGGCGACGGCCTTCATGATGACCTGATCTTCCGGGATCTGGGCATGCTCGCGAACCACCGGGGACTGCATGATGCCCTGGCTATTGATCACGGCG
>JAUILI010000038.1 GCA_030433075.1 Gammaproteobacteria bacterium | reverse complement strand
GGCGGACGTGCGGGCCTTTTTGCAAAGCCACGCCGGCGATCAGCTCGGGGAAGCCGGGGCGCCCATCGGCGTAGAGTGGGTCGGCTCCCTCGTCGATGGGCTCAGCGCCCTCTACGCCACCTTCCCCGGCTTCCTCGGTTTGTGGGCCGCGCAGGTGAAGGACAATCCCCTTCAGCGCGAGGCCCAGAAGCTGCGTGATGCCCTGCAGGAAAGCTTGGATGCGATTCTGCGCCAGCGCTTCCCCAAGGTGCCCGCGGAAGCGCGAAGCCGTTGCCTGATCATGGTGATTGAAACGGGACATAGTCTTCTGAATGCGGCGGACGCCGCCGATGAACCGCGGCGCAAGCTACTCCAGGAGGAGCTCAAGGTGATGCTCGCGGGCTACATGAGCCGCACCTTCCGGGATCAGGCGCCGTAGGGCCTCAGTAACGCCATCACCTCCGCCAGCGCGTCAGGCACCTCAAAGCGCGCCAGGGCCTCGGCCAGCGCCGGTGCCTGCGCGTCCAGAGCGGCCAGGGCCTGGTCTAACCCCTCTCCCTCTAAAGCAGCCTCTTGCACCGTCAGGGCATAGCCTTGGGCCGTGGCCCAGGCGCTGTTCTCCAGCTGATCGCCCCGGCTGGCGCCGCGCCCCAGGGGCACCAGAAGGCTAATCTTCCGCAGCGCCAACAGCTCAAAGAGCCCATTAGCGCCGGCCCGGGACACGACCCGATCCGCCGCCGCCAGCACATCCCCGTAGGCGTCATCGAGGTAGGCAAACTGCCGATAGGCGGGCCCCTCGAGGGCGGGATCCTCCTTCCCGGCGCCGCACAGATGAACAATGTCGTAGCGCGCCGTCAGAGGCGCTAAACGGGACCGCAGCGCCGCATTCAAGGCCGTGGCCCCGAGGCTTCCTCCCACCACCAGAAGGATGGGGCGCTCTCCCGTAAAGCCGAGAAAGGCCAACCCTCGAGCGCGATCTCCGGCTCGAAGGGCCGGTCGCAGGGGACTGCCCACGAAGCGGAGCTGGCGCGCCCGGGGCACGCGCGTTTCCCGAAAGGTGGTGCACACGATGGTCACGAAGGGCGCCACCAGCCGGGTCGCAAGGCCCGGACTAAAATCGCTTTCGTGGGCCAGCACGGGAAGTCCTCGGAGTGCGCCGCCCACGACCGCAGGCACGGAGACGAAGCCCCCCTTAGAGAAAATTACCCGGGGCCGGAGGCGACCTATGATACGCCAGCCCACCCAAAGGCCATGCAACGCGCGGAGCAAATCCCGGGCGTTTTCCCAGGAAAAATAGCGCCGCAGCTTGCCCACGGGAACCACGTGGTAGGCCGCCACCTTGCCGTTCACGAGGCGGCGCTCGATACCCTCGGCGCTGCCAAGGTAGTGCACCTCCCAGCCCTCGGCGGTGAGCGCGTCGATGAGCGCAAGGTTCGGCGTGACGTGGCCTGCGGAGCCCCCTCCCGTCAGCACGATGCGCTTTCCGGAAACCCCGCTCATGACCCTAGGGCTTCGCGCACAAAGGGAATGGTGATGCGCCGCTGGGATTGGAGCGCGGCTTCATCCAGGCGATCCAAGAAGGCGAAAAGGGAGGCGGGATCCCGGGGAATGCGATGCAAGATATAGCGCGCCGTGGCCTCCGCGAGGCTGAGGCCCCGGGCCTCGGCCCGGCGCTGGAGCGCTCGGGCGCGGCCATCGTCATCCAAGGGTTGAAGGCGAAACACGCTTGCCGCGGCGAGGCGAGAAGCCAGGTCAGGGAGACTCCAGCGGTGGCTCAGGGGGGCGCCGGAGGCGGCCAGCAGCAGGGCCTGCCCCGCGGCCTGCAGGCGGTTGCACAGATCAAAGAGCGCTTCCTCCGCCGGCCGATCTCCGGCCAACAGATGCACATCATCGATCGCCACCAGGGGCACCCGCTCAAGCCCCGCCAGTAGGGCCTCCGGCGCTTCCTTCACCAGCGCCCCGGGAAGCCACTGGCTTCTCGGTACGCGCTGGCACGCGGCCTGGAGGAGATGACTCTTCCCCGCCCCGGGCGGTCCCCACAGCCAGAGCCGCTCCCCCCGGGACCCTACAAAGCGCTCCAAAGCCTTTAGGACCAGGCCGTTTTCCCCGGGCTCAAAGGTCTCCAGGGTGGCGTGGTCCGGTAAGGCTAGGGCCAGGGGCAGCTGGGGCGGCTTCATCCTTTCCAGCGTCCTTGCCAGGCCAGCGCCGGTTCCGGGGGCGAGGCCTCAAAGCGCCCATCGCGGTTGAGCTGCGCCAGCACCCGTTCCGGGGTATCGGTGACAGCGAGGCGAAAGAGCACGGCATCGTCCTGAGCCTCAAGCACGAAAACCTCCGCGACCCCCGCCAGGCCCTCAAGGACCGCCAGGGCCTCGGCGTATTGGGCCAGCGCTTCAAGGCCATCAAGGCGCAGATAGGCGACGGCCTCAGCCTCCCCCGTGAGGCGGAGCGCGAGGCGCTCAAGGAGCGCATCGGCAAGGCCCTGACCCACAGCGCGAAGGGCAACGGCCGGAGCCTCGGTGCGCAGGGCGCCGGAAAAGGGCATGGGTAGGCCTTGCCCTTCGTAGTCGACATACCAGCTGTCCCCCTCAGCGCGCAGGCGCAGGATGACCTCTCCCTCGGCCTCGTAGCGGCTGCGCAGGGGCTCAAGCACCCCCCAGAAGCGGCCCCAAACCTGCCACGGGGCCACCTGCTGAAGTTCCGCCAGATCGAGCAGGGGCACGGCCAGGGGCACGGCGCGCTCCCGCCCCGCCGCGACCACGGCCTGCGCCATGGGGTGCTCGGCGTCGAGCAAGCGGCGCTGCCCGTCCTCCGACTCCTCCACAAGCCACAGGAGATAGCGCGGCCGATTGCTGACCCATGCGGGAAGCTCCGCCTGTGCGAGAAGGCTCAGAATCGCCTCCCGATCGAACTGCAGGGTGAGGAGCCAGGGGCTGGCCTCGCCCCCGGGGGCATAACTTGCGCTGCGGTAGAAACGATCGGGATTCCGAAGGGCTTCGGCAATGGAGGGGCGGCGCGTGAGCCCGGGCGCTGGCGTCAGGCGCTTCAGCAGGGTCTCGAGGGCTGCGCGCTCCGCCAACGTGCGCGTGCGTGCCCCCTGGTCCACCACCGGCACGACCACATCAAAAAGGGCGCCGGCGCTCCCAGGCTCTGCCCCGGATCCGGCCGCGGAAAGGAGGAGCAGGAGCATAAGCCCAATGCGCCGCGCCACGGGCGCGCCTCGCCCTGAGGCGAACCCACCCCAAAGCCGGCGAAGAAGCCCCGCGATCGCGCCCCGCTCTGCTACCATGGCGACATCCTTTTGCCGGACCCCGCGCCGGCGCTGGCCCCTAGTGTAAAGGGTCCTGCGCCTTTGCTCATGTAAATGGGAGACTCCCTTGGCCCGCGATAACACCCGGAACGCCCCCCCCGGCGGCCTCACCTACCGCGACGCGGGGGTCGACATTGATGCCGGCGCCGAATTGATCCGCCGCATCGGCCCCGCCGCCGCGCGCACGCGGCGCCCGGAAATGCTCGCCGGCCTGGGCGGTTTTGCGGCACTCACGCGCCTGCCCAAGGGCTACGAAAACCCCCTCCTGGTCACGGGCACCGATGGCGTTGGGACCAAGCTTCGCTTGGCCATGGACCACGATCGCCACGACCGCGTCGGCCAGGATTTGGTCGCCATGTGCGTTAACGACGTCCTCGTGACCGGCGGCGAACCCTTCCTGTTCCTTGACTACTTCGCCACAGGCAAGCTCCAGGTGGACCAGGCTGCGACGGTCATCGAGGGCATCGCCGCAGCCTGCGAGCTGGCCGGCTGTACCCTAGCCGGCGGCGAGACGGCGGAGATGCCCGGCTTCTACAGCGACGGGGACTACGACCTTGCGGGGTTCTGCGTAGGCATTGTGGAAGAAGCCAAGGTGATTACGGGCGCCGCCATCGCCCCCGGGCATCAGCTGCTGGCCCTGCCCTCGAGCGGGCCTCACTCTAACGGCTTCTCCTTGATCCGGCGCATTCTTGCGGCGAATCCGGGATGCCTCGATGCGGCCCCGGAGCGCCTCGCCCAGCTCCTCGAGCCCACGGCCATCTATGTGAAGACCATCCTTGGGCTCCTGAAGGCCGGCCACCCCATCGACGGCATGGCCCACATCACCGGCGGCGGCCTGCCAGAGAATCTCCCCCGCATGTTGCCCAAGAACAGCGACGTGCCCCTGGCCCTGGCGGTGGATCTGGCGAGCTGGACCTGGCCCGAGCCCTTCCCCTGGCTGGCGACTCTCGGGAACGTCGCGCCCCTGGAGATGATGAAAACCTTCAATTGCGGCGTGGGCTTTGTCCTTGCCGTGGCTGCCGAGGCTACCGAGGGCGTTGAAGCGGCCCTGGCCACAGCAGGCCAGCCCTGCTGGCGCCTCGGCGCCGTGGTGGATGGACGGGAGGCGGCAATGCCGGGAACGCTCCACATCACCGCGGAGGGCGAGGGCACCCTCGCCTAGGCCGCTCAGCCGCTGTTCAGGGCCACGCTGGCCTCCTAGCGTCATCGTCCCGGGAGCCCTCACCATGCCCCTACGCTGTCTTGTCCTGGCCTCGGGCCGGGGCAGTAACTTTGAGGCCCTTCTTGAAGCCAGCGCCCGGCCCCAGGCCCCCTTTATCCTCCAGGGCCTCATCACGGACCGCACGCCCTGCGGCGCCGAGGCCCTCGCAGCGCGCTGGCAAGTGCCCGCGGAGTGCGTGCCCTATCGGGATTTCTCAACGCGGGCGGCCTTTGACGAAGCCCTGGCGCACCGGGTCCGCGCCGCGGCCCCGGATCTCGTGCTCTGCGCAGGCTTCATGCGCGTGCTCGGCCCAGCCTTCTTCGAGGCCTGCCCCTTCCCGCTCCTGAACATCCATCCATCCCTCCTCCCGGCGCACCGGGGCCTGCACACCCACCGCCAAGCCCTGGCCGCGGGGGACGCCTTTCACGGCGCAAGCGTTCATTGGGTGACGCCGGAGCTCGACGGTGGGCCCCTCCTGGCTCAGGCACGCCTTGCGGTGGCGCCCGGGGACACGGAGGAAAGCCTCGCGGCTCGGGTGCTTGAGCTTGAGCACGCCCTTTACCCCCGCGCCCTCGCCTACCTTGCCGAGGCCGGGCGAGAGGCCTCCCCCTTGACGCTCGCCTGGGATGGAGAGGCCCTGGTTCCATGGTCCTAAGCCTTCGCCGCGTCGCCCTGCTATGCGTTCTCAGCGTCGCTCTTCCGGGACAGAGCGCCGAGCTCACCCCCTTTCTTCATCACTATGAGGCCAGCTACGAAGGCTTGCCTTTCCACGCCCGGGGCACGCGCAGCCTTGAGCGCCGCAGCGACGGGCGCTTTCAGTTTGAAACCACCCTTGGCGCCCTCTTTCTGGGCGTCGAGGAACAGGCGACCTTTGAGCTCGATGGCGCGGGAACGCCACGGCCTCTCTACTACGTCACTAGGCAGCAGGGCCTGGGGCGACAGCGAGAGCGACGGCTCATCTTTGACTGGGAACGGGGCCGCCTTACGCGCACCGGCGATAAGCCCCGGGAGGACCCCCTCACCCCGGGCACCTTTGACCCCCTAAGCTGGCAGCTCGCCCTAAAGCAGCGCCTTTTGGCGGATTGGCCAGACCAGGGCACCGTACTCAGCCTTACCATGACCGACGGCGGGGACCCCACGGACATGCGCTGGCGCGTGCTCGGCCCCGAGGCCCTCCCCCCAGCGGAGGCGGGAGCGGGCCCGGGAGAACGGGCCCTGGCCCTCGAACGTCAGTTCGAGCCCGACAGTGAAGAGCGCATGAAGTTGTGGTTCGCCGAAGCGGACGGCGCCCTACTCCGCTTGGAACACCGGGAAAACGGGCGCCTGCTGACCATTTGGCTGACGGCCCGGGGCGACGCCCCGACCCCCTAGGTGCGCGGCAAGGTGACGCCGCGCTGCCCCTGGTACTTGCCCCCCCGGTCCCCGTAGGTGGTGTCGCATTGCTCGTCGGATTCGAAGAAGAGCATCTGCGCGACCCCCTCCCCGGCATAAATCTTCGCCGGCAGATTCGTGGTGTTGGAGAACTCCAGGGTGACGTGCCCTTCCCAGGACGGCTCGAGGGGCGTCACATTGACGATGATGCCGCAGCGCGCGTAGGTCGATTTTCCGACGCAGATCACCAGCACGTTGGAAGGAATGCGGAAGTATTCCACGGTTCGCGCAAGCGCGAAGCTGTTGGGCGGAATCACGCACACCGGGCCCGTGACATCGACGAAGCTTCGGGCATCGAAATTCTTCGGATCCACGGTGGCGGAGTGAATATTCGTGAACACCTTAAATTCATCGGCGCAGCGCACGTCGTAGCCGTAGCTTGAGGTGCCGTAGGAGATGAGCCGATCGCCGCTGGCCCCTTCCCGCACCTGGCCCGGTACGAAGGGCTCAATCATGCCCTGCTCTTCCGCCATGCGACGGATCCAACGGTCTGCTTTGATACTCATGGGGCGCGCTCCCGCACGGCTTAGTCGTCAAGAATGGTAATCAGGGGTGCTTCCGCGGCCCCGCTGCGGCAGGCGAGGCGGGCCGCGAGGCTCCGGGCCAGATCGCGATACACCAGCGCTTCGGGACTTTCCGGATTCGCCGCCACCGTAGGGCAGCCGCTGTCCGCATCCTCCCGAATGGCCAGAGCCAGGGGCAGGGCCCCGAGCATAGGCACTTCGTAATGTTCTGCAATACGCAGGCCGCCCCCGCTGCCAAAGATGGGTTCCGCATGCCCACAGGCGCTGCAGATATGGATGCTCATGTTCTCCACGATCCCCAGCACGGGAACCTCCACGCGGCGGAACATCTCGATCCCCTTCCGCGCATCAAGCAGGGCTAAATCCTGCGGGGTCGTCACCACCACGGCGCCGGCGAGGGGCACCTGCTGCGAGAGCGTCAGGGCGATATCCCCCGTGCCCGGCGGCATATCCACAATGAGGTAGTCCAGCGCGGGCCAGCGCGTTTGCGTGAGCATCTGCTGGAGCGCGCCGCTGGCCATGGGCCCGCGCCACACCATGGGGGTGCGATCGGTGGTCAGCAGGGCCATGGACATCAGGGGAAGGCCGTGCGCGGTCACGGGCACGAAGGTGTTCTCGTTCACCACCTCGGGGCGCGTGCCCTCCTCCACCCCAAGCAGCAGTCCTAGGGATGGGCCGTAGATATCGGCGTCGAGCATGCCGACCCGGGCCCCCTCGGCCTGGAGCGCCAGGGCGAGATTCACGGCGGTGGTGGACTTCCCTACCCCGCCCTTGCCCGAAGCCACGGCAATGATGTTGGCGATGCTCTGGAGCGGCGCCAGCTGGCCCTGGGGCTGCTGGGGCTCGATGCGCCAATCGAGGGTGAGCTGGAGCTGCTCCGGCGCCACCACCGAAGCAAGGGCCTCGCGCAGCGTTCGCTGCCAGTAGCCCAGCGCCCCGGCCAGGGGATAGGGGAAGGTTAGGTGCACGCGAACCGCGGGGCCGTCCTCAAGGGTGAGGGGTGTGATCCCCCTTAAGGTGGTGTGGGAGAGGAGGGGCGCTTCCGTCAGGGGGTCGACCACCCCCGCCAAGCAGGCGTGCACCTGTTGCTCGTCCACCAAGGCCATGGCCAGCTCCTCCGCCGCGCAAAGCGGGGCAGTATAGGCTGCGCCGGCCCCGCCAGCGAGGGGCTCAGGGTGCAATGGCCATCGCCCCTAGGTATGCTCTCGCGCCAGTTCCCTGCTTGGAGTATGACCGCGCCATGGCCGCCGCGCCCCGTACCCTATTTGTCACCAGTGCCCTGCCCTACGCGAGTGGCGATATCCACTTCGGGCACCTGCTGGAGCACATCCAAACCGATATCTGGGTGCGCTTTCAGAAGCTGAAGGGGCATCGGGTGATCTACTGCTGCGCCGACGACAGCCATGGCACGCCCATGATGCTCACCGCGGAGCGGCTCGGGGAGCCGGCGGAGGCCCTGGTGGAGCGCTACCGCGTCGCCCACGCGGAGGACCTCGCGGCCTTTCACGTCGACCACGACATCTACTACACCACCCACAGCGACGAGAACCGCGCCTGCGCGGAGCTGATTTTCGAGCGCTGCCGCGAAGCCGGACTGATCTTCACCCGGGAGGTCTCCCAGTATTTTGATCCCGCCAAGGGCATGTTCCTCGCCGACCGCTTCCTCAAGGGCACCTGCCCCCGCTGCGGCGCCGAAGATCAGTACGGCGATAACTGTGAGAAATGTGGGGCCACCTACGAAGCCACGGAGCTGAAGGACCCTCGCTCGACCCTCTCCGAAGCGACCCCCGAACTCCGAAGCTCGGAACACTACTTTTTCGACCTCGGGAAGCAGCAGGCCTTCCTGGAAGGCTGGACCCAAAAGGGCACGCTCCAGCCCGAGGTCGCCAACAAGATTAAGGAGTGGCTCGGCGCCGGCCTGCGGGCCTGGGACATCAGCCGGGATGCCCCCTACTTCGGCTTCCAAATCCCGGGCAGCGACAACAAGTACTTCTACGTTTGGCTCGACGCCCCCATTGGCTACATGGCTGCGCTGAAGAAGCTGGTGGCCGAAGGTCGGAGCCAGGGCGTGAGCTTTGAGGATATTTGGGCCGCGGACAGCACGGCGGAAGTGCACCACTTCATCGGCAAGGACATCGTGAACTTTCACACCCTGTTCTGGCCCGCCATGCTCGAGGGCGCGGGTTTCCGCACCCCCACCCGGATTCACACCCACGGCTTCCTGACCGTGGACGGCACCAAGATGTCGAAGAGCCGGGGCACCTTCATCAACGCCAGCACCTACCGGGAACACCTCGACCCCGAGTACCTGCGCTACTACTTCGCGGCGAAGCTCGGGCCGAACACCGATGACATCGATTTATCCCTCGATGACTTCGTGGCCCGGGTCAACGCCGACCTCGTCGGCAAGGTCGTCAACATTGCCTCCCGCTGCGCGGGCTTTCTGCACAAGCAGCACGGGGGCCGCCTCGGGGCGAAGATCGCCGATGAAGCGCTCTGGGCCGAAGCCCAGGCCGCCCTCGGGCCCATCGGCGAGGCCTTTGACAGCGGTGAATACGCAAAGGCCGTGCGCCTCATCATGGCCCTCGCGGATCGGGCCAACCAATACATCGACGCGGAAAAGCCCTGGGTGTTGGCCAAGAATCCCCAGCAGGCCCAGGCGGTGCAGGACGTCTGCACCCTAGGCCTTAATCTCTTCCGCGTGCTGATGACGGCCCTGAAGCCCGTGCTGCCGAAAATGGCCGAGGCCGCCGAGGCCTTCCTGGCTGTTGAGCCCCTAAGCTGGGAAGACGGCCAGCGCTGGCTAGGCGACCATCCCATTAATCCCTTTAAGCCCTTAAAGACGCGCCTGGAGCGGAAGGCCGTGGACGCCATGGTGGAGGCGAGCAAGCCCGCCCCCGCCCCGGAGGCAAAGGCCCCGGAAGCGAAGGCTCCTGCGGCAAAGGCGCCCCCGGCACCCGCCGCGGCGCAGGAAGGCGCCGACGCCTTCATCACCATTGATCAGTTCGCGGCGCTGGATCTGCGTGCCGCCCAGGTACTCAAGGCGGAAACGGTGGAGGGCGCCGATAAGCTCCTGCGCCTTACCCTCGACGTGGGCCCCCTGGGCCAGCGCCAGGTGCTCTCGGGCATTCGCGCCGCCTACGAACCCGGCGCCCTTGAGGGGCGCTTTGTGGTGCTGCTGGCGAACCTCGCCCCCCGGAAGATGCGCTTTGGCGTGTCCGAAGGCATGGTGCTGGCGGCGGGCCCCGGGGGGAAGGACATCTTTCTCCTGAGCCCCGATAGCGGCGCCACCCCAGGCATGGAGATCTCCTAGGTCCCATGAGTGAGCCCCTGCTCTCCGCCCTCGCCGAGACCCCCTGGCTCGCGGTGCAGGGGAGCGCCCTGCTCCTCCTTCTGACCTTGCCGGCGACCCCCCGGGACGCCCTGGCCCTGGTCCGCCCCGTAGCCCTGGGGCTAGGGCTAGCGGGGCTCGGGGGCCGCGCCCTTGCCAGCCTTGGGCTAGGGGCGCAGCCGAGCGCTGCCGTGCTGCTGCCACTCCTCGCGGGGATTGCAGCGGTTCTGGCCTTACGCCTTTCCAAGCCCCTGGGGGCCGCCGCGCCCCTTCGGCCCTTGATCGTGCTCTCCCCGGCGCTCCTGCTCTGGGCCATCGCCGGCGCCGAGCCCACCACATCCTGGGGAACGCTATTCGCCCTACCCCTGCTTTTTGGCGCCAGCCTACCCCTCTTTTCAGCGCTCTTTGCCCGCCTTGAGGGCGGCGCAACGCCCTCCCTCGCCCCTCGCCTTTGGGCGCTGGCGATCCTCGCCCTTGCCCTCCAGGGGGTGAGCGCGTGACCGGCCTCGCCGCGAGCCTCGCCCTCGCGCTGGTTGGCCTCGCCGCCCTTTTCGCGCTGGCGCGGGAGGAAGGGCAACGGAAAGCCCGGGCGGCTGAAACCCTAGAGGCGCAGGTTCATGCCCTCCTTCCCCAAACCCAGTGTGGCCACTGCGGCTATGCCGGCTGCCGCCCCTATGCCAAGGCCGTGGTGGACGGCGCGCCGGCCACACTCTGCGCGCCCGGGGGTCAGGAGGGGGCAGATCAGCTCGCCCGGGTACTCGGACGGCCCTTAGCGCCCCTGGAAGCGCCACGGCCTTCACCCCTGGTGGCAGTGATTCGGGAAGAAGAATGCATTGGCTGTACGAAGTGCATCCAAGCCTGCCCCGTGGACGCCATCCTAGGAGCGGCCCAACGTATGCACAGCGTGGTGGAGAGCTGGTGCACGGGCTGTGACCTCTGCGTGGCCCCCTGCCCCGTGGACTGCATTGACCTAGTCCCGAGGAGCGCTGCGCCGTGATGCCCTGTATTCACTGCGGCGCCTGCGTGCCCGTATGCCCCAAGGGGCTATGGCCGAATCAGCTCTACGAAGCGCTGGCCCAGGGAGACCTGGCCCGGGCAGATGCCCTCGGCCTTGCCCGGTGCGGCGCTTGCCGGGCCTGCCAGGAGCACTGCCCGAGCGCCCTCCCCCTCACGGCGCGCTTTCGCGAGGGGCAGAAGCAAGCGCTGCGCTGGACCGTGGCGAAAACCCAAGCTGCCGCGGACGCACAGCAAGCGGCGCAGCGCTATGAAGCCCGGGAAGCGCGACTTCAGGCGGCAGAAGCCGAGGCCCTCGAAGCCAAGCGCCAGCGGCGGGCGGAAGCCAAGCGGCGGGCGGAGGCTCGCCGACCGGCTGCGGAGGGCGCCGACGCGCGGCAGCAGGCCCAGCGTGCAGCCCTGCAGCGGGCCATGGAGAAGGCTCAGGCGGAGGGGCGCGAGGACGACCTGGCTCGGCTCACCGCCGCTTTGGCCGCCCTAGGAGACGGCCCATGAGCCGCGCGTCCGTGCCCAAGCTTATGCTGTTGGTGTTCCTGGCGACGCTCCCCGCCGCGCTGCTGCGGCTAACCCAGGAGGGTCCAGCCCTTGGGCTTCAGCTCATCGCGGGCCCCCTCGGCGCCCTGGCCGGCGAGGCCCTGCTGCGGCGCAGCGCAGCAAGCCTTAAGGACGGGAGCGCGCTGCTGACCGGGTGGCTGCTTGCTCTCGCCTTACCGGCAAGCGCCGGCGCCGCCCTTGCGGCCCTGGCCGGCGGCCTCGCCATTGCGCTCGGCAAAGCGCCCTTCGGAGGGCTCGGGCGCAATCCCTTTAACCCCGCCATGGTGGGCTACGCGGCCCTTCTCCTGCTGTTCCCCCTGGCCTCCGTGGATGGGGTGAGCGGCGCCACGCCCCTGGCCGCCCTCGCCAGCCGCGAGGGCCTGACGATTGCCGAGTGGGTTAAGGCTCAGCCTGGACCCTGGGGCACGGGAAAGGGTCTGACCCTGTCCCTGGCCTTCCTCGCCGGAGGTGCGGCGCTGCTCCTTCGCCGCGCCATCCCCTGGCACGCCCCCGCGGGCTTCCTCCTCGGCCTCCTCGGGGCCGCGGTGCTGGCCTATGACGGCGGGGGCTCCCACAGCGCTGGCCACCCCCTCTTCCACCTCTTCTCCGGCAGCGCAATGTTCGCAGCCTTTTTCATCATCACGGACCCGGTGAGCGGGGCTCATACGCCTCCCGGGCGCCTCGCCATGGGCGTCCTTGCCGGCGTCCTCACCGTGCTCTTTCGAAGCCAGGGCCCCTTTCCCGATGGCGTCGCCTTCGCCGTGCTCCTCGCCAACGGCGCGGGGCCAACCTTGGACGCCCTGGCAGAAGGGAGGCGCCAAACCCGTGCCTAGGTCTTCGGCCCTATTGCTGATGCTCCTGGTCCTCGGGAGCACCCTCGCCCTGGAGGGCATGGGCCAGGCCACGGCCGCCCCCCGCGCGGCCTGGGCGCGCTGGCGTGACGATGCGCCCCTGCGTGCCCTCGCAGGCACCGAGGCCCTCAGGCCCCTGACCCTCGAGGCATCGGGCGCCCTGTCTGCGTCCCTGCGCTGCACCCCGACTCCGGCGCTCCTGGTCACCACCCAGGGAAAAGGCTGGGGCGGCCCCTTTACGCTGCTCTCGCGCTTTGAGGGCGATCCCAAAGGTGAGGCCCATCGCGTGCTCGAACACGAAGAAACCCCTCGCTATGGCGGACGCTATCTCCGCCCCCGGAGCGACCTGGCCGGCCTTGATGGCTGGACCGGGGCAACGATCACCGCCCGCGCCCTGGAGGCGGCTCAGGACGAAGCCCGCGTCCTTTTTCAGGATCGGCGCGCGGAACTTTTTGCACGCTGCGGGGCCAACCCCTGATGCTGCGCGTCCCCGTGCCTTCCGCCCTATGCTGGCTGCCACCGATACTGCTCGGCAGCGCCCGGCTCCTCGACGCCCTGGTGCTCAGCCTCCTGCTGGGGCTCCTGCTCGGGATCCTTGCGCCGCTGCATCGTCGCCTCGGCCCGGGTCTGGCCCCGGCCATCGCCCTGATGACCCTGGGCACCGCCGTAGGAGGCCTCGCCCAGCTCGGCATGGGCGCCCTAGGAGTTTTCCCCCTGCCCCCGGCCCTGCTTCTTCTCGGGGCCCTCAGCGCAAGCCTCCTAGCTCTCTCTTCGGGATCGCAGGTGCCGATGTTCGGCCGTGCTAGCGCCGCCTGGCTCATGGCCTGGGGCGTCCTCGCCGCCCTGCGCGAAGGCCTAGGCGCGGGCACGCTGGGCGCCGGCCTGCCTCTCGGTCCGCTATGGGAGAGCCCCACCCCGCCCCTGCTGCCTTTCCTCCAGAGCAGCGCTGGGGCGCTCATCAGCCTCGCCCTGCTGGCGAGCTTTGCGCCCCGCAAGGCAAACGCTCCCCCCTCTCAAGAGACCCTGGCGGAGCAGGTCGCCGCCCGCCGGGTCCGAGTGACAGGACCGGTAAAATGAATAAAGCCAAGCGCGAAGCGATCTTTGCCCGGCTCCAGGAAGCCATTCCCGAGCCGACCACGGAGCTTCTCTACGACACGCCCTTCCAACTGCTCATCGCGGTGATTTTGTCCGCCCAGGCCACGGACGTAAGCGTGAACAAGGGCACGCGCACCCTGTTCCTCGCGGCTCCCGATGCCGCCGCCATGGCAAAGCTCGGCATCGAGGGGGTGAGCCGCCATATTCGGCACATCGGACTCTTCAACAGCAAGGCCAAGAACGTCGTGGCGACCTGCGAGATTCTGTTGCGGGACTACGGGGGCGAGGTACCACGGGATCGCAAAGCCTTGGAAGCCCTCCCCGGGGTGGGTCGGAAAACCGCCAACGTCGTGCTCAACACGGCCTTCGGGGAACCGACCCTCGCCGTCGATACGCACATCTTTCGCCTGGCCAACCGCATTCCCCTGGCCAAGGGAAAGACCGTGCGGGCCGTGGAAGATGGCCTCATGAAGCACATCCCCAAGGCCTACCTGAAGGATGCGCACCACCTCTTGATCCTACATGGGCGCTACGTCTGTACCGCGCGAAAGCCCCGCTGCGGGGCCTGCGTGCTGTTTGATTTATGCGAATTTAAGGGCCGCTTTGCGGCGGCGGAGGAGGGCGGCGAGGCGCCCTAGGGCGCCCCGCCGGGAACGGACCCGCTTACTTGGCGCCGTAGCGCGCCGCGCGGGTACGGAGACGAAGGCTGTTCAGGCGAATGAAGCCTGCCGCATCTTTCTGGTCGTAAGCGCCGGCATCATCTTCGAAGGTGACCACCGCTTCGTCGTAGAGGCTGTCGGACTCGCTGCGGCGCCCGAGAATGCGCACCTGGCCCTTGTAGAGCTCGAGGCGCACGTCCCCGTTCACCGTTGCCTGGGACGCGTCGATGAGCGCCTGGAGGCATTCCCGCTCCGGGGCAAACCAGTAACCGTTGTAGATGAGTTCGGCGTAGCGCGGCATCAGGCTGTCCTTCAAGTGCGCCACCTCCCGGTCGAGGGTGATGGACTCGATAGCACGGTGCGCCTTAATCAGGATCGTGCCCCCGGGGGTTTCGTAGCAGCCCCGGGACTTCATGCCGACGTAGCGGTTTTCCACCATATCGAGCCGGCCCACCCCGTGGGCGCCGCCCAGTTCATTCAGCCGCGTGAGGAGCGCCGCGGGGCTTAGGGCTTCGTCGTTGATGGCGACGGGATCGCCCTTCTCGAAGCGGATCGTGAGCACCTCCGGCGCGTCCGGCGCCTTTGCCGGGGAGGTGGTCATGCGCCACATCTCCTCCTGGGGCTCAACCCAGGGATCTTCGAGCTCGCCGCCCTCATAGGAAATGTGAAGCAGGTTTGCATCCATGGAATAGGGGGGCTTGCTGTCGAGCTTCTTCTGATCCACAGGGATCTGGTTCAGCTCGCAAAAGCGCATGAGCGATTCCCGGGAGTTCAGATCCCACTCCCGCCAGGGGGCAATGACCTTAATATCGGGATTCAGGGCGTAGGCGTTCAGCTCGAAGCGGACCTGATCATTACCCTTCCCTGTAGCGCCGTGGGCAATGGCGTCGGCGCCGGTCTCCGCGGCGATTTCCACCAGCCGGCGGGAAATGAGGGGTCGGGCGATGGAGGTGCCCAGGAGGTACTCCCCCTCATAGAGCGCATTGGCCCGAAACATGGGGAATACGTAGCCGCGCACGAAGTCTTCCCTGAGATCTTCGATATAGATCTCCTTAGCGCCCAGGTTCTGCGCCTTAGCCCGCGCCGGCTCCACCTCTTCCCCCTGACCGTAGTCCGCGGTGAAGGTGACCACCTCGCAGCCGTATTCCGTTTGCAGCCACTTCAAGATGACCGAGGTATCTAGGCCCCCGGAATAGGCCAGCACGACTTTCTTAACCACTTTGTGCTCCTTGCTAAGGGGCGTTTGCCCGAACCCTGGCGGTGCCTTGCGGCGGGGCGCCTATGGTACCGAAAAGCCACAAGGAAGGCGCAGCCCCAATCCCAGGGTGCGCCTGTGCTAAGGTGCGATTATTCTTTCCGTCGGGATCGCGGCCCCCATGGACGCACCTTCGCAGGACGAGCCCATCATCCCCCCGGGGCCCCGCATCGCTGATCGCTTTCGGGGTTTCCTCCCGGTGGTGATTGATGTGGAAACCGGCGGCTTCAACAAAGATACGGACGCGCTCCTTGAGATCGCCGCCGTTTTCTTGCGGGTGGAAGAGAACGGCACGCTGGTCCAGGACGACGCCCTCACCCTGCACGTGGAACCCTTTGAGGGCGCCAACATTGAGCAGGCCGCCCTGGATTTCACCGGGATACAGCCCTTCAGCCCTCTCCGGGGCGCGGTCCCGGAACGGGAGGCGCTGACCACCCTCTTCCGCGCCGTCCGCCAGGCCCTGCGCCAAAGCGATTGCAATCGCGCCGTGCTCGTCGGCCACAACGCCCACTTCGATCATGGGTTTATGCAGGCCGCGGCGCAGCGCCAGGATCTTAAGCGTAATCCCTTCCATCCCTTTTCGAGCTTCGACACCGTGACCCTCGCGGGCCTGGCCTACGGCCAAACGGTGCTCGCCCGCGCCTGCCAAGCGGCGGGCATCGCCTTCGACAGCCGGGCGGCGCACTCCGCCCTGTACGATGCGCAAAAAACCGCGGAGCTCTTCTGCGCCATCGTCAATCGCTGGCACGGGGCCCTAGGCTGGCCGCAGGAACAAATTCGCGATTGACAATCGTTCTCATTCCGGCATGCTTATTCCCGTCAACTTCTCATCAACAACGGGAGCTTTGCATGTTGGTGTGTCTCTGTAATGCCGTAAGCGAAGGCCGCATCCGGGAAGCGATCCGGGAAGGGGCGGCGAGCTTTGAGGCCTTACAGGAACGGCTGGCCGTCGCCACCTGCTGCGGCAAGTGCGCGGAGGACACCTGTGCCCTCCTCGCGGAGGAAACCCTCGCCCATCGGGGTGCCGCCCTCGCCTACGAAGCCGCACCGCTCCGCTCCTAAGGGTCCGCTGGGGACGCAAATACGAAGTCCTATCATTACCCCCTTCATTATCATTTCCTTTTAAAAACAGATACTTGAAGCTTAATCAGGGCTAAGGCAGACTGGCGCCCTTGGTTATTGCTGTCCCCAGTTTTTGTGGCAACCCAACGGTAAGGAGCCGCCCATGAAAGGCGACGCAGAGGTTCTCCGGTTTCTCAACAAGGCGCTCTACAACGAGCTTGTGGCCATCAACCAGTACTTCCTCCATTCCCGCATGCTGAAGGATTGGGGCTTCGACCAGTTGGCGGAGAAGGAATACGAAGAGTCCATCGACGAGATGAAGCACGCCGATCAGCTCACTCAGCGTATCCTTTTCCTCGAAGGGATTCCGAATTTGCAGGACCTCGGCCGGCTGCGCATCGGGGAGACGGTAAAGGAAATGCTCGAAGCGGACCTCGCCCTGGAGCACCAGGCCATTCCCGATCTCCGGGACGGCATTGCCCACTGCGAGGCGGTGCGGGATTACGTCTCCCGGGATCTGCTCGCCAGCATCCTCGATGCGGAGGAAGAGCACGTCGATTGGCTCGAAACCCAGCTAAAGCTGCTGAACAGCCTTGGGGAAGCCAACTTCCTCCAGTCCGCCCGCTAGGAGACGGCCCTGCAAGGGCCGATCCCCAGGCACAAAAAACCCGGCCGCGGCCGGGTTTTGCCGTTCTGGGGCCGGGGCTAGGCCGCCCCGTCCTCCTCTTCCGGGGCCGCTGCCTGCGCCGCCGCTTCCACCAGCGGCTTCAGCTCGCCGCTGCTGTACATTTCCGTGACGATATCGCAGCCGCCCACGAGCTCCCCTTGCACCCAAAGCTGGGGGAAGGTGGGCCAGTCCCCAAGCTTGGGCAGGTTTGCCCGGACATCGGGGTGGGACAGCACGTCCACGTAGGCGAAGGGCTGGCCGCAAGCCATAAGGGCCTGCACCGTTTGGGCGCTGAAGCCGCACTGAGGTGCCTGGGGCGACCCCTTCATGTAAAGAATGATGGGATTACTGGCGACCTGTTCGCGCAGCGTGTCCATAATGTCCATGGCGAGGATCTCCGGTCGAGACGGGGCTTACCCCCGATTGGGGCCAGTGTAGCGCGCCTTGGGGTCTGCGCTAAAGACCAACTGCATTTGTCGGAAAACTCAAGGGGCTGCCCATGGATTTCACTACTCGGCGGGAACGACGCGGCACCGCCGCCACGAAGTGGGAAAAATACGCGGGAACGGACATCCTGCCCTTCTGGGTCGCGGATATGGAATTTGAAACCGCCGCGCCCATCCTCGAAGCCCTTCATCGCCGCGTCGACCACGGCATCCTTGGCTATACCACCACGCCGGAAACGCTCACGGAAGCCACCCTGGCCTTCCTCCAAGAACGTTATGGCTGGGCCGTGGACCCCCGCTGGATGGTCTGGCTTCCGGGGGTGGTTCCGGGCTTCAACCTCGCCTGCCGCTGCGCCGGCGAACCCGGGGATCAGGTCATGATGACCACCCCGGTTTACTACCCCTTCTTTGCCGCGCCGGAGAACGGTGGCCGGCGGCCCATCGAAGTCCCCCTAGTCCGCGATGGAAAGGAATGGGTCATGGACTTCGACGCGCTGGAGGCAGCGGTCACCCCAACCACGCGCCTCTTCATGCTGTGTAACCCCCAGAATCCCACAGGACGCGTGTATCGCACCGAGGAACTCCAAGCGCTAGGGGCCTTTGCCGAGCGTCATGATCTCTTGATCTGCAGCGATGAAATCCACGCTGAATTACTGTTGACGGAGGATCGCCCCCACCAGCCCATCGCCCAGCTCAGCGACGCCCTGGCCGCGCGCACCATCACCCTCATGGCCCCGACGAAAACCTTCAATATCCCCGGCCTTCCTTGCGCCTTCGCCATCATTCCCGATGCCGAGCTGCGGCGCCGCTTCCGGGAAGCCCAGAGCGGCCTCGTGCCCAGCGTGGGTCCCTTGGCTTACGCCGCGGCCGAGGCGGCCTATCGCCATGGAGAGCCCTGGCGCCAGGGGCTGCTTGCCCAGCTTCGGGAGAATCACGAAAAGGTTCAGGCCGCCGTGGCGGCCCTACCTGGGGTCGAGACCACCCCGGTGGAAGCCACCTGCCTCGCCTGGCTCGATGTGCGCGCCCTGGAACTCACCGATCCCCCGGCGCACTTTGAGGGGCACGGCCTGGGCCTCTCCCCCGGGGAACCTTTCGGAGATGGAAACTTCCTTCGCCTGAACTTCGGCTGCAGCCCCGCCCTGCTCGCGGAGGGCCTTGAGCGCCTCGCCGCGGGGGTGGCCGCCGCCGGCAATGGCCGAGGGCCTAGCGCCTAGCCGCCGCGGCGGCTTCCACGGCGGCGCGAAGGGTTTCATCCTCCGCCAGCACGGCGGTGAAGGATTCCGCGTCGAGCTCGAGAAGATCCGCGAAGCCCGACGCCACCACGGTGGCGTTGCGGGGCTCGCCGTCGAGCAGGGCCAGCTCCCCGAAGAAATCCCCGGAACCCAAGAGCACGGGGCCTGCCTCGGTCAGAACCCTAAGGGCCCCGCTCGAGATGAAGAACATGCTGTGCCCCGCCTCCCCAGCCGTCACCACGGCTTCCTCGGGCAGCACGAGGCGTGGGCGTAGGGCCTCCGCAAGGCGCGCCAGCTGAGCCTCGGACAGATGGGAGAACATGCCCACCTTCGCGAGTAAGCGCTTGGGGTCCAGCCCCAGGTCCAGGGGAAGCTGATCCAGCGCAGCCTCCTCCGCCTGGAGCGTCGCGCACAAATCCCGGTGCGCCTCCGGCGTGAGCACCCCGTCCCGGAGCATGGCCTGATAGCGCTGCCCCTCGAGGCGTAGCGCCCCGCGCTCCAGGAAGCGCTGTGCGAGGTGCGCCGCATAGTCCGGATACTGACCGCGCAGCCCTGCTAAGGCCTCCCCCACGGCCTGGGCTCGGGCCTCAAAGGCGGCTGCCAGCGCCCCGGCGGCGGCCGCCGGCATGAGCGCCTGGAGCCGCGGAAGGCTGCTCTCCCGAACATCGGTCAGCGCAAGCTCCGTCGCCGCCAAGCGCTCGAAGCGATCCCGCACCTGGGCACTTAAGGGTCCTAGCCAGCCCAGGCGCCGCTGAAGGGTCAAAGCCAGGCGAAAGCGCCAGTCGAAGGCTAGGTTCCGAGCCAAGGATCGCTCCCAGCCCGGAAGCCCCTGGCCCCGGAGCCCATCTTGAAGATCCTCAAGCTTCTGCGTGACCGCCCGGTACACGGGGGAGGCCAGGAAGCCCTCCTCAAACTGCTGGGTATAGGCCCGCTGCTCCCGGGCGGCGAGATTGGCCAGCCCCAAGCGCACCCAAGCATCCTCTGACAATGCTTCCCCCGTGCTCAGGCGCTGGGCCGCAGCCAGGCTGCGCTGGTGATAGGCCCCGCTGACGGTGGACACGATTTCCGGTGCCGTCGCCTGCCGCACCGCAATGGCCTCCACGGACTGGGAGATCTCCTCCAGGGCGCCAGCGAGGGCCCGATCGCGCAGGGCCCGATCCTCCGGGCCAAGGGCGTCGAGGCGAAAAAAGCGAATCAAAAGCCCTACCGTGGGCGCATTCACAAAGAGGGTGAAAAGGACGAAGCCGGTGACCAGGACACCGATGAATTGCTGCACCTCCGGCGGGAAGCGGCTGTCCTCCAAAACGATCAGCGCAAGGGCGAGGGATACAGCCCCCCGAAGCCCACCCCAAAACATCACCGCCTTAAAGGCCGTGGACACCTGCTGGGCGAGGCGGAGCTTGCCGAGCAGGGGCAGCAGACCAAAGATGATGAGCACGCGCCCTCCGAGGGCAGCCGCCACCAGCACGGCAAGCCAGAGCCCCTGCTCCGCCGTGAAATTCGCCAAAAGCCCGGGCACGGCCAGGCCCACCAAAAGGAAGATCAGGGAATTGGCCCAGAAGCCGAGCTGCTCCCAGGTTTCGTGGAGCCCATGCCAGTGCTCCGGCGATAGCACGCTGGGGCCTCGGGCACTTACGACCAGCGCCGCGGTCACCACGGCCATGACCCCGGAGACGTGGAGATAGTGTTCCCCAAGCAGGAAGGCGAGATAGGCCAGGGCCACGGTCAGGCTGCGCTCTGCCAGGGCCTCCCCCCCGAGACGCGCCAGTAGCGCCACGAAGGCCCGCCCTAACACCAGGCCCACGGCAATGCCCCCAAGGAACACCCGGAGAAAATCGAGAACCCCCGCGGCGACGGTCGGCGCTGACCCTTCCGTGAGGATCGCAGCCAGGAGGGTGAACAGCACGATCGCCGTCGCATCGTTAAAGAGGCTTTCCCCTTCCACGAGAATCGCCAGACGCTTGGGCGCGCCCACTTCCTTAAAGATGGCCACCACCGCCACGGGGTCCGTGGCGGAGCAAATGGCCCCCAGCATGAGACAGGCCACAAGCCCCACCCCGGAGACCGCAGCAAGGCTCGCCCCAATGAGCAGGGTGGACAGCAAGAGCCCAAACACGGCCAGGAACACAATCGGCGCGAGATCTTCCAGAAGACGACGCACGTTCATGGCAAGGGCCGCCTCAAAAACCAGGGCCGGCAGGAAAACAAAGAGCACCGCATCGGCGGTGATTTCCAAGCGATGGAGCGCCTGGAAGAAATCGCTGACCCCGGGAAGGGGGAGCGCCTCAAGGCTATGGGCACCCACCCCAAGCCCGATCCCCACCAAGGCAAGGAGCACGGTAAAGGGAAAGGCCAGGCGCCGGGCCACGGGGACCATGAGCACCGCGAGGGCAAGGAGGCTTGCTAAGCCAAGAACCGTCGACCACACGCCAGCTTCGTGCATCTAAAACCCCTCCCAAGCTTCCATCCGCACGGACCCAGGGAAACACACCTACGGCAAAAGCCCAAGCGCAGCGCCCCCCAAGGGCTTATCATGCCCCCGGGGAAAGTTGTCAGAGGGTGGCGATGATGGCGCAGAAAGGGGACGAAAGGTCCGGAAGTGTACTGCTCGAAATGCTTCTGGTGATTATCTTGGGGTCAACCCTTGGGGTGATCATGGCCCTGGCTTCTAGCTATTTTGTCCTCGGGGTCGGGGCACTGGGGAAACTGCGCAGCACCGCCCCTGCCTACCTACCGGAGGCCCTTCAGGCCCTGAGCCCCTTTACCCCCTTGCTGACCCTGCTCCTCGCGGCGGGCGCCGTGCTTCTCGTTCGCAGACTCTTTTCCATAACCCGCTGGCATGGTCCGGCGGATTCGATTCTGGCGGCGCACCAAAGCGGAAACACCCTCGATGTGAAGGCCGGCCTTGGCTCCACCCTCGCCGCGTTCCTCTCCGCCGGGGGCGGCGCCTCCGTTGGCCAATACGGGCCCCTGGTTCACTTCGGAGCGACGGTTGGGGCCCTCGTCGCCAAGCTCGGCCGCACCCGCGTGCGCGCGGACACGTTCCTTGGCTGCGGGGTCGCTGCGGCCATCTCCGCAGGCTTTAACGCCCCCCTCGCCGGAATGGTCTTCGCCCACGAAGCAATTCTGCGCCACTATTCCTGGCGCTCCATCGCGCCGATTTCCATCGCGTCTATCGCTTCCTCCGCCACGGCCCAACATTTCTTCGGAGGCGCCGTGGTCTTCTCCGTAGAGCCGGTCCCCTTCGCCTTGATTGAGGTGATGCCCTTCGTACTCATCGCTGGCCCGCTGGCAGGGCTGACGGCCGTGGCCTTTCTCCACAGTGTCCGCAGCGTCGCCCGCTGGGCGCCGAAAAGCGGCCTGGGGCCCGAACGCAACATTCTGCTGGCGGCCCTGCTTTGCGGGCTGCTTGGCATGGCCGTTCCCGAAGTGCTTGGCCTCGGCACCGGCGTGGTGAACGACGCCATCAACGGCCAGTTCGCCCTGGGCACGCTGGTCGTCTTGCTGCTGGCCAAGCTCGCCGCCAGCGCCCTTTGCCTGGGCCTCGGGTTCTACGGCGGCATCCTATCGCCGGCCCTCTTTGTGGGCGCCAGCCTCGGCGCCGGCTTCGCCGCCGCCCTCACGGGCTTCGGCTTTGAGGTCGCCGCTCCCGTGCTCACCATCGCCGCCATGGTTGCCGTGGGCGGCGCTGTCATTGGCGCCCCCATCGCCGCCATTCTTATTGCCTTGGAAATGACCGGCAGCTACCCCTACGCCGTCGCAGCGCTGTTGACCGTCACCCTCGCCGCCCTCGTGTCCCAGCGCCTCTTCGGCCTGTCCTTCTTCGATCGCCAGCTAATGGATCGGGACATCAACATTCAAGCGGGGCGGCAGACCATCGCCCTCCAGGAGCAGACCGTGGGCCCGCTCGTCACGGAGGCCTACCTGGCCCTTCCGCCCGACACCCCCGTCGCCGAGGCGCTCACCGCCATGGGCGACGCCGGGGTCACGGAGTGCTACGTGCTTTCCACCGAGGGCATGCTGACGGGCAAGGCGAACCTTCATCAGCTCTTGGGCGCGAATGACGCGCAACGTACCCTATACACGGTGATGAGTCGGGACATGCTGGTGCTGGAATCCACGCAAAGCTTGCTGGAGGCCATGGAGGCCATCACGGACTTCGTCGGGGAAAGCGTGCCCGTTTGCGAGCCGAGCCCAGGGGAAGGGGGCCCCGGCCGCTTCCTCGGGGCCGTTGCCGAGGGTGACCTCTTTGCGGCTTACCTCAGCGTGACCCGCTCCGTTTACCACCTCGAGCATAGCTAGGGAGGCCGGGCCATGGTCAGCGCTCGCCAGCGGCGAATTTACGAGATTCTGGAGAAGAGCGGCGCCGCCGGGGACTGGGCCAGCAAGCTTTGCGATGGTTTCCTTGCGGGGCTCATCGTACTCAATCTCGTCGCAATCTCCCTCGAATCCGTGGATCGCCTGGCCGAAACCTACCATCCCTACTTTCTCGCCTTTGAGCTGTTTTCCGTGGTGATCTTCAGCCTCGAGTACGCCCTTCGCCTGTGGGCCGCACCGGCAAGCCGGCAAGCCAGGACGCCCCTTAAGGCACGGCTACGCTACGCCTTCAGCTTTCACGGACTGGTGGATTTAGCCGCCATCCTGCCGTCCCTGGTGGCCTTCTTTGCCACCGGCGCGGATCTCCGCTGGCTTCGCGTGCTGCGCATGCTTCGCCTGTTTAAGATTTCCCACTACAACTCGGCGCTGGAAGATCTCTTCTCGGCCCTAAGGGAGGAACGGAGTTCCTTTGCCGCGGCGCTCTACCTGTTCCTCATCGCGTTCTTCATCGCCAGCACCCTCATGCACTTGGCCGAGCGCACGCTCCAACCCGAGCACTTTGGCTCCATTCCCGAAGCCATGTGGTGGTCTATCATCACCCTCACCACCGTAGGCTACGGAGATGTCTCCCCTCTATCGATCCTCGGGAAGATTATCGGTGGCGGCACGGCGCTCATGGGGGTCTGCACCGTCGCCCTGCTTACGGGGATCATGGCCAACGCCTTCGCCAATCAGGTACAGGGCCGGCGGACGATCTTCGAGGCCGAGGTGGCCCATGCGCTAGAGGACGGCACCATCACGGAAGATGAACAGCGACTCCTCGAGGAACTCCGCACCCGCTTTGATTTCAGCGAAGAGTACGCCCGGGCCATCATTGATTTGACCCGGGAAAAGCTTGAGGACGGGAGCGGAAAGCCGCCGAGTGCCGGCGCCTAGGGGTTCCGTCGGGGCGCGAGGGGCGCCACCAGCCCCGCCGGCGCCTCGCTGACGCCGAGGGTGCGGAGGATGATGCTTCGCAACACCGCCAGTATCCCCGCATTCATCCCCCCGAGCTCCCCAAGCAAGCGCTCGAGGGGAATGGCTAGGGCGTTCACCGAGCCCCCCAGGGCGACGTCAAAGGGCGGCAGCCGCGACAGCCCCCGGGCGAGCCCCAACACCGTACCCGGACCCCCAAATACGCGCTGCTCCCCGACCTGAAAAATCACCGCGCCGTGGGTCAGCACAAGCGCCTGGCCATGGGAGAACAGCGCTTGCTTGAGAGATTTTTCCCCGGTGAGTGCAAGGGTGTCGAGCTTAGGATTGAGCACCAGCTTGAGCAGAAGAAACTCTGGCACGGAAAGCGCATGCCCTTCCTGCTGCAGCGTGTGCTGGAGCTGGGCCCGGCTTCGCCCCAGCATGAGCCGGTCGAGGGGTACCTTGAAGGGTTCGGCAGCGCTTACGCCCCCCTGCCGGGCCTGATTCCAAAGGCTCAGTTCGAGCATGGCGCTATGAAAAAGGGCCTGCACCGCGGCCTTCTGTCCCTCTAGGGTCTGGCGCAGGCCCGCAGCAGGAATCTCTAGAAGCGTCGCCGGGCCCTCGGCTCGAGCCGTCGCCCCCCGCACGCCGCCCCGAAGGATCGCCTGTTCCCCAAAGGCTTCCCCAGCGCCGGGCCGTCCGAAAACCGCGCCACTCGCGCCGTCCACCATGGCCATGCGCCCGGCCTCCACGAGGTAAAGACAATCCGCCGGCGCCCCGGCGTCAAAGAGCACGGCGCCGTCATCGAGGCTTAGGCGATGAAAACCGCCCTGCCCTTCCACGGGAACGCGTTCAATGCCGCCTGCCGTCATGGCCGCCTCTCCGAAGCCTTCAGGGGTGGTATGGTGGGAAACGGTTAACCTGCGCCCGCTACGCACGCACCGGGGAATCATACGACGATGTTGCCGCTTCGCGCTGCCGCCCACTTTTGCCTTGCCCTCTTCCTGACTGCCTGCGGGGGTGGGGGCGCCGGGGGCGCCGGTACAACCCCCGCAACCCCATCACCATCCCCCGCGCCCACCCTGGCGACCCTCTCCGGCGTCTTGGCCGAGGGCCAGGCCCTCGGAAACACCGTCGTGACGCTCCACAGCGCCGCCGGTACGGAACTGACTCGGACCACGACCGGCGCCGACGGCGCCTACACCCTGCGAATCCCCAGCACCGCCGCCGCACCCCTCGAGCTGCGCGGTGCAGGGCTTAGGGCACTCCTGCCCCAAATCCCCAACGCCGGCGGCAGCGCCACGGCCCATATCAATCCGATCACGGAGGCGGTGCGCGCCTCCCTGACGGAAACGCCCCAAACGCTCTCCGCCCTAAGCACCGCGGGCAATGCCTTCCTCGAAGAGGCGATCGGCCCCGTGCCCTACGGCCGTTTTGCCAGCGATCCCGCCTTCCAAGCCCGCACCAGCGACCAGAGCGGCAGCGCTGCC
>JAUILI010000138.1 GCA_030433075.1 Gammaproteobacteria bacterium | reverse complement strand
CATACCCGCTTCTACCAGGCCTATGGGCAAACGGAGGCGGCGCCGATCCTGACCATGCTGGCGCCCGAGTACCACACGGTGGACCCCGCCTCGCCCTTCGCGGGCAAGCTGACCAGCGCCGGGCAGGCCATTCCCGGGGTTGAGATCGCCGTGCTGGATGAAAACGATCAGCCCGTGCCCCTGGGCACCGTCGGCGAGGTCTGCGCCCGGGGCCCCAACGTCATGCTGGGCTATCGGAACCTCCCCGAGCAGACGGCCAAAACCTTAGCGTCGGGCTGGCTCCATACGGGGGACGGGGGCCGCATGGACGCGGACGGCTTCCTCCACATCGTCGATCGGGTGAAAGACATGATCATCTCCGGCGGGGAGAACGTGTACTCCGCGGAGGTTGAGAACGTGCTCATGCTGCACCCAGCGGTCGATCAGTGCGCGGTCATTGGAATCCCCGATGCGGATTGGGGGGAGAAGGTCCACGCCATTGTCGTTCCCAGCGCGGAGCTTGAGGATGACGCCCTCGACGAAGCGGCCCTCATCACCCACTGCCGAGCCCACATTGCGGGCTTCAAGGTTCCCCGGAGCATTACCTTCCAGCGCGAGCCCCTGCCCCTGTCCGGGGCCGGAAAGATCCTTAAGACCGCGCTTCGGGCCCCCTACTGGGAGGGCGCAGAGCGCCAGGTCAGCTAGGGGCGCGTCGTTTTTCTCCGGCGAAGGGGCTATGCTTCGCGGCCTTGAAGGGGGCCGCCATGTTTACCTACATCGATCCGCGGGTGCGGGAGAAACTTCTCGCCAAAGGGAAAATCCAGCGCATTGATCACGCTGGAGGGCTTCTATCGGCCTCCGACCGGGCCGCCCAAAGCCCCGGCGCCCTGGAAATCCTCGGCCCCATTCCCCTACCCCTGAGCCTCGGGGGCGTGGAAACCACGGCCCAGTGGTATGCCTTTGTGCGCCGCACCGAGTTACATGAGGTGCAGGCCCTTGCCGATCAGCTGCGGGAAGAGGGAGCCGCTCGGGACTTCGCCGCCCTCACGGCGCCCATGGCCGTGAACAGCCTGCTGGTAATCGGAGACGCCGATACGGCCACCGCACCCCTGGTCCGGGTTCATTCCAACTGCCTGACCGGCGATGTCTTCGGCTCCCAGCGCTGCGAATGCGGCCCCCAGCTGGCGGCAGCGATCCAACGCATGACGGAACGCGAAGGGGGCGGCTATCTCGTGTACATGGCCGGGCACGAAGGCCGGGGCATTGGGCTGTGGGCGAAGGCCGCCACCTATCTGCTTCAAGATGACGGGGAAGACACCTACCAGGCGAACCGTTCCCTGGGCCTGCCCGACGATTCCCGGGATTTCTCCGACGCCGCCGCCATCCTGCGCTGGCGTCTAGGGGATCGGGCCTGCCGCCTGATGACGAACAATCCCAAGAAAATTAGGGACCTCACCGCCGCGGGAGTCCGAATCGAGGACGCGGAACAGCACGTGGTGGGCGTGTCTCCTTTCAATACGCGCTACCTCAAGGCCAAGCAGGCCAAGGGGCACGCCATCGACCCCGCGCTTATCGATCCCGCCAAGGGCTAAGGCCTCCTAACGCTCTAATTTGGTGCGGAAGCACCGCGCAAAGTGCGCAAACTATGAAAGTTCCCACCGCTCAGCCAATCCTGGTCCTTGAAATGAAGGCAAATGCCCCCTTCTAGGGCACAATGGATACATCGCAGCGGGTCAAGGATTGCACCATGGCGACCGTTTCACGGCGACGCTTTCTCGAGCTGGTCGGGGCTGCCGGGGGGTCTACGGCGGTCTACCGCGCTGCCAGCGCCCTCGGGCTCATGGCTGCGCCCGGGGCCATGCCCCTTGCCGAACTCCAGCCGCTCCAGGGGGCCAAGCGCAAGGTGCTCATCCTTGGCGCGGGCATCGGCGGCCTTACCGCCGCTTACGAGCTCCGAAAGGTGGGCTACGAGTGCAAAATCCTCGAATCCTCCCATCGCGCCGGTGGCCGTAACCTCACCCTCCGCCACGGCGACATCGTCGATGAGCTTGGCCAGCAGCAAGTCTGCCGCTTCGATGACAACGAAGACCTCTATCTCAACGCCGGGGCGGCGCGCATTCCCCCGGACCACACGCTGCTCATGCGCTATTGCCGGGCCCTCGGGGTAGAACTGCAGCTCTGGAACAACGACAACCGCAACGCCTACTACCAGGACGACAACGCCTTCGGCGGCCAGCCCGTGCGGCAGAGGCAGTACATCGCGGATACCCGCGGCTTCATGAGCGAACTGCTGGCCAAGTCCGTGTCTGCTGCGTCCCTCGATGCGCCCATCAGCGAAGTCGACACCCAGCGCCTGCTGGAGCTGGCCAAGGCTTTTGGCGACCTGAACGATAGCCACCTCTACGCCGGCTCCTCCCGAGGCGGGTACAAGCGCGGAAGCTTCGTGCTCCACGGCGAGCATCACGAACCCTTCGATTTCTCCGAGCTCATGAACGCCAGCTTCTGGCGCTGGGCCATGCACTTCAATGAAAGCGCCGATCAGGCCGGCACCATGCTCACGGCCAAGGGGGGCATGGACCATATCGTCAAAGGCTTCATGCGCCACGTGGGCGATGCGGTGCATCTCAACGCCTGGGTGAAGGGGGTCGAGCTCACGGACCGGGGCGTCCGGGTGAGCTACATCGAAAACGGGGAGCGGAAAACGGAAGAGGCCGATTACGTCCTCAATAGCATTCCCACCCACCTCCTTCTCGGCCTGCGCCACAACTTCCCGAAGGACTATGTGGAGGCCCTGGCCAAGCCGAAGCGTGGGGAGCTCTTCAAGATGGGGCTTCAGGCCTCGAAGCGCTTCTGGGAAGACGACCGCATCTACGGGGGCATCAGCTGGACCAGCCAGCCCATTACGCAAATCTGGTACCCCAATCATGGGTTCCACAGCGAAAAGGGCATCCTGCTCGCGGCCTATACCTTCTTCCCCGGCGCCGGCGCCTACTTCACGAGCATGACCCCCGAGGAGCGCTTCCGGGAGGTGCTTCGGCAGGGAGCGAAGATCCACCCGGGCTGGGAGCAGTACATCGAGAACGGCGTGAGCATCGCCTGGCACCGCATGAATCACATGATGGGGTGCTCCGCGGAATGGTCCGGAGAGGATGTGGAAAAGCACTTCAAGCGCCTTCAGCGCCCCGCCGGTCGCCATTACCTGATCGGGGACCAGATCACCTATCACACCGGCTGGCAGGAGGGCGCCATGCGCTCGGCCCACCTTGCCATGGCCGATATCAACGAACGGGTTCAGGCGGAGCTTCGCGGCGACGCCACCCACGCCTAAGAGGATTTCCCCATGGCACAGCTACGCCCCCTCCAAGGCCTCCTGGCCGCCGCAGCGCTCACCCTCGGCCTCGCGGCCCAGGCCGACGATCACCGCATTCAGCACAGCCTGATAGGGAGCGACTTCCCCATCGCCCGGGCCGTCGAGGTGCCCCCGGGGGTGCAGCTGGTTTGGCATAGCGGCCAAACCCCGGCCCCGGCCGATCCCACGGCGGAACGCTTCAGCCCGGCCTTCTGGGGCGACACGGAAACGCAGGCCCGCAGCGTCTTCCAGGGCCTGGAGCGCTCCCTCACGGACCTCGGCCTTAGCTGGGACGATATCGTCAAAATGACCGTCTTCCTGGTCCCGGACCCCGCCAACGGCGGCCGCATGGACTTCGCAGGCTTTATGCGAGCCTACACCGAAGTCTTCGGCCCGGAAGCCGGGCGCAGCAATCTTCCCGCCCGCTCCGCCGTGGGCGTCGCCCAGCTGGCGGCCCCGGGCATGCTGGTGGAAGTGGAAGCCGTCTTTGCCCGGCCCGGGGAGTAAGGCCATGGCCCGGCTTCGACGAGGGCTGGCCATCGCGAGCCTGCTGAGCCTAAGCCTTGCCGCCCCGTTCGTCGCCGCGGCGGGGCCCGTGGATGTGGCCGATGCGCGCTTTAGCTTCTGCATCACCTGCCACGGCGCCAATGCCCAGGGCAATCCCGGGGTCGCCGCCCCGCGCCTCGGGGGCCTGCCGGCGTGGCACATCGAAAATCAGCTAAGAGCCTTTCAGGCCGGCTGGCGGGGCACGGCGGAGGGGGACGAACACGGGGACGTCATGCGAACCATGGCCCTCGCGCTCGCGAATGATGAGGCCGTACGGGACGCCGCCGCCTGGGCTGCGGCCCTAGAGGCCCCGGCGCCGGACGCCACCCTAACGGGGGGTAACCCAACCGCGGGGAAAGCGCTTTACGCCCCCTGCGCCGCCTGCCACGGCGCCGAGGGTCAGGGCCAGGAAGCCCTAGGCGCCCCACCGCTGGCAGGGCAGAACGATTGGTATCTAGAAACTCAGCTTGAGCACTACCTTGCGGGCCGCCGAGGCTTCGACCCCTCGGATAGCCGGGGCCAGCAAATGCGGGCCCTTGCGGGCACGGTAAGCACGGCCCAGCAACGCCGGGATCTCCTCGCCTACCTGGCCACCCTGAGCGCGAAGGCGCCATGAGCCCGCCGGCGCCCCGCCGCATCCTCATCGCCGGCGCCAGCGGCGTGGTGGGCCAGGCGGCGGTGCGCCACTTTC
>JAUILI010000137.1 GCA_030433075.1 Gammaproteobacteria bacterium | reverse complement strand
CGCACGGCCTACCTGGGCCAGGCCGGCTTTGAGGATCTCCTGACCCTCGCCCGCCAGCAGCGCCCGGACCTCTACACCCTGACCCCAGTACCCACCCCGCCCCCGGTCCCTCGGAACTTGTGCTTCGGCGCCCCCGGGCGCCTCGATGCCCAGGGCGCGGAGCTCGAGCCCCTCGATAACGCCGCGCTGGATGCGGTGCTCGACGCCTTGCTGGCGGAAAAGCCCGCCGCCGTGGCCATTAACTTTCTCTTTTCCTGGAAGAATGCGGCCCACGAGGCGGCCGCGGAGGCGCAGCTGCGCGCGCGGCTTGAGACCGCCGGCGTCGATCCCGCGCTGTGCATCAGCCGAAGCAGCGAAATCCTTGCGGAGGCGGGGGAGTATGAGCGCGGCATGGCCACCTGGCTGAATGCGAGCCTGAGCCCGAAGGTCCGCGCCTACCTCCAGCGCCTTAGCGAAGCCCTGGGGGCGACGCGCCTTTCCATCATGGCCTCCCACGGCGGAACGCTCGCGCCGACCTTTGCCGCCAGCCACCCGGTGCAGCTTTTGCTCTCGGGCCCCGCCGGGGGCGTCGCCGGCGTTGCTGCCGTCGCCAAGGCCCTGGCGGTGAACCCGGTGCTGAGCTTTGACATGGGAGGGACCTCCACCGATGTGGCCCTGGTCGACGGATCACCCCAGCTGTCCCAGGACAGCCGCATTGGCCCCTACCCGGTGGCCGTCCCCATGCTGGCCGTGCATACCATTGGCGCCGGCGGGGGCTCCATTGCCAGCCTGGACGAAGGCGGCGCCCTACAGGTGGGGCCTGCCTCCGCGGGCGCCAGCCCGGGACCGGCCTGCTACGGGCAAGGGGGGACGGCGGCGACGGTCACCGATGCCCACGTGGTGCTCGGACGCCTACCCACGGACCAGGCCCTCGGCGGGCATTTATCGCTCCAGGGCGACGCGGCCCGGGCTGCCCTGGGCCCCTTGGCGGACGCCCTGGGCTGTTCCCTGGAGCACGCGGCGGAAGGCATTTTGGCGGTGGCCAACGAACATATGGCCCAGGCGTTGCGGGTGATGTCGCTGGAGCGGGGCGTCGATCCGCGGCAGTGCGTCCTCGCGAGCTTCGGAGGGGCTGGCGGGCTCCACCTGTGCGATCTCGCCGACGCTCTGGGCATGAAGGCCGCCTTGATCCCCGCCCATGGGGGTGTGCTTTCGGCCTTCGGGATGCTCGCGAGCCCTCCGGCTCGGGTGCTCAGCCAGGATTTGCGCTGCGCCCTGGACGAGGCCGGGCTTCGGCGCGCCCAGGTGGCCCACGGGCATCTCTGCGAGGAGGGCCTCGCTGCCCTCGGCGCCGAAGCCGAACAGGCTGCCCTGGAAAGCGCCCTTGCCCTGCAGTACGCGGGGCAGGGCTATGCCCTGGAGGTGCCCTTTGATCCGACCCTGGCCACGCTTACCGGGCTTCGGGAAGCCTTCGAAGCGGCGCACGAGGCTCGCTACGGCTATCGCCTAGGGAAAACGGTGAGCGTGGTTCGGCTGCGCCTGACCGTTCGAACGGCGCCGGCGCTGGGCGGCGCGTTGCCCGACGCCCATGGAGAAAATGCCACCGCTAGCCTCGATCCGTGGCCCGTGGTGGGCCATGGCGACGTTCCCAGGGTGGAACGCGCAACGCTTCGAGCGGGGGACGAGGTTCGGGGGCCGGCGATAATTCAGGAAAGTACGGCCACCCACTGGCTAGCGCCGGGGTGGCGAGCGGAGTGCCAACGCGGGGGGCATCTCCGCCTCCGGAAGATCCTTACTTGATCTTCGCTTCCTTGTAGATCACGTGCTTACGTACCACGGGATCGAACTTTTTGAACTCGAGCTTGTCCGGCGTGTTCTTCTTGTTCTTGTCCGTGGTGTAGTAGTGGCCCGTACCGGCGGACGACACCAACTTAATCTTGTCACGCATGGCGTGTCTCCTTAGACCTTTTCGCCGCGAGCGCGGAGCTCGCCCAGCACCACGTCGATGCCGCGCTTATCAATCACCCGAATGCCCTTAGCGGACACCCGAAGGCGGACGAAGCGCTTCTCACTTTCCACCCAGAAACGATGGTAGTGGAGGTTCGGGGAGAACCGACGGCGCGTTTTGTTGTGCGCGTGCGACACGTTGTTCCCCGTGATCGGACGCTTCCCGGTGACTTGGCACACCTGAGACATGATGGCTTGCCTCTCGCTAAATAAGATTCGACGCACCCAGCGCGTCAGAAAGAGCGCGGCTTTATACCAGAGCCCTTGCCCAGGCTCAAGGCAACTGACGCAAACATCTACCCGGGGTCATGCCAAGGGCAGCGGCGAATGCTATGGTTTGCGCCCTTTTGGCTACCGCGAGCCCCCGGGTAATGTCGAGCTTGGCTGCGCGCCGTATTCTGTTGGGTATCACCGGCGGCATTGCTGCCTATAAATGCTGCGATCTCCTTCGCCAGCTGACGCGGGCCGGGGCCGAGGTGCAGGTAGTGATGACAGAGGCCGCTACAGCCTTTGTTACCCCCCTGACGCTCCAAGCGCTGTCCGGGCGCCCGGTGCGCACCGCCCTCCTCGATCCGGCGGCGGAAGCGGCCATGGGCCATATCGAGCTCGCCCGCTGGGCCGAGGTGATGCTCATTGCCCCGGCAAGCGCCGATGCGATCGCCCGGCTGGCCCAGGGCCACGCCAACGATCTTCTAAGCACCTGCTACCTGGCCTTTGATGGTCCCAAATTTCTAGCCCCCGCCATGAATCAGGCCATGTGGCGCGCTCCGGCTACGGCGCGCAACGTGGCAACGCTGGAAACCGATGGCGTCACCGTCCTGGGCCCCGCCAGCGGCATGCAGGCCTGCGGCGATGAGGGACCGGGCCGCATGGTCGAACCGGACGCCCTGGTGAGCGCTCTGGCGGCCTGGGCGGATACTGCCGCGGAACCGCAAGCGACCGCGGCGCCCTCCCCCTGGGCCGGGCGCCACGTCGTGATTACCGCCGGGCCCACCCGGGAGGCCCTGGACCCGGTGCGCTACCTGACCAACCGCAGCTCCGGACAGCAGGGCTTCGCCCTCGCCGAAGCCGCCGCCGAAGCGGGGGCTAAGGTCACCCTCATTTCCGGGCCCGTCGCCCTGCCCACGCCCCCCGGAGTCACCCGGGTTGATGTGGAGTCTGCCCTGGAAATGCTGTCCGCCACGGAGGCGGCCTTCGACGCCGCGGATCTCGTCATCGCCGTGGCTGCCGTGGCCGACTACCGCGCAGGCACCGTTGCGCCCCAGAAACTCAAGCGCGAGGGCACGGATGAACTTACCCTGAGCCTCGTGGCCAACCCGGACATCATTGCCACCCTGGGCGCACGGCGGGGCCCGGATACCCACCCGGTGCTCGTGGCCTTCGCCGCAGAAACGGAGAACGTGGTGGCGCACGCGGAAGGCAAGCGGGTGCGGAAGGGCGTCGACTTTGTGGTCGCCAATGACGTATCTCGTAGCGATATCGGCTTTAATAGCGCGGACAACTGCGTCACCGTGGTCGGGCCCGCCGGGGCGGAAGCGCTTCCGAAGATGAGCAAGCGGGCCCTCAGCGCACAGCTGCTGAACCGCTTCGCCGCAGCCCTACGGCCCTAAGCATCCCCCGGGAGTTTCCCTATGCCCCTTTCCTCATCCGATGCCACCACGGTCGCCGAGGTTCTCACCGAGGCCCTGCCCTACATTCGGCGCTTCCAGGACAAAACCATCGTCGTGAAGTTTGGCGGCAACGCCATGACCGACGAAGCGCTCCAGGCCAGCTTCGCCCGGGATGTGGTGCTCATGAAGCTCGTGGGCATGAACCCCATCGTGGTGCACGGCGGGGGACCGCAAATCGGCGACCTCCTCGAGCGGCTGAAGATCGAATCCCATTTCGTCGACGGCATGCGGGTCACGAACGAAGCCACCATGGACGTGGTGCAGATGGTGCTCGGGGGGCTCATCAACAAGGACATCGTCGGGCTCATCAACGCCCACGGTGGTCGGGCCATTGGCCTCACGGGGAAGGACGCGGATCTGGTCCGAGCCCGGCCCATGAAGCTCAAGGCGAAGGCCGATGGCACGGCGCCCGTGGATCTGGGGCACGTCGGCGATGTGGCCCACATTGATCGCGCGGTTATCGATTTGCTGGTGGGCTCGGAGTACATCCCGGTCATCGCGCCCATCGGTATTGGAGAGGATGGGGCCTCCTACAATATTAACGCCGACGTGGTGGCCGGCCGGCTGGCGGAAGCGGTGGATGCGGAAAAGCTGATCCTGCTCACCAATACCCCGGGGCTCCTTGATGCCGAGGGCCAGGTGCTCACCGGGCTCACGGCCAAGAAGGTCAACGATCTCATCGAAGATGGCACCATCCATGGCGGTATGCTTCCGAAGATCACCCATGCCCTTGAGGCCGTCCAGCATGGGGTCCGCAGCGCCCACATCATCGACGGTCGGGTGGAGCATGCGGTGCTGCTGGAAATTTTCACCGATACGGGGATCGGCACCCTGATCACCCGCGACGAGGAGCGCTAGACCATGGCAGGGGCAGGCTCGCGGTCCGGCGAACGAAAAGCACATATCCTGCAG
>JAUILI010000136.1 GCA_030433075.1 Gammaproteobacteria bacterium | reverse complement strand
GGGCTCCGTGCCTACGCCCCATATCAACAGCCTCGCGGCCGAGGGGGTGAACTTTGTGAACGGCTATGCGGGGCAGGGGACCTGCGCACCCTCCCGGGCCATGCTCATGACGGGCCGCTATGGATCGCGCTTTGGCTTTGAGTACACCCCAACCCCCGCGGGCATGAGCACGGCCTTAAAGATGATGATGGGGGACAGCAATCCGCCTGCCTACTGGCCCGAGGTGTCCCGGGATATCCGCTACGAAGAAATGGGCCTTCCCACGGAGGAAGAAAGCTTGGCGGAGGTGCTGCAGGCGGCGGGCTATTACACGGCGCACATTGGGAAGTGGCATCTGGGTCGGGAGAACGGCAGCGCCCCTCAGGATCAGGGCTTTGATCAGAGCCTGCTCATGGCCTCGGGCCTCCATGGCGATCCCGAAGACCCTGCCATCGTGAACGCCAAGCTCGACTACGACCCCATCGATAAATTCCTCTGGGCGGGGATGAAGTATGCCGCCAGCTACAACGGGGGGCCGGCCTTCCGGCCGCGGGGTTACCTCACGGAGTACTACACCGATGAGGCGGTGAAGGTCATTGAGAACAATCGCGATCGTCCCTTCTTTCTCTACCTTGCCTATTGGGCGCCGCACACGCCACTCCAAGCGCTCCAGAAGGACTATGACGCCCTTGCCCACATCGCGGATCACACCGAGCGCGTTTACGCCGCCATGATCCGCGCGCTGGATCGGGAAGTGGGGCGGGTGCTTGGCGCGCTAGAGGCCCAGGGGCTTGCGGACAATACGGTGGTGATCTTTACCTCGGACAACGGTGGCGCAGGGTATGTGGGCCTTGATGATCTGAATAAGCCCTATCGCGGCTGGAAGATCACCAATTTCGAGGGCGGCATTCACGTGCCCCTCTTTGTGCGCTGGCCCGCGGGCCTGCCTCAGGGCACCACCTTTGAGGCGCCGGTGCATCACTTCGATATTTTTGCCACCGCTGCGGAGGCCGCCGGTGCGGCGCTTGAACGGTCTATCGATGGCGTAAGCCTCCTGCCCTTTGCCCGGGGGGAGCGCGCTGCCGAGCGCCCCCACGAAACCCTATTCTGGCGGGCTGGGGCCTATCGCACGGTGCGCCATGGGGATTGGAAGCTCGCGGTCGATCCGATCATCGAGCACACCTGGCTCTTTGATTTGGCCCAGGATCCTGGGGAGCAGCACAACTTGGCCGCTAACCATCCCGAGGTGGTGGCCGATCTGAAGGCGCGCTTAGCCGCGCATGACGCGGAGATGGTGCCGCCCCTATGGGACTCGGGCATGGTGACACCAATCAACGTTGATAAGCATCTCCGCCAGGCACGAAGCCCGGAGGATACCTACGTCTACTGGCATAACTAGGGCGCGCTGAGCAGGCCTGTAAGGCTCTCGATGAGCGTCGCCAGGTAGGCCTCGGCGGCCGGTCCCTGGAAAGCCTTGGGCTGGCGGGCGTGGCGAGCGATAGCGGCGGCGCAAAACACCACGGCCATTTCCATGCGCTGGCGATAGCGGGCTTCGTCGAGGTGGGGTAGGGCAGCCCGGAGCCGTTGGCCGAGCGCCTTGCCTCCTTCTCCCCCGCCGCCGTGGCGCTGCACGAGGCTGAGCGCGGAACCTTCCTCGAGGGCAAGCTCGAGGCTGAAAGCCCTGATGTAACGACGAAAGCCCGGGTTTTCCTGGGCCATGCGGAAGGTGGGCTCCACCATGAGCGTTGCCAGGGTCGCGAGCTTAGGGTTCGACTCCCTCGCGAGCACCGCCGCCAGCGCTTCCTCGCGTCGCTGCCGTACCTGCGCAGAGCGTTCTTCGTGGATGGCTTCGATAAGGCCCCGTAGGCTTTTGAAGTGGTATTGAAGGGCCGATTCGTTCTTCTGCTTTGCTGCGGCGACGATTTGCCGAATGGTGACGTTCCCCAGCCCCCGGGTCGCCATGAGGCGCTCCGCTGCCCGCATGAGCGCCCGGCGCGTGAGGGCGCCCCGGGCTTTTCGGTGGTCGGTTATTTCCTGCTGACTCATGGGGCGCGCCTCGCGATCTCCCTTTCCACGCGCCACAGTCTATCCTGTCCCCAGCAGGCATAGGCGCCGGGGAGGGTGCCCCCGCTGACGCGGAAGCTGGGAACGCCCCAAAGCTGCTCGCCCTTAAGCGCCCGCAGATTGTCCTCAAGCACGGCTTCCCAATCGTGATGCTTCGCCTCGGCGGTAAGGGCATCCCAGTGCAGTCCCGCTTCCGCAGCCACCCACTGAAGGCCCTTCTCTTGAGTGATGTCGATGCCTGCCATCCAGGCGCCCCGGAGGTAAGCCGTGACAAAGGGAAGGCCCCGGCCAAGGGCCTCAGCGCCGGGGAAGAGGGCGAAGGCCCGAGTGACGGGCTCGCCAAAGGGGTCGACGATGCGGTGAAGGGGCGTGCCATACCAGCGTCCCTCCCGCGCCGCGTCGGTGATGATGTAGCGCTGCTTGGGCAGGGGATTGGGCACGCCCCGCATCATCATGGGCATGACGGGGCGGAGGGAAAGGGTTACGCCGGTGCGCTCGAGCAGCGCGCACACCCGGGCATGGCCGATGGCCGTGTAAGGGCTGCGCAGGGACGGAAAATACTCGAGGGTGACGGCGCTGGCGTTTGCGCAGGGTGGTGCTGGGGGCTCGGGCACGAGGGGCGCGCCCCCTTCCCGGTCGAGGCCCTCCGCGGCTAGCCGCGCCTCGAGAACGCGAAGGCGATCGAGGCCCCAGTACCATTCCCCTTCAAAATAGAACATGGCGCCCTGGTAGTGACCGAGCCGATCGCGAAGGGCCGTGCCCTCGGCGACGGCCTTGGCCCCAACCTCGCTTTTCGGCGGGCTTACCGCCTCTCCGGCCCACAAGACGGTCCCCAAGCGCAGGGCTTCTGCGGCAAAGCTTCCCTGGGAGAGCAGGGGCGCGAGCTGGGCCTCGGCCGCTGCTCGGGCCTCAGAGCTCGGTGCAGGCACGGTAGGCGCAAAGGTCACCCCATAACCGTCGGCAATGGCTTGGGCGTCGTGTAAGGCCCAAGGCTCGTAGTCCTGAGCATCCCCCTTGAAGCCTGCGGTCGGGGCGGAAACCAAATGAGGCAGGAAAGTCACGGCGTAGCGGCGCGCCAGTGCATCGAGCTTTTGCACCGCAAGGTGACTGTAGGGATCGTCCACCTGGTGAAAGTAGTGGACCACCGGGCCCTCGGCCCCTCGGTGGCGCCGTCCCTGACGTTGACGCCGGGCAGCGAAGCGCTCCCCGCTCATGAGCATCATGAATTTCGAGCGCAGCCAGGTTTTAGGGTGCATGAATCAGGATGTCCTTCTGGCCGCGGGGAAGGTCAAAGCGTTGGAGGTCCTGGGCGAGGATGACCGCCTGGGGAAGGCCTCGGCGGAAGAGCCGTTCCGCAAGGCTGTTCGGGGGCACGGGCACAAGGTGGTAGAGGACGAGTTGCCCCACCCGGGCGGCCTTTGCTGGCGCGAGGAGGCTTTGAACGTCTGCGTGGTAGTCGATCACGTCCGTCATGATCTTCGGCAGGGGATCCAGCCCCGCGGCCTTGGCTTGGGCGATCATGGGGTCCAGGAGGGTCCGGGAGAGGGCGTCGTGGAAGAGCAGGTCGGCGTCCTCGGCCAGGGTAAAGAGTCCGTCGCTCGCATTGCTGTCCCCGGAGATGACAACGCTCCGGCCGCCATAGTCGATGCGGTAGCCCAGGGCAGGGCTTGCGGGGTCATGGTCTACCCGAACGGCGCGGATAGTGAGGGTCTCGTCGGCCCAAACGACCCCCGTTTCCTCAAGCACCGTCGCAGCCATGGGGCCGAGGGCCGGGGGGAGGGTGTCTGCCCCGTGGTGGGCCACGCGATAGCCCCGATCCAAGGCGTAGGCAGCATTGAAGCCCTCCACCACCGTCGCTACGCCCTCGGGGCCGTAGATCATGAGGGGCGTGGGCCGGCCCTGTACCCAGGACGCCAGGTTTACGTCAGGTAAGCCCGCGATGTGGTCGGAGTGAAAATGGGTGAGGAAGACGCCATCGAGGCGCCCCAGGGGGAGGCGTGCCTGGGCAATTCGCAGGGGGGCCCGGGCGCCCACGTCGAAGAGAAAGAAGTGCTCCGGGGTCAGCACGGCGAGGCAGGCCTGGGCGTGATTCGGACTGTTTCCTAGGGGCGAGGCGCTGCCGCACACCACCACCTGAAGCCCCTCGAAGGGCGCCGCGGGTGCGGTCATGACCCCGCTGACGGCGCGGCGGAAGAGCCCATCTTGCACCGCCGGAAGCTGAAATAGCCCGAGGCCCAGGGCACCGAGGAGCCCCACCGCGACGAGTAGACGATAAGTGCCTTTCATGGCGCAGCGCTCCTAGGCGAAAAGGGCTTCGCAGCCCGTTCCGGTCAGCAGGTCGTCCACGGCCGCCCGGTCCTCCGCTGCAAGCTGGCCGTAGCGGGCCCGAAGGGCCTGGAGGCACCGTCCCTGGTAAGGGAAGGGCGGCTGAACCCACCGCTGTCCGTCGATCGCGGTTTCAAGCTCGGCTGCGCCGCCCTGGAGGGCAGCGGCATTGGCAAGGAGCACCGGGGCGTAGGTCCGACCGATTTCCGTTAAAAGGGGTTTCAGGCGGGTCGCCAGGGTTGCCAGATCCGCCCA
>JAUILI010000037.1 GCA_030433075.1 Gammaproteobacteria bacterium | reverse complement strand
CTCGGCGGTGAGCCCCGGCGCATCGAGAAGCCGTACGTAATGGGTGGGCACGCCCATGAATACCGAAGCCCCGGGCAGGGCCTCGAGCACCGCCTCGGGGCTGAAGCGCGGCAGAAAGCGCACCTCCGAGGGCTCGAGCATGGCGCAGTGCAGGGCCACAAACAGGCCGTGGACGTGATAGATGGGCAGGCTGTGCACGAGCACGTCATCGGCCTGCCAGCCCCAAAGGGATCGAAGGGCCTGGGCATTGGACAGTAGATTACCGTGGCTCAGCATGGCCCCCTTGGACCGTCCCGTCGTGCCCGAGGTGTAAAGAATGGCCGCGAGGTCTTCGGCGCTTCGGGGCACGGGCGCGAGGGCCTCCCCTTCCGCATCGAGCTGCGCGGCCAGAGCCTCGAGGGTGAGGCAACGACAGCCGTCGGCGTGCGCTGCTAGCGCCTCCGGCGCGGGCAGCACCGCCACCGTCGGTGCTGCGTCGGCGAAAAAATAGGCCAATTCGGTCGCCGTGTAGGCGGTATTGAGCGGCACATAGCAGGCGCCCGCGCGAAGCGTCGCCAGGTATAGAACCACCACCTCCACGGATTTCTCCGCCTGCACCAGGACCCGATCCCCGGGGCCCACGCCTAGCGCTTGGAGCCCCGCGGCCCAGCGTCCGGCCCGCGCGTGAAGGGCGCCATAGCTGACGCCCTCGGCGCCCAGGCCCGGGCCGGAGAAGGCCCGCTGCTCTGGCCGCTGCTCGGCGGCGCGCCACAATGCGTCGTAAAGCCCCATGCGCTTCTCCCCTATCGTATGCTTGCGCTCTTTTTTCACCGAAACAGACCGAGGCCGCATGCCTGATGTGATGCCCCTGGGCAATTTTCTCCCCCTCTGCTTCGCCCTTGGGCTCGGCACGGGCTTTCTTGGCGGGCTGCTCGGGATCGGTGGCGGCGTGGTCATCGTACCGTCCCTGGTGCTGATCTTCGACGCCTTCGCCCTCCCCCTGGGCATTCGGGAGGCCGTGGCCACGGGCCTTGGCGCCATGGTTTTCACCAGCCTCGCCGCCGGCCGGGCCCAGTGGCGCCGGGGCGCCCTGGAGTGGCCCCTGCTCCGGCGCTGGACCCCAGGGCTGATGCTTGGGGGCCTCGGCGCCGGTACGCTGGCCAGCTTGCTTCCAGAGATCGCCCTAACCCGCTTCCTCGGCGTGTTCCTCGCGGCCATCGCCCTGATTTTTCTGACCCGCTGGCAACCCCCGGCGCAGCGGAGGCACCCGGAGGCGGCGGGCACTACGGCCCTCGCCCTAGGATCCGGCCTGCTTTCCGGGCTGGCGGGCATCGCCGGGGGCAACATCATCGTGCCTACGCTGATTTTCTTTAACGTCAGCCCCGTGCGGGCCGCGGCCCAATCTAGCGCTCTTGGCGTCCCCGTGGCCCTCGCCGGGGCCCTGGGCTACGCCGTGCTGCCGTCCGTGCCCCTTCCCGGCACCCTAGGCGCACTCTACCTGCCGGCGGTGGCGGCCCTCGCCGTCGGCGCCATGATCTCCGCGCCCCAGGGGGTCCGCCTGGCTCATCGCGTCCCGGCCCTGGCCCTGCGCCGGGCCTTCGCCGTGCTGCTCCTCGCCGCCGCGCTGCGCCTCATCAGCAAAACCCTTTAGGTCCCCGCGCCAAAAGGCTTCACATTCGGCGAGGGCCTCAGCCCGATGGCAGCGCCGGGGCGGCGTCTCCCCGGGCCATAGGGGTGCCAGGGCTGGGGCTGCAAAACGTCGGTCCACGAAGGCCACCACGCCACGATCGGCGATACGTCGTATTAATCGCCCGGCGCTCTGAAGCGCACTGCGCAGGGCCCGTGCCTCATAGCTCCGAAAGCGCCCCTCCGTTGCCTGCGCCGCCAGCGCCTCCTGCTCCTCGTCGGGAGCCGGCAGGGGTAAGCCCAGAATGAGCACGCTGGCCAGGGCCCCAGGAGGAAGATCCATGCCTTCGGAAAAGCGCCCCCCGGCCACGATCAGGGCGAGGCGGCCCGCCCCGGGGCTGCCCGCCGGCCGGGGCGGCGCAGCCAGCTCCGCAAGGAAGGCATCCTGCTCCGCCTCGCTCAGGCTTCGGCGCTGCACCGGGCCTAGGCGCTCTGGCGCCGCGGCCCGAAGGGCCTCCGCTAGCCGTTCAAGCCAGGCAAAGGCAGGCACCACCACCAGGTGATGACCTCCCGTCTGCCCCGCCCAGGCCGTCAGAAAGGTCACAAGGGCGGGCAGGGCCTGCTCCCGGTGCCGGGCCCGGAGATCAAAATCGGAAAGCAAAAGCCTGAGCTGGCGCTCCCGGGGAAAGGGGCTTGGAAGGCGCAGCGTGGGGGTTTCGGGAAGGCCCAGGGCCTCCCCCTCGCTGGCCAGGGGCGCCAGGGTCGCGGAGAAGAGCAGGCGCGCCGGAGTCGCGGGCCAAAGGGTTTTCAGCACCGGCGCCGGAGACAGGAGCGCCAGGGTGAGCGTGCCCGGGGCCGCCGCCTCCCAAAAAGCGCCGGGGTGTGCATCGTCCAGCTGCTGCAGGCGATGAAAACGCAGCAGTTCGCCGCGCAAAGGACGCAAAGGTGAGGCAAAAGGCAGCTCGCGCAAGCTGTGCAGGGCCCGCTCGAGCCGCGCCGCAAGGGCCCCGCCCGACGACCCTGAGCCCCCGCCTTTCTGAGCGTTCGGGAGGCGCTCGAGGTGGACGCCAAGGGCCTTCAGGGGCCCTTGCCAGGGCCCTGCCGGGGCCTCCGCGAGGGCCCTCCGTAGGGCTCCCGCATCCAGCGTCTGGCGATACATGCCCCGCACGCGGGTATGAAGCTGATGGGCCTCGTCGAGCAGCAGCATGGCGCCCCCCTCCCCCGGGGACAGCAGCGCTGGCTTTCGCTGCAGCGGATCGAAGGCAAAATTCACGTCACTCAGCAGCACATCCCCATCCCGGGCCAGGCGCTGCGCAAGGGCCACTGGGCAAAGGCCGTGGCGACGCCCGAGTCGGCGAAGTACCGCGGTCGTGAAAAGCGCATTGCGATCGCCTCGCCGGGGCGCCCGAAGGGTCTGGAGCACGGGGCGGCTCCGCCCATAGAAATCCTGGCCATGGGGACAGGCGGGCCCGCTGCAGACCCCATCGGCGGCCAGGCACAGGGTGCTTTCCGCGGGCAGCTCGACCACTCGCAGGGCCAGCGCCGGGGGGAGCGTCTCCTTCAGCGTTCGGAGAAAGGCCCCGCGCTGGGTGCGCCGCGGCGTCATGATCCAGAGCCGCTCCTGCCGAGCCTCTGGGAGCGCCTTTAGGGCACCAAAGAGCACCCCGAGGGTTTTCCCCAAGCCCGTGGGGGCTTCCGCTAGGAGCCCCTCCCCGCGCCGACAGGCCCGAAAGGCCGCCCGGGCCAGGGCCAGCTGCCCGGCCCGGGGCACGGGCAAGGGAAAGGGCAGCGCCGCCAACGCCTCATTTCGGGCCCGGAGGCGCGCCCCCTCCCCGGCGAGGGCGGCCCCGTAAGCCCTTAGGCTTTGCTGAAGAAAGGTCTCGAGGGCGGCCGTGGGCGCCTCCCAGCGCACCTCCGTCGTCGCTCCGGAACTGGCCTGCACGTAGGTGAGGCAAAGGGAAAGGGTCTCCGGGCACTCCGGCGCCTGCCGGGCCAGGAGCGCGCCGTAGCAGCGCAGCTGAGCCCGGTGAAGCTCGAGATCCTCCTGCGCTTCCCCAAGCGTGCCGGCGTAGCTTTTGATCTCTTCCACCATCCAGCCGTCAGCGCTCCGGACCACCCCATCGGCTCGGCCCCCAAGGCGCAGCTCGAGCTCCTCCTGGGTAAAGGTGCCCTGGAGGCGCACTTCCCTCTCGTAGTCGGGCCCCTTACGGGCCTGGTAGCGCTGCTGGGCCCGAAGCCCTTCAAGGGGCGCCAGAGGTAGGGACCGGCGATCAAAAAGGCCCCCCTGGCGGTAAAGGGTTTGGACCAGATGGCCTACGGAAAGCTGCCTAGCCAACATCGGGGGCCGCCTCCAGGGCGAAGCAGGTGGCTGGAAAGCCCCAGCGCGGCAGGAGGGTTAGCCATTCCCGCTGCTCCGGACGGAGCTGATCCCCCGGTCCCTTAACCTCGACGAAGCTCAGCTCACCGCCTTTGGAGAGCAGGGTGAGATCGGGGAAGCCCCGGCGACAGCGCAGGGGTGCCCGGAGCAGCCAGGCCACCAGGGCCGCCCAGCGCTCCGGGGCTTGGGCCAGGGCCCCCAGGGCCAGCCACAGGGCGGAGCTGGGCAATTGGCGGGGCACCAGGGCGTTGGCGCAGCCGCCAAAGCGGTGCCAGAGGCCCTGGGCGGCACCGAGGCCAAAGGCTCCGGAGGCCAGGGCAGCGCACCGTGCCTCGAGGGCCTCGGCCCGCGCCGGATAAAAGGCCTCCGTGAAGAGATCGTGGGGCGCCGTTTGCTGGGGATGGGTAAAGGCCCCGGGGCTCGGGGCAAAGATCAAATCCGCGGCGCTTAGGTATAGCACCCAGGCGGGGAAGCGGTTCTCCCAGTGCCAACCCCGGAAGGCGCCGAGGTGGCGCAAAGCGGCCCCTTCCACCCGCCCCGACTGGCGCCCCGGGGGCAGGACTAGGCGCGCGCGCATCGTCGGCAGCTTTGGCGCTGGGCGACAGCGACCGCGGCCGTAGTCATAGCGGGCGACCTCCCCTCCCAGGGTCCCGTCGAGGGCAGCTAGGCGCCAGGCCTCCTGTTCCCTCGCCCCAGTTTCATGGAGCCAGCGAAGACTCGACAGCCCTTCCACCGCCTTCGGCAGGGCGCCCAGCACGCGAAGAGCAAAGGCCCCCTCCCCCGCCGCGCGGGCATGGCGCGCCAGGCGCCAAAGCCCTCGGCCCCGGCGCGCTTCATCCCGGGGCCGCAGGCCCGGCCAGGCCAGGGCGCAAAAGAGCCGCCGACGCAGCCCCGCCGCCTCGGGCATGCGAAGCGCCGGAGACCAAGTGCCATCGGCCGCCTCGTGGAGTGCAAACGCCGCTTCGAAAGCCGCCCGGGAGGGCCAGGGCGCCCCCCTCGGCCCCTGGGCAAAGCGCAGGCGTTGAAGGGCGGAAAGCACCAGGGTGCTGAGGTCCCCTTCCGTCTCTCCGAAGAAGGCAAAGGCAAGGCGCGCGTGCGTTCGGGATTGCTCCCGGCGGACCGTGAGGGGCAGCAGGCTCCGTGCCCGGAGCGCCGGGGCCGCAGCCGCCAGGGTCGCCTCTAGGGCCGGCCGGCGCTGATCCCGAGGCCGGGGCAGGCTCAGGGCGTCGCAGAGCGTCAAAAGGGTTGCCCGGGGCAGCATCGCGAGGCGTGCAGGCACCTCCTGCTCAAGGGACAGAAAGCCCCCAAGCACCAGCGCAAGGACCGGGCCGGCGGGATCGCCAACCTCCTCGTAGGCGAGGTCTGAAACGATAAAGCGAGGCCCCTTGCGCAGCAGCAGGCGCGCCCAGAGACGCTGCGCCGTTAGGGGAAGGCGCTCAAAGGCCCGGACGTAGGCCCGAAGATCCGCCGGGCATAGCTCCGGGGCCCAGCTATCCACCCAGCGCACAAGCTCAAGCAGGTGCTCACGATAGAAATCGCCAAGCCCGGAGGGCACCGGAGAGGGGGCAGAAAGCGCCACGGCGCACCTTGTACAGATTCACAGGCTGTTTTTATTAACAGTCTTTCCAAGGATGCACAAGGCTTAGGGGGGCCAGGGGATGAGGCGCTCAAAGTCCGCCGGGGCGAGGCGCTCCCGGGGCCGGCGCCGAGCATCCTCAAGGAGCTGCTGGCCCAGTGCCTCAAGGAAAGGAAAGCCCAGGGTTTCGTATTCGTAGCGATCGTCGTTAAAGATGCCGTTGGCGTTCACATAGACCGTTGCGGCGAGGAGGAACTCCGTTTGCGTACTTCGCTCCACGAAATAGGCCACGTCCGTGAGAAAACCGTAGGCATCCCCCACCTTATTGAAAATCACCAGGTCCTCGGGGAGCGTCGGCGCCCGCCCCCCGAAAGCCAGGAACTTCACGTAGCCCTCGGGTAAGGCCGCGTAGGCTTCGTAGCCGCTGCGCGGCGCAAGCTGCCCAAAGCGTTCCAGAAACCAGCGCCGATCGGCTTCGGGGAGCGCCAGGCGCTGCCTCGGGGGCACCGTTTCCGGCAGGTAAAGGCTCTGGAGGAAGGTCAGCTGCGCCTCCAGGGGAAAGGCATTCTTTTCATCAAAGGCCTTCGGGCCAGGGACGAGCTGCCCCCCAAGCTGCTCCCCTTGCCCGAGGAGCAGCGCAGGCCCCGGAGGCGAGGGTTGGGCCTGGCGCGCTCCCCAAGTCCATTGCCGCGCCCCTGGCGCCAGCAGGCGCACGGGATTTAAGCGCTGCATCGCCTCCGGGGACAGGGAAACGGATAAGCGATGACGAATGCGTACCCCCTCATGGCCCAGCGCAGCCATGCGCGCTTCCACGGCCTCCGGGCCAAGCCACTCGTAAAGGCGGTTGTAGGCATCGTTATCGCTAACCAGGGCAATCTTCTCGATGTAGCGCGCGACCGTCGGGAGGGCGCCATCCCCAAAGGCGTCATAGCTCACGGCGCTTTGCTCGACAGTAGCCGCCCCGGTTAGAAGCACGGCCGTCCGGTCCGCGCCAGGCAGCGTACCCAGGCGCTCCAGAGCCAGGGCCGCCAAAGGAAGCTTTACCGTAGACGCCGGATAAAAATATTCATCTTGATCAACGCGATAGCGGTACTTCCTAATAGATACGGCACCAGTGGAATCCCGGGAAAGAGGCGCGTAAAGGACCTGCACGCGATGGCCCTTCGGGTCCTCCATGACCGGCCCGAAGGCCCCCGATTCGAGCAGCGCCGCCAACGCGGCATCGGAATCAATCACCGCCGCGCTGTGCGCCCCGGGGGCCAGGGTCAGCAGCAGGAATGGGATCAGCCAATTGATGAATAAAAGGAATGTATTAGTTGTCTCTCTTTCCATACTCTTTAGCAACTCAGGCTGGTAGGGTGCGCGCCGTCAGCTGATAGCGGTGGAAGCGGAAGCACTCTCTAGGTCTCCAACCCTCCCCCTCCCTCCCCGGGGGCCTAGCCAGAGTGCTTCCTCTTCTATCGCTGCTCATCCACGGGAGCTTGCCATGTCGAACTACCTAAACGAAATCGAAGCCGTCCGCGAAAGCCTCAAGGGCAAAGCGGAATGGGGTGCCATCAACCCCGAGTATGTGGTGCGCATGCGCCAGCAGAACCGGTTCCACACGGGCCTGGATATCGCTAAGTACACCGCCGGCATCATGCGCCGGGATATGGCGGCCTATGACGCCGACACCAGCAAGTACACCCAGTCCCTGGGCGCTTGGCACGGTTTCATCGCCCAGCAGACCATGATGTCCGTGAAGAAGCGTCACGGCTCCACGGACCGTCGCTACATCTATCTCTCTGGCTGGATGGTTGCGGCGCTCCGCTCGAAGTTCGGTCCCCTCCCCGATCAGTCCATGCACGAGAAGACCACCGTGCCGGAGCTCATCGAAGAGATTTACACCTTCCTCAAGCAGGCCGATGCCCGCGAGCTGCGCCATATGTTCACGGCCCTCGACGAGGCCCGGGCCGCTGGCCAGGACACCACGGCCCTCGTGGAGCAAATCGACAACTACGAGACCCACGTGGTGCCGATCATTGCCGACATCGACGCGGGCTTCGGTAACGAAGAAGCGACCTACCTCCTCGCTAAGAAGATGATCGAGGCGGGCGCCTGCGCTATTCAGATCGAAAACCAGGTATCCGATGCCAAGCAGTGTGGGCACCAGGCCGGCAAGGTCACCGTGCCCCACGAAGACTTCATCTCCAAGATCAACGCCGTGCGCTACGCGTTTCTGGAGCTGGGCATCCCCGAGGGGATCATCGTGGCCCGCACCGACTCCCTCGGGGCTGGCCTCACCCAGAAGGTTCCCGTCTCCCTCACCGCCGGGGACCTCGGCGACCAATACTGCAGCTTCCTCGAAGTGGAAGAGGTCAAGGACCTTTCCGAGCTGCGCCAGGGTGACATCACGATTCAGCAAGACGGCAAGCTCGTTCGCCCCAAGCGCCTGGACAACGGTCTCTATGCCTTCCGGGAAGATACGGGCATCGACCGGGTGGTGCTGGACTGCGTCACCAGCCTTGAGCACGGCGCCGACCTTCTCTGGATCGAAACGGAAAAGCCCCACGTGGGTCAGATCGCCGAAATGGTGAACAAGATCCGCGAGAAGCGTCCGGAAGCGAAGCTGGTTTACAACAACTCGCCGTCCTTCAACTGGACCCTGAAGTTCCGCCAGCACGTCTACGAGACCTGGAAGGCGGAAGGTCAGGACGTGTCCGCCTATCCCGATCCGGCCACGGACGAGAAGGGCCTTATGGACGTGAGCTTCGACGCCACGCCCCTGGGCCAGGAAGCGGATCGCCAGATCCAGTCCTTCCAGGCTGATGCGGCGCGGGAAGCGGGCATCTTCCATCACCTCATCACCCTGCCCACCTACCACACGGCGGCCCTGTCCACCGACAGCCTCTCGGAAGGCTACTTCGGTAACGACGGCATGCTGGCCTACGTGCTTGGGGTGCAGCGCGCCGAACTACGCCGTGACCTCGCCGCGGTGAAGCACCAGGATCTCGCCGGCTCCAACATTGGCGACGACCACAAGGAATACTTCCTTGGGGAAAAGGCCCTCCTCGCCGGGGGCGCCGCCAACACCATGAACCAGTTCTAAGGTTCCTCCCCGGGCCGATTCCCGGCCCATCGGGCAGGCCCCTAACCTGCCCCCTTTAGACGGCGCCGCAAGGCGCCGTTTTTTTTTGCCGCCGCGCCTTCGCTGGGTCACACTCCTAGGCCTTACGCACGAGGAGACTTTCGCCATGACCCTGCGATTTCTAACCCCCGCCTTGGCCGCGCTGGCCCTTGTCAGCACCCCGCTTCTTCGGGCGAGCGAACCCCCCCTTCTGGGTTTTGGCCCCGAACGCAGCGCCGAGCAGCACGCCCTCGAGGCCCGCTTCAGCGCCGCCCTCAGTGCCAGCGATCAGGATCAGTGGCTGAAGACCCTCACCGCCGAGCCTCATCACGTGGGCTCCGCTGCCGGAGCCCGGAACGTCCAGTGGATGAAGGAACAATTCGAAAGCTGGGGCTATGAAACGGAAGTCGTGCGCTATGACGTAAGCGTGCCCTTCCCCACCGTGCGCCGGGTCGCCCTCACGGCTCCGGAAGCCTGGGAAGCGGCGTTGACGGAAGCGGGGCTCGCGGAAGACCCCTCCACCCAGGCCCCGGAAGGGCTCTTGCCGCCCTATCACGCCTTCTCCGCCGCGGGCGACGTGGAGGCGGAGCTGGTCTTTGTGAATTACGGCCTAAAGGAGGATTACGAAGCCCTGGCTCGGCGCGGCATCGACGTGAAAGGCAAAATCGTCCTGGCGAAGTACGGCCGCTCCTGGCGCGGCATCAAGCCGAAGCTTGCTGCGGAAAAAGGCGCCATCGGCGCGCTCATCTATTCCGATCCTGCGGACGACGGCTACGGGCAGGGGGATCCCTACCCCCGAGGCCCCTTCAAGCACGAAACGGGGGTGCAGCGCGGCTCGGTCATGGACCTCCCCCTGCGCCCGGGGGATATCCTGACCCCCTATGCGGGCGCGAAGGACGGTACGCCGCGCCTCCCCCTAGAGGAAGTGGAAACGCTCACCCCCATTCCCGTCCTCCCCCTGTCCTACGCCGATGCGACGCCCCTCCTGAAGGCCCTTGGGGGCGAGGTCGCCCCGACGAGCTGGTTCGGCCAGCTGCCCTTTGCCTATCACCTTGGCCCGGGGCCCGCTCGGGTCCGCCTGACCCTCGACTTCGACTACAAAACCGTACCCGCCTATAACGTCATTGCGCGCCTCCCCGGCGCGCGCCTTCCGGAGCAGTGGATCCTCCGGGGGAATCACCACGATGGCTGGAACCACGGCGCCGCGGACCCGATCTCGGGGCTCGTGGCCATGCTGGCGGAGGCCAAGGCCCTTGGGGCGCTAGCGGCCGAGGGATACCGCCTGGATCGCACGGTCATGTACGCCGCCTGGGATGCGGAGGAGCAGGGCCTCATTGGCTCCACGGAATGGGTGGAGGATCACGCCGAGGCCCTTCGGGAGCACCTCGTAGCCTACCTCAATACGGACGGCAACAGCCGGGGCTTCGTCAGCCTCGGGGGCAGCCATAGCCTCCAGCGCCTCATGAACGAAGTGGCCGAAGCCACCGCTGACCCGATCCTTCAGGTGCCCGTCACGGACCGGCTCCGGGCCAAGCTTCGGCTGAGCGCGGACAAGGGCGACCAGCAAGAGGCTAAGGCCCCGGAGCTGCCCATCGCGCCCCTGGGCTCGGGCTCGGACTACTCGCCCTTCCTCCAGCACCTGGGCATCGCGTCCTTGAATACAAGCTTCGGGGGCGAAGGGCCGAGCGGCAGCTACCACACTCTTTACGACACCTACGCCCACTACACGCGCTTTCGCGATCCGGGCCTTCGCTATGGGGTGGCCCTGGCGGAGCTCAATGGCCGGGCCACCCTTCGCCTCGCCCAGGCGCCCCTCCTGCCCTTCGAATTTGAAAGCGTTGCCGCAGCGGTGGAGCGCTTCCTGAGCGACCTTGAAGGCGCCACGGAGAAACAACGTACGGCGCAGCAACAGCGGGCTGCGCGCCTGAAGGACGGCAGCTATGCCCTGGCCCTCGACCCCGAAGGCGCTGTTGCGCCGCCGGAAGCGCAGCGCCCCGTGCCCTACTTCAACTTTGCGCCCCTGCGAAACGCCCACGCCCAGCTGGCGGAGGCGGCCAAGCGCTACGGGGCGCTCACCGCCGACCCCTCGGCCCTCCCGGAAGGGCTGCGGGCCACCCTCGACCGCATGCTGGCGCAGGCAGAGACCCAGCTGACCGACCCCGAGGGCCTGCCTCGGCGCCCCTGGTTCCGCCATTTCCTCTACGCCCCGGGCTTCTATACGGGCTATGGGGTGAAAACCCTACCGGCGGTGCGGGAGGCCATCGAGGAAGAGGAGTACGAGCAGGTGGCCCAGGAAGTGGCGCGTACGGCCGCCCGCCTGGAGGCGCTCACGGCGCATATCGAGGCGATGAATGCGCTGCTTGAAGCGCCGCGCTAGGGCTAGCTGGCCCTAAACCACCCGGTGATGGACAGCCGTGGCGCCCCGGCAAAGGGCGCCACGTAGGTCACGGAATGCACGTGACGCACGTCGAAGAGGGAAAGCACGTTCCAGCCCGGCACCCAAGCATCTCGGGGGGTGCCGTTATCCTCAAAGAACTGCAGAAGCCCACCCCAGTCCGGGTGCCAGCGCTCCGTGAGGCTGAGCACATAGGCCACGCGCCGGGCTTGTCCGGGAATAGCATCGCGGTGACGCGTGAGAAAATGGCCTCCGCGATAGCGGGTGGCCTGACCGTCGGCGTGGGTAATGTCCTGAAAGCCCGTCAGCGCCCGCACCTGGGCGAGCGTTTCCGGCGCATTCACCGCAGCAAGCACGGCCCGGAGCGCCGGATCCTGGGAAGCCGCCAGCTGGTGCCCTTCGTAGAGAAAGCCCACGCCCTGGCTCGCGGCCTCGTGAAGCTCGCGCTGGAGCGCTTCCCGGGCGGCGGGGGATAGCTGCGCGAGGGCCTCCGGAGCCAGCACCTGCCCCTGCCCCCCTGGGTCAGCATGAGGGCATAGCCGGCCTGGGTCAGCAGCCCATGCCAGGCCTTCGCCTGGGCCTCGGGCAGCGCCTGCTCTAAGCGAAGCCGCCCTTCCGCTGCGAAGCGCTGCGCCAGCGCCGCCCAATCCTCTCGAGGTGCAAACATCGCCCCACCCCCCATAAGCCCCTAAGCCCTACAAAGAAAAAGGGCGGCCTGCGCCGCCCTTCTTTGGTTCAACGCCCGCTTCGACGTCGAAGCCTCGTCCTAGCCGAGGGTGTAAACGCGCTCAAAGGTTTGCACAAAGCGCTCGAGATCTTCGAGCTTACCCATGCTGACCCGGGACCAGGTCTTATAGGGCTCGTAGACGCCGCGAATCAGCACGTTCTCGGCGCGCATCTTCGCCTGGAAGGCATCGGCATCACGGCCAATGTCGGCGTAGACAAAGTTGGTCTGGGACGGCACGTGGGGGATCTCAAGGCGATCAAAGAGCGCCTCCACCATCTGCCGCCCTTCCACAATCTTGCTCTTCGAGTAGGCCAGGAAGGCTTCATCGTTGTAGCTGGCCAGGGCCGCAGCGGCCCCCACCACGCTCGGAGAGGTCATGGCGTGGCGCTTCAGCATTTCCGCCAGGTGGGGCGGCGCCAGGGCATAGCCCACGCGAAGCCCGGCCAGGCCATAAAGCTTGGAGAAGGTCCGGGTGATGATGACGTTCTCCCCGCGCCGGACCAGATCCACCATGCTTGTCGCATCGGGGTTATCGGTGAGCTCGTTGTAGGCCTCGTCGACCATCACCGTCGCCCGGGCGCTTACGGCTTCGCAGAAGGCGCGCATGCGCCCCCCTTCCACCGTCAGCCCCGTGGGGTTGTTGGGATTACAGACGTAAACCAGGCTAGTCATGCTGTCCGTGACCGCAGCCATGCGCTCGAGGTCCTGGTCCATTTCCCCCGTCAGGGGTACCCGAAGCACTTCTCCGCCCATGCGCTCGGCGACGGTGAGGTGGGGCCCGAAGGTGAGCCCCGGTGCCACGATGCGGCCGTACTTGGTAAAGGCCGCGGCGGCCGCAAACAGGCATTCCATGGAACCGGAGGTCAGCACGACGTGATCCGCCGTGAGGCCGTGGCGCTCGGCGATCATCTCCGCCAGGGCGCGGTTCACCTTCCCCGGGTAATAAGCACCGCCTTCCGCTGCGGATTTCGCAATGGCCTCGAGGGCCTTCGGCGAAGGGCCGTAGGGATTTTCATTGGCATTGAGCTTCACAACGCTCGCGCTCGGCCCATACAACATGGGGGCCGCAGCCCAGCTGCGCTGCGGCAAGGCCGTGGCTACGGCTGCAGCCCCGGCCAGGGTGGCCATAAAGGCTCTTCGACTGACTTCCGTATTCATAGTGCTATTTCTCCACTCCATTGACGATGACATCGTCAGCGCGCCGGCCCAGGCCTAGCGCTCGCTTAGCGATCCCCGGCTTCAGAAATACGCCCCCCCTTCCCAGAGATCAAGCCCTCCCGAGGCTCAGGCGCAAGGGGATAAAAAAAGGGCTTGACCTAATACTGTTTGTTTATACAGTATTTCCCTCCAAGCCATGATTGATGAGGCCCAACCATGAACGCGTCCCTCGACCAGCTCCTCCAACACCCTCACCTGTGGCGCGCCACGGCGCAGCGGGATTTCTCCCGGTCAGGGCTCAGCACGGGCTTTACCACCCTCGATGGCGCCCTGGAGCAGGCCGGCTGGCCCCAGGATGGGCTCATTGAGCTCTTAAGCGATCAGCAGGGCATCGGTGAACTGCGCACCCTCCTCCCCACCCTGAAAACCCTCACGCAAAACGAGGATCGCTGGGTGGCCTGGGTGGCACCGCCCCATCTGCTCTCCGCGCCGGCACTGGAAGCGGCGGGGCTTCGCCTCGATCGGCTGCTCCTGATTCACCCCAAAACGCCGCAGGAACAGCTGTGGGCCATGGAGCAGGCGCTGAAATCGGGCACCTGCAGCGCCCTTCTGGGCTGGCTCGATCCCCGCCACGTCACCCCCCAGGTGCTGCGGCGCCTCCAGCTAGCCGCCCGCAGCGGGGGTACCCTGGCCTTTCTGTTCCGCCCGGAAGCCGCGGCCCAGGAGGCCTCCCCGGCGGAGCTACGCCTGCGCCTGGAAGCGGGAGAAAACGCCCAAGAAGTGCGGCTACACGTTCTAAAGCGCCGGGGCGGCTGGCCCCTCGAGCCCTTCGAGCTCGCCCTGAGCGACCCGCTAAGTCAACAACTGGGTATGGCCTTCCTGGGGCCCTTACCTCGGGAAAACGCGGTGCCGGCTTCGCCCCTGGCGGCCACCCTCCTCGAGCCCTCAGCCAAGGGCGCAGCAGAACCGCCGCGACGCCTCTGGGCGCCTCGGGGGCCCTTCCGGGATGCCGCCGGAGCGCCTCCCGAAGCCCCCTCCCGGTCGACGCCCCTGGCCCATCGCCCCGGCGGCAATGGCAGCCCCCAGGCGGCTCGTCACTAGCCTTGCGCCCCTGCCTGTGTATGCCTCATGGCCCGGGAAACCCTTTGGCTATGCCTTCATCTGCCGCGCCTGGGGCTTGAGCATTGGCTCAAGAGCGACCCCGAGGGGGGCGGTGCCCTGCCCCGGGCTCTCAGCGAGGAAGGGCGCCTGTGCCAGCTCAACACTCACGCCCAGGCCCGGGGCCTTAAGCCCCAGATGGCCCTCAGCACGGCCCTCAGCATCTGCCAGGACCTCAACGTACGCCCGCGCATGCCCCGGGAAGAACAGCAAACGCTGCGCCTCCTGGGCGATTGGGCCACGGTGTTTAGCCCGGACGTCAGTCTTTCCGGATCTTCGAACTTACTTCTTCAAATTGCTGATAGCGTTAAGCTTTTTGGAGGCGCCGATCGCATTCAAAGCGCCGCCGTGGCCGGGCTCCAGGCCCAGGGCTACAGCGTCAGCGCAAGCCTTGGGCCCACCCCCCTCAGCGCCCAGGCCCTGGCGGAAGCGGGCCAGGCGCTCTCCCTCGAGGCCCTTCGCCAGGCCCTCCCGGACGACCCCACGCTGAGCCCCAAGGCGCGCTGGTGCCAGGGGGTCGCTACCCAGGCTGCACCCCTCCTAGAGCGCCTCCCTACGGCCAGCCTCTTTCCCCGGGGCACGACGGCGAAGCTCCTGGAAGACCTCGGCCTTCACCACCTTGGCGCACTCCGCGCCCTCCCCCGGGCCGCGCTCCAGGCTCGCCTGGGGCGAGAGGCCCGGGATCAGCTAGAAAAGTTCTGGGGCACCAAGCCCGATCTCCGCCCCGCCCTGAAGGCCCGCCGGGCCTTCTACCGGGACCAGCTCTTTTTGGAAGATGCGGTGCACCGGGGCGGCCTGCGCTTTCCCCTTCGGCGCCTCTGCGGAGAGCTCGCCCAATGGCTCCGGGATCGGCAGCTGCGCACCGATCGCTTAAGCTGGCGCCTTCAACACCGGGATCACGGCAGCCAAACCCTTCGCGTGGTGCTCGCCGAGCCCCAGGGCAGCGCCGAAGCCTTCTATGAACTGTCCTGGCTCCAGCTGAGCCGCGCAGAGCTCCTCCCCGCCGTGGACCGCCTCACCCTGCGCGTCACGGCCCTGAGCCCCTGCGAAGGGCCCGGCGAAGATCTCTTCCAACGCGCCAAGCGCGGCACCCAGGAAACCCCGCAAACGCTCCTCAGCCGTCTCTTTGCGCGGCTGGGGGAAGGCAGCTGCTCGGGGCTGCGCACCCAGGACGATCCCCGGCCCGAGCACAGCACCGCCACCCTTCGGCCTCGCTTTGCGCCGAGCCCCCGAGGTGCCAAGGCCCCGACCGGGGGCGAGCTCCGGGTCGGGGCCCGGGCCCGGGAAGAGGCCCTCGAGGCTGCGCCTCAGGAAGGCGCCGGCTGGCGCCGTAGCCCCCGGCCCCTCTGGCTGCTCCCCCGTCCCCAGCGCCTTTCCGGCGCTGGCGCCCAGCCTCGCTACCGGGGGAAGGCCCTACAGCTGCGCCAGGGCCCGGAGCGCCTCTGCTACGGCTGGTGGGATCACACGGCGGAAGGTCCCGGCACGCCCCGGGACTACTGGGTCGCCCAGGCCCCCCAGGGCCCCTGGCTATGGATCTTCCAGGATAGCGCCAGCGAGGCCTGGTACCTCCATGGGCTCTTCGCCTAGGCACGTCCATGGCTGGCTACGCGGAGCTCCACTGCCTGACCCACTTTAGCTTTCTGCGCAGCGCCGCGGATCCAGAGCGGCTTGCGGAGCGCGCTAAGGCCCTAGGCTACGCGGCCCTGGCGGTTACCGACGAATGCTCCGTGGCCGGGGCCGTGCGCATGCACCAGGCCTGCCAGGCCGAGGGGCTAAAGCTCATCGTGGGTAGCGAATTTACCCTCGAGGAGGGGCCGAAGATCGTGCTCCTGGCCCCGGACCGAACCAGCTACGGGGCGCTTTGCAGCCTTATTACGCAGGCCCGTCGGCGCTGCGAAAAGGGCCACTACCGCTTAAGCCTCCGGGACCTCACGGCCCCGCGCACGGCTCAGAGCCTCGCCCTTTGGCTGCCCGACCCAACGCGCAGCATGGAAGCGCAGCGGCCCTGGGGAGAGGCCTTGAAGGCGGCCTTCCCGGAGCGCCTCTGGCTGGCCCTGGGGTGCTTTGACGAGGGGGACGACGTCGCGCGTTATCACCAGGCCTACGCCCTCGGCCAGGCCCTCGCCCTCCCCCTTACCGCCGCCGGGGACGTACGCCTAGTTACGCCGGAGGATAAGCCCCTCCACGACGTGCTCACGGCCATTCGCCTGGGCCGCCCCGTGGCCAGCCTCGGCTCGGCCCTGCATAGCAACGGGGAGCGCCACTTGCAGCCCTGGGCCACCCTTCAGCGCCGCTACCCTCCCGAGCTCCTCGCGGAAACGCTGCGCATCGCCGACCGCTGCCACTTCTCCCTGGCTCAGCTACGCTATGAATATCCCGAGGAGCTCGTCCCCCCGGGGCAAACGCCGAGCAGCCACCTCCGGAGCCTCACCTTCGCCGGCGCCGCCGAGCGCTGGCCCAGCGGTATTCCTGACCGCGTGACCCGGCAGCTTGAGCACGAGCTCACGCTCATCGAAGCCCTCGGCTACGAGTACTTCTTTCTCACCGTCTACGACATCGTAGCCTTCGCCCGCAGCGAGGGCATCCTGTGCCAGGGCCGGGGTTCCGCCGCCAACTCTGCCGTGTGCTATTGCCTGGCCATCACGGAGGTGGACCCGTCCCAGAGCCAGCTGCTTTTTGAACGCTTCATCTCCAAGGAGCGCAACGAGCCTCCGGACATTGATGTGGATTTTGAGCACCAGCGCCGGGAAGAGGTCATCCAGTACATCTACCGGAAATACGGCCGGGACCGGGCCGCCCTCGCCGCCACGGTGATCGCCTATCGCCTGCGCAGCGCCCTTCGGGACGTGGGAAAGGCCCTGGGCTTTGAAGCTGCCTTCATCGAGAAGCTCGCCCGCCAGGCCCGGGGCTGGGAGCGAAACCGGGGCCTTGCCGAGCTCTTTAGCGCCTGCGGCGCCGATCCTACGGCTCCGGCGCTACGGCGCTACCAGGCCCTCGTCACCCAGCTCCTCGGGGTGCCTCGCCACCTTTCCCAGCACGTGGGAGGCTTTGTGATCTCCCGGGGCCCCCTGGCCGAGCTGGTGCCCGTGGAAAACGCGAGCATGACCGAGCGCACGGTGATCCAGTGGGATAAGGACGACCTGGAGGCCCTGGGACTCTTGAAGGTCGATGTGCTGGCCCTGGGCATGCTGAGCGCCCTGCGCCGCAGCCTCGAGCTTCTAGCCCCCCTGCGGGAGGGGCCCCGGAGTTTGGCCGATATCCCCCGGGAGGATCCGGACACCTACGCCATGCTCCAGCGAGGTGATGCCCTGGGCGTCTTTCAGGTGGAGTCCCGAGCCCAGCTCGCCATGCTGCCTCGGCTGAAGCCCGCCTGCTTTTACGACCTCGTCGTGGAGGTGGCCATTGTGCGCCCCGGGCCCATCCAGGGGGACATGGTTCATCCCTACCTGCGCCGACGCCAGGGCTTAGAAGCGGTGCACTACCCCAATGCAGCGGTACGCGAGGTACTCGAGCGCACCCTGGGGGTACCCATCTTTCAGGAACAGGTGATTAAGCTGGCCATGGTGGCCGCGGGCTTTAGCGGCGGCGAAGCCGATGCTTTGCGCCGGGCCATGGCCGCCTGGAAACGGCAGGGGGGGCTAAGCCATTTCCGGGACAAGCTGCTCCGGGGCATGCGGGAGCGAGGCCACGATGAGGCCTTCGCGGAGCGGCTCTTTGCGCAAATCCAGGGCTTTGGGGAATACGGTTTCCCCGAATCCCACGCCGCCAGCTTTGCCGTGCTCGTGTACTGCTCCGCCTGGCTCAAGCGCCATGAGCCCGCGGCCTTCTATGCGGGCCTACTCAATAGCCTGCCCATGGGTTTCTACAGCGCTGACCAGCTCCTCCAGGATGCGCGGCGCCATGGCCTCGAGATCCGCCCCGTGGATGTGCAATGCAGCCACTGGGACTACACCCTAGAACCGAGCCCCCAGAGCCCCGGACCGGGGCAGCGGGGCCCGGGGCCCTGGCATTACGACTACGCCTCTCCCCAGGCGGCGCTCCGCATGGGGCTTAGGCAAATCAAAGGCTTACAGAGAAATTCGGCAGAACGCCTTATCCAGGCTCGGGACACGGGGGGGCCCTTCAAAAGCCTCCCGGAACTGCGGCGCCGGGCCCAGCTCGATGCCGGGAGCCTCCGCTGCCTGGCCCAGGGAGATGCGCTCCAGGCCCTTACGGGCCACCGGCACCAAAGCCACTGGGCTCGGGCGGCGCTACTCCCCGCCACGCCCCTCCTGGGAGACGAGGCCCCGAGGGACGAGGTCAGCCTTCGCCCGCCCCGTTTGGCGGAGTCGCTCCGGGCGGACTACAAAAATTTGGGCACCACCCTGCGCCCCCATCCCCTCGCGCTTCTGCGCAGCCGTCCTCGCTTCCAGAAGCTCCCCCGGGCGGAAGACCTCCGCTCGCTTCGTAACGGGCGCTTCCTGCGCCTGGCGGGCATCGTCACCGGGCGCCAGCGCCCCGGTACGGCCTCCGGGGTACTCTTCCTCACCCTTGAGGACGAAACGGGCTTCATCAACGTGATTGTCTGGCCCCGGGTGCTCGAGCGCTTCCGCGCGGTAGTGCTGGGGGCAAGCCTGCTTTACGTGAAGGGGGTGCTCCAGCGGGAGGGGGAAGTGATTCACGTCGTGGGCGGCGCCTTCTTCGACGAAAGCGCCCAGCTAGCGGACCTTCCCCTGAAGGCCCGGGATTTCCACTAGGCGAGCGCTGTGCGCCGCCTAGTAGCCCGCCAGCTGCAGGAACTCCTGCCGGGATTTTTCGTCCTCCCGGAACACGCCCATCATGCGACTCGTGGTCATGATCACCCCGGGGGTCTCGACGCCCCGGCAGGTCATGCAGCCATGGGTGGCCTCCACGATGACCCCCACACCTAGGGGGTCGAGGGCTGTGGCGATGCAGTCGGCGATCTCCGCGGTCAGCCGCTCCTGCACCTGCAGGCGCCGGGCAAAGGCGTGCACCACCCGGGCAAGCTTGCTGATGCCCACCACCCGATCCCGAGGCAAATAGCCCACGTGGGCCTTACCGTGGATCGGCGCAAGGTGATGTTCGCAGTGGGAAACGAAGGGGATATCGCGAAGGAGCACAATTTCATCGTAGCCCCCCACCTGCTCAAAGGTTCTCTCCAGGTAACGGGCCGGATCTTCGGCATAGCCCCGGAAGTATTCGAGATAGGCATCAACTACGCGCCGAGGGGTGTCGTGAAGCCCCTCCCGGGTGGGGTCTTCACCGACCCAGCGCAGCAAGGTCCGTACCGCCTCCAGGGCGGCCTCCCGGGCCTCCGGGGAATCATCCGGGGGGGTCATGGGTTCACTCATCGTCCGATTGCTCCCTGCAAGGGCCGAAGGGGTTTCAGCACGCCTCAAAGATGGCGGCAATGCCCTGCCCGCCGCCTACGCACATGGTTTCCAAACCGTAGCGATCGCCGCGCCGCGCCATGGCGTGAAGCAGGGTGGTCATGATCCGGACCCCCGTCGCGCCAATGGGGTGGCCCAGGGAAATCCCCGAGCCCTGAATATTCAAGCGCTCCGTGCTCTCTATCCCCAGGCCCTTCATCACCCCCAGCACCTGGCAGGCGAAGGCCTCGTTCAATTCGATAAGCCCCATATCGTCGAGGGTCAGCCCCGTACGCTTCATGAGCTTCTCCACCGCCGGCACCGGGCCCAGGCCCATGGTGGCGGGATGGCATCCCGCCGGGGCCCAGCCCACGAGGGTCGCCATGGGGGTCAGACCGAGGGCCTCGAGCTGATCCTCCGCTACCACCAGACAGGCTGCCGCTGCATCGTTTTGCTGGCTCGCATTGCCCGCGGTGACGACCCCATCCTTCATGAGGGGCCGAAGCTTGGCCAGGGAATCCATCGTGGTGTCGGGGCGGAAGCCTTCATCCTGGGACACCACCACCGGGTCCCCTTTGCGCTGCGGGACGGAAACGGGCACAACCTCGGCGTCGAAATCGCCCCGAGCCCAGGCCGCCGCAGCCCGAGCGTGGCTATCGGCGGCGTAGGCGTCCGAAGCTTCGCGGGTAATCCCGCACTCCGTGGCGACGTTCTCCGCCGTTTCAATCATCCCCGAGATCACCCCAAAGCGCTCCACGGGCTGGGAGCGCTCCCGGCCCCGCTCCAGGCGATCGTAAAGGGCCACGTTGCCCGCCCGAGCGCCCCCGCGAAGCGCCGTGGTGTAGTACTCGATGTTGCTCATGGACTCCACGCCGCCGGCGAGCACGCAATCGGCGGCGCCGGTTTGCACCATCATGGCTGCAGTGACAATGGCCTGCAGGCCCCCACCACAGCGCCGATCCAGCTGGATCCCCGGCACCGCCAGGGCCAGGCCGGCGGCCAGGGCCGCCCAGCGACCAATGCAGGGGGCCTCGGAGTTGGCATAGCTTTGGGCGAAGACCACATCTTCAATGCGAGCCGGATCTACCCCGCTCTTGGCCACCACGGCCTTGATGATCTCGGCGCCTAGCACCTCCGCGGGCAGGGCCGACAGGCCCCCGAGAAAGCGTCCCACGGGAGTACGAAGAGGCGTAACAATGGCAGCGCGGCGCATGGGCTTTTCCTGATTGGGTCAACGAAGGAGGGGGGGTGAAAAAGCCGCGCGGGCGCCTAAGCCCGCGCAGCACTAACTGGGGCAACGGTCCAGGCCGTCGCCCCGAGGATGGCGGCTAGCGCGCCGCCGCCGGCCAGGGCGTGCCCTGCTCCCGGCGTTCCACGGGCTTCATACCCTGATAGGCAAAGCGCTGCACGCGCTTACCCTCGTAGGTTTCCGTGGTGAAGATGTTGCCCTTGGAGTCCACGGCGATGCTGTGCACGCCGAAGAACTGGCCAGGCTGGCGCCCCCCATCCCCGAAGGTGGTGATGATCTCGAGGCTTTGCCGATCCATGATGTAGACCCGCTCATTCTTGCCGTCGGCCAGGTAAATGAAGGTCTGCTCCGGATCCGGGGAGAAGGCGATATCCCAGACCGAGCCATCGCCGAGGGTCTTCGGCGCGATGAATTTCTCCTTCACGAAGGTGCCGTCTTTCTTGAACACCTGGATGCGATCGTTCGCCCGGTCGCACACGTAGACCAGCCCGTCCCGGGTGGGCTCGGCGCAGTGCACGGGATTCCGGAACTGCTGGGCCGGCGGCTCGGCAGGGTTGTAACGCCCAATGTTTTCGTCCGAGGGGGTATTGCCGTAGGCGCCCCAATAGCGCTTCACCGCGCCGCTATCGGCGTCGAGCACGGCAACGCGCCGGTGCGTATAGCCGTCGGCGACATAGGCTTCGTTATCTTCAGCGTCCACGGTGATCTTCGCTACCCGGCCGAAGTATTCCGTGCTGTTGCTGTCCAGCGGAGCCCCCGGCATGCCGTACTGCGCCAGGAACTTACCCTGCCGGGTGAACTTCAGGATGTGGGCGTCGTTCCGACCGTTGCCCCCAATCCAAATGTTGTCCTTGTGATCCACGGTGATGCCGTGATTGGACTCGGGCCAGTCGTAGGCCTCCGCCGGCCCCCCGAAGGTGTTCACCAGCGTGCCATCGGGGCTGAACTCCAAAATGTTCGGCGCCGGAATACAGCACTCTCCCGTGGGGGGATCGGTGAAGGCGCCAATTTCCGTGCGCTCGTTGAAGGACTGGCGCCGATGAATCACGTAGACGTGATCTCGGGAGTCCACGGCCACGCCAATGGCCGAGCCCAAGATCCAATGATTCGGAAGGGGCTTGGGCCAGAAGGGATCGACCTCGAAGCTCGGCGCCATCACTGCCGCCGCGTCGGCCTCCGGCGCGAGCAGGCTATCCCCCAGCACCGTTAACCCCAAGGCGCCCGCTAGGACGGCCATGCCCCAGCCCTTCTTATTGCCCCACGTTGACCCTGCCATACCCATGTCTCCCCAAAGAATCTTGCGCCCAAGCGTATACTGGGCCCTTAACTTTTTCACCTGCCCGCACGGCCCCGGCGGGCCCCAAGGAGGCACCGTGCATCGAACCCCGCCCCTGCCCCGCTTTCTCGGCGGCCTTGCGCTGCTCCTCAGCCTGGCCCTGCCCCTCCGCGCCCATGAGGTTCCCGCGGAAGTGCGCCTGGACTTCTGGGTGCTCGACACCCCCGCGGCGGTGGAGGTCTATGCCCGCGTGCCCGTGGAAGCCCTGCGGGATATCGCCCTCCCGCTTCGGGGCCCGGGCTACCTAGATCTGGCCCGCGCCGACGGCCCCCTCCGGGAAGGCATTGATCTGTGGTTGCTCGATGCCCTGACCCTGCGCCGGGACGGCGACGCACTGCCCCGGGGAACGCTGGAGGCGCTCCGCGTTGCCCTGCCCAGCGATCAGCGCTTCCTACGCAGCGTCCAGGGCCTTCCCGCCTATTTCGCGGCCCCGCTCCTACGGGAAACCGAGGAGGTTTTCTGGGAGCAGGCGGTGGTGGATGTGGCGCTGCGCTTCCCCCCGGGGGAAGGGGCCCTGTCCTTTCAGGCGCCCCTCGGGACCCTCGGCCTCGAGACCCACACGCGCCTGCGCTTCCAAAGCCGGGACGGGGCCCTTCAGCTCTTCGAATTCACCGGCGACCCGGGCGCGGTAACGCTGAATCCCGGCGCCCTCGCGGCGGCGCTGCGCTTCATCGGCTCGGGGATGGCCCACATTCTCGGCGGCCTTGATCACCTGCTCTTTTTGCTCTGTCTCATGCTGCCCCTGCTCCGCCTGGGGCCGCTTTTGGCCGTGGCCACGGCCTTCACCGCCGCCCACAGCCTTACCCTGATCGCCGCAGCCCTTCAGCTCCTGCCCACGGCCCCCTGGTTCCCGCCCCTGGTGGAGACGGGCATTGCCGCCTCCATCCTCTTCATGGCCCTGGAGCACGGCCTCCGCCCCAGCACCGAACCGCGCTGGCGCCTCGCCTTTCTCTTCGGCCTGCTCCATGGCTTCGGTTTCGCCTTCATGCTGACGGACGGACTGCAATACGCCGGGGGCCATGAGCTCCTCGCCCTCCTCGCCTTCAATGGCGGCGTGGAGCTCGGACAAATTGCCGTGCTCCTGGTTGCCGTACCCCTATTGAAAGCCCTGCGCCGGCGCTTCCCGGGCCGGGCCCTCGACTGGGTTCTCATTGCGCTCGTTGGCCATACGGCGCTGCACTGGTGCCTCGAGCGCGGAGAAGCGGTGGCCGCCTACGCCTTAAGCCTCCCTGCCCTGGGGGACCTTTTATCCGCCGGGGGCCTCCGCTGGCTGGCCCTGATCCTGGCCGCCGCCCTGGTCTATGGGGGGCTCGCCAGCCTCGCCCAGCGGCTAGCCCGGGGCCGGCCCCAGGCTCTATAGTGGGGCGCACTAGAGGAGGAGACCCCATGCGAAAATCATCGATCCTGTCAGCGGCCCTTACGGCCGCCGCGCTGTCCCTAGGCCTCGCGGCCCAGGCCGAAAACCATGCGCCCAATCCCTATACCGCTGAGCGCGGCTGGGGCCAGCTGCCCGAAGGGCGTAGCTGGGGCGCCACCAGCGCCATCTACCCGGCCCCCGATGGGAAGACCCTGTGGGTCGCCGACCGCTGCGAACAGAACAGCTGCATTGGCAGGGAAGATCTCGATCCGATCTTCCAGTTCGACCTCGATGGCAACCTCCTGAAGAGCTTTGGCGCTGGCCTCATCACCTGGCCCCACGGCATGTTTGTGGATGCGGAGGGCAACGTCTGGGTCACGGATGCCCGCGGCGACGGCACCCGAGGCCACCAGGTGTGGAAATTCAGCCCCGAGGGCGAAGTGCTCATGACCCTCGGTACCGCGGGGGTAGCGGGAGAAGGCGATTACGTCTTCCACGCCCCGAATGATGTGCTCGTGGCGCCGGACGGCAGCATCTTTGTCGCCGATGGACATGGCCCGGGGAACAACAACCGCATTGTGAAATACGATGCCAACGGCAAGTACCTCCTGGAATGGGGCGGCACGGGCCGGGACTTCGGTCAGTTCCGGGAACCCCACGCCCTCGCCATGGATTCCGCGGGCCGTCTCTTCGTCGCCGACCGGCACAACAACCGGATCCAAATCTTCGACCAGGAAGGCAAGCATCTGGATACCTGGACCCAGTTCAGCCGGAACAGCGGCCTCTTCATCAAGGACGACATCCTCTACGCCGTAGACTCGGAGTCGAACCGGACCTGGGGCAACAACCCGGGCTACCGCCGGGGCATGCGCATCGGCAGCGTCATCGATGGCTATGTGGATTTCTTTATCCCGGATATCGAGCCGAACCCGGACCAGGCCAGCACGACCTTCGCCGAAGGGGTGGCGGTGGACGCGGAAGGCAATGTTTATGGCGCGGAGGTGGGCCCGAAGGGCGTGGTGAAGTACCACCGGCCGGACTAGCCCCGGGGTGAAAACCCCTGCATAAAAAAAAACGCTGGCTCCCTTCCCGGGGGCCAGCGTTTTTTTAGGTTTGGAAGAAGGCCCTAGGCCCGCTTCTGCACCGGCCCTTCGGGAGCGAAGAACTCAAAGTCCTCCGCCGCCGGCGCCCGGGTCCGGTTCCAGTACTCAAGGAGCGTAAAGGGCCAGTTCTGCGTCACCCGCCCCTTCGCATTCTTGTACCAGCTGTTGACGTGGGGGGCGCCCCAGGCCATCTCTTCGTTGGCCCGATCCACCGCTTCATTGAAGCTGTCATGGACCGCGTGCTTCACCGCGAGGCTCTGCCCCTGCTCCATGGACAGGGCCAGGCAGCCCAGGATGTAGCGAATCTCGCATTCGGAGAAGAACACAATGGAGCCGTTCACCACGATGTTGGTGTTGGGTCCGTAGGTCATAAAGAAGTTGGGGAAATCGGGTACGGTGATCCCGAGGTAGGCCCGGGGGTCCCCGTCCCAAAGGTCCTGCAGATTTTCCCCGGTGCGGCCGTAGATGGCCATGGGCCAGACAATCTTGCTGGCGTGGAAGCCCGTGGCGTAGATCACCACGTCAAAGTCGTGGCTGACTCCGCTTTCCGTTTCCAGCCCCCCTTCCGTGAAGCGCGCAATGCGATCCGTGAGCACTTCGATGTGCGGCAGTTTCAGGGTTTGGTACCAGGTGCCGTTATCCACCAGCATGCGCTTGCCCGCCGGCGGATAGTGGGGGGTAACCTTCTCGATCAGATCGGGCCGATCCCCGAGCATTTCGTGAATAAACTCCGTGAGCATGGCCCGGAGCTGATCGTTCGCCTCCCCCACGGCGTCGTCCCGGTTCTCGTAGCCGGGCTCCCGGCGCACGGAGCCGAGAAGGCCTTCGCTCGTGGACCAAAACTGGGAGAAGCGGAACCACTTCGCATAGAAGGGCACGTGCTGGAGCAACCAGTGCTTACCCTCTTCAATGGGCTCGAAGTAATGCGCCTGGGGCGACACCCAGGGGGGCGTGCGCTGGAAGATCGTGACACTTGCGGCCTGCTTGGCAATGTGGGGGACAAACTGGAAGGCGCTGGCCCCCGTCCCCACCACGGCAACCCGCTTACCCGTGAGATCCACCTCGTGGTTCCATCGCGCCGAGTGCCAACTTGGGCCGGAGAAGCGCTCCATGCCTTCGATCTCTGGCATACGCGGGCGATTCAGCTGCCCCGTGGCGGTGAGGAGCGCATCCCCGGAGAAGGACTCCGTGCCCTCCGGGCTCTTGACGGACAGCACCCACTGCTGGGTCTCGGCGTCGTAGCGCGCCTCCGTCACCTCACGATTGAAGCGGATGTTCGGCAGCACCCCCATGGCTTCCGCGCACTGGCGGAAGTAGTCCAGGAGCACAGGCTGGGCGCTAAAGTGCTGGGGCCAGTCATTGGGCGCGAAGGAATAGGAATAGGTGTGATTCGGGCTGTCCACGCGGCAGCCGGGATAGGTGTTTTCGAACCAGGTCCCTCCTACGGAGGGGTTTTTTTCGATGATGGTAAAGGGCACCCCAGCCTGCTTCAGACGATAGCCTGCTAGGAGCCCGGACATCCCCGCGCCGATGATAAGGACGTGAAAGGCGCCCCGCTTCCCTTCATCAACTTCGAAGAGCGCCGGCTGGGCGTAAGGGTCCTCGTGGTTCAGGCCAAGCTCCCCGAGCAGGAAGGGGCCGTAGTGTTCGGGTAAGGGCTGGCCGGCGATGAAATCGATCATCTCCCGCACGACCTCGAGGCTCGGCGCCGGCGGCAGG
>JAUILI010000036.1 GCA_030433075.1 Gammaproteobacteria bacterium | reverse complement strand
GGGCACCTTGCCCCAGTCCATCAACGCGGTGCGCGTCGGGGGGCACATCTCCCTCATCGGCGTGCTGGCGGGCTTTGAAGGGAACGTGCCGACGGCGGCGCTCTTTGGCAAGAATGCGGCGCTAAAGGGGATCACCGTGGGTAGCCGGTCCCAACAGCGGGACATGATCGCGGCCATCGATGCCAGCGGCATCAAGCCCGTCATCGATCGCACCTTTCCCCTCGCTGAGCTGGCCGACGCCTTCCGCCATCAGGAATCGCAGAAGCACTTCGGGAAAATCTGCATCGCCCTTTAAGGGCCTTTCGGGAGCGAATCGCTATGGCACGTGCGTCAGGGCAAGGGTGGAAAGGGGGACTGATGGCCCTGGGCCTCGCGGCCGGGGCTCCCGGGGCCTTCGGGGAGGCGTCCGATCCCTGGCCGCCGGGAGAGGGTCAGGCCCTTGCTGCCTCGCTCTGCACGGCGTGCCATAGCGCCGCCACCGTGGCCCGGAGCTCGGGCTACAGCGCCGAGGACTGGGCCACGCTCTTTAGCACCATGGTAGCCCTGCCCGAGGATACAAAAGCGCGCCTCGCGACCTACCTCGCCGAGGCCTTTCCGCCCCGAACGCACCGCGCCACCACCCTCGTGCCCGGGCCCCATCGCGTGACCTTTGAGCAGTGGCAGGTGCCGACCCTTGGGCAGCGCTCCCGGGATCCCGTGGAAGGCCCCGATGGGCGCATCTGGTGGGTGGGGCAGTGGGGGAATCTCGTGGGCGTGCTCGACCCGGATACGGGCGCCATGCGGGAATATCCGTTGCCGGAGGGTACCTATCCTCACAGCGTGACCTTAGATGATGCCGGCACTCCCTGGCTCCTGGGCAACAAGAACGGCACCCTTCAACGCCTCGACCCCGAGTCCGGGGAGATCACCGTCTTCCCCATGCCCGATTCGGCGGCGAAGGATCCCCACACGGGCGAGTTCGATGGGAAGGGTCGGCTGATCTTCACCTTGCAGCAGAGCAATCGGGTGGGGCGCTTTGACCCCGCCACGGGCGCCATCGACCTGATCGAGCTTGACCGGCCGAAGAGCCGGCCCTACGGCATCAAGTTCGACGGCGCGGGGCAGGCCTGGGTGGCGTGCAATGGCGGCCCCTGCCTCTATCGCATTGACCCGGACACCCTGGCACAAACGCGCATCGATCTTCCCAACCAGGAGAGTCACGTACGCCGCCTCGATGTCGCCGAGGACGGCAGCGTCTGGTACGTCAACTCCGGGGCTGGGCGGCTGGGTCAGTACGTTCCGAGTACGGGACGCTTCCGGGAATGGCCCTCTCCCAGCGGTCCGAAATCCCATCCCTATGGGCTGGTCATTGTCGATGGCATCGTTTGGTATAACGAGTCCGGCGTACGCCCCGATCCCCTGGTGCGCTTTGACCCGAAAACGGAGACCTTCCAAAGCTGGCCTATCCCGTCTTCCGGGGTCTATGCGGGCATTCTTCGCCACACCCGCGCCGACCGGGCCGGGCGTCTCCTCATTCACCAGAGCGCGACAAACCACCTGCTCCGCGTTACGCCGGAATAGGGGCTTCGTCGAAGCGGGCGGGAAGGGGGCAGTCCAAAAGGAGGGCGAGGCCCTGAAGCAGAGCGTATTCCCCTTCCGTCAGCTGGCCGTCGTCATCAATCACGTGAACGAAGGCGTTGAGGACGTGGGCGAGGGGCTTCGGGGAGAAATCTCGCAGTTTTGCCACGGCTCGGTCGAAGTCCGCCTCCGTGAGATCCTCCGGCAGGGCGAAGCCCACCCCCGGTAGGGCCTCCGGCCCTTCCCCGAGCTCAAGGGCCCGGCGTCCGGCCTGCACCGCTGCGTGTTGCTGCACACCGTCTCCGCCGCCGGCCGCCGCCAGGCAGCGGAAAAGGGTTTCCAGCTCGGCCTCCGCCTCCTTAAAGCGCTGGCTTCTCCCCGGGGCGCGCCGGGGCCCCTGCAGTGCGCTGGCGAAGAGCTGGCGGAGCGCCTCGTCAGCGACCCAGCAGGGCAGACTTTTCGGCGGTGACGGAAGCGCCTTCAGGGCGTCCTCCTGGGCAAGGAGCGCGCTTGTGCTCTGGCTCCGCAGGGTGGGTAGGGCGAGCTGAAGCACAGCCATTTGCCCGGCGGGGCCCAAGGTGAGGGGATAGCCTTCGGCGTCCGCGGCCCCGTTTCGCAGGCCGAGGGCCACGGCCCAGGCTGTTTCCGGGTGATGAAGGGCCTCCCGCAACCCCGGCGGCAGGGCAGCGATGCGTTGGGTGGCTGCGGCAAGGTTCGCCTGCCCGACGACCTGGCGCAGGGCCTGCTCCGAGGCAAGGGCGCCCAAAGCCAGGGCGGCTTCCGCGCCCCCAGGTACCGCGCCTTGAGCCTCGGTCCCCTCAAGGGCGGGCGCCTCTTCGGCCCCCTGCGTGAGAGGGAGCAAAAAGGCCCCATCCCAGGTGGGCAGCACGGCCTTGATGCGGGCCTCCAAGGGCGGATGGGTGCCCAGGAGACGGTTGAAATGGCGAATGGGGCCGAAAAACAGATGGCTGCTTTCCTCCGCCCGGTCGTGGGTGATGAAGCTTCCCCCCTGCGCCCCGCCGATGCGCCGGAGCGCGTTGCCGATGCCCTGGGGGTTGCGGGTGAACTGCACCGCGGCCGCATCGGCTAGGAACTCCCGCTGGCGGCTGATGGAGGCCTTGATAAGCCGTCCAAAAAAGACGCCACTGTAGCCAATGACGAGGAGAGCGAAGCCTAGGGCAACGAGTTGCGCGGCGTTGTTGCGTTGGCGTCCGCCCCCCCGGGCGTGCATGAGCACGCGTCCGGCAACGCTGATCATGAGGATGCCGTGGAGGAGGGCCATGAGGCGGATATTGATGCCCATGTCCCCGTTCACGATGTGGCTGAATTCGTGGGCGATGACCCCCTGAAGTTCGTCCCGGTTGAGCGCTTCGAGGGTGCCCTGATTGAGTCCGATGACCGCATCCTTGAGGCCAAAGCCCGCGGCAAAGGCATTAATGCTGGCTTCGGGAATGATGTAGAGAGGCGGGACCGGAATGCCCGCGGCCAGCGCCATTTCCTCGACGATGTTTTGTGCGCGGCGGGCGAGGGGGTCCGCGGTTTCTTCCGTGACCAGGCGCCCCCCAAGGGTCACGGCGACGCTGGCGCCGCCGGCGCGGAGCCGGAAGGCCTGGATGGTGCTGCCGATAAAAATGATGGTCACCACGGCGCCGCTAATGATGATCCACAGGCTTGGGGGGATGGTGCTTAGGGACAGCTGTCCCTCGGAAGCGACCGTGATTGCGATGCCCACGGCGGCGTTGGTGAGGGCGATGAGGGACAGCACGGCGCCCAGGAATAGCGCCACGAGCCAGCCGGTTTTTCGCCGCGCCGCATCCTGGGCCTCGAAAAAATCCATGATCGCGACTTAGAAGCTCACCTTTGGGGCCGCTTGGATCAGCGCACTGTCTTCGAACTCGAGGAGGGCCAAATCCTTGGTGTGTCCGAACTGGTTGGCAATGAGCACGGGCGGGAAACTGGCCCGGTAGGTGTTATAGGCCATGACCTGATCGTTAAAGGCCTGGCGCGCGAAGGCCACCTTGTTCTCCGTGCTCTCCAGCGTTTCCGTCAGCTGCATCATGTTCTGATTGGCCTTTAGATCCGGGTAGGCCTCCAGGGTGACCCTAAAGCTGCCGAGGGCTTGGGTGAGGGCGCCTTCGGCGGAGCTCAGGGCTGCCAGGGCGTTACCGTCCTCGGGGTTCGCCGCGGCCTGGCGCAGGCCCGCTTCAGCGCTATTGCGGGCGGCGATGACCGCCTCTAGCGTTTCTCGCTCATGGGCCATGGTGGCCTTGGCCGTTTCCACCAAATTCGGGATGAGGTCGTAGCGGCGCTTGAGCTGCACTTCGATCTGCGCAAAACCGTTGCTGGCTCGGTTTTTCAGAGCGATCAGCTTGTTGTAGATCATCACGCCCCAAACCACGAGCAGCGCGATCAGGCCGAGGAGGAGATAAAGGTCCATGGTCGTGCTCCCTTAAGCGTTGGTCATCATCATGCCTGTCCCGCGCTAGCGGCGGTAGTCGAGGGGCGGCGGCCGGTCCCCCAGGAGGGGCACATAGGTGAAGTTCGGGCCCCGGCGCTCCTCGAATTCGGCCTTCGCCGCGCGCCGAAGGGCCTCGTCGGTCAAAAGGTCATAGCCCGTGAGGGCCAGGGTTTTTGCTGCCACCATCATGCCCTTTAAGCCAATGGAGGTGCCTCCCGCGGCGATGGCCTGCCAGCTGTGGGCCGAGGTGCCCGGGACCCAGGTGGCCGTACGCAGCCCCGTGGTGGGGACCACCCAGCTGACGTCGCCGACGTCCGTGCTGCCGGCGCCGCCGTCAAAGCGAAGGGGCAGCACCATTTGTTCAAGGCCCAGTTCGCTGGGCCGATCACCAAAGCTTTCCTCGATGGTGAGGGCAAAGGCGAGCTCCGCTTCGCTGTAGCGATAGCCCCCCACGGCGGAAAGGTTTTGGTGCATGGCCCGGGCCAGCGTCTCGTTGGGGAGGAGGGCGTGGTTGCCGTGCATGACCTCGACCTCGACCTCGGTCCCCGTCCCCAGGGCCGCAGCTTTGGCGGTGCCGAGCACCCGATCCCAGAGCCCCGCCAGCACCGAGGCCTCGGGGTGGCGAACGTAGAGGTACACCTCGGCGAAGTCTGGGACAACGTTCGGGGCCTTGCCGCCGCTCGTGATGACGTAGTGCATGCGCGTGCGCTCGGGCACGTGCTCGCGCATGAGATTGACCATGAAGGTCATGGCTTCCACGCCATCGAGGGCGGAGCGGCCTCGCTCCGGCGCCGCGGCGGCGTGGGCCGACTGGCCATAGAAGCGCACCCGAGCCGATTTGTTAGCAAGACTGGTGGCGGGGTTCGCGGCGTTGCGGTCCCCGGCGTGCCAGTGCAGCACCACGTCCGTATCCTCAATAAGCCCCGCGCGAACCATGTATACCTTGCCCGAACCCCCTTCCTCGGCGGGGGTGCCGTAGACCCGCAGCCGCCCCGGGAGGCCTTGCTCGGCCATGAGATTCTTCAACGCAATGGCCGCCCCCACGGACCCCGTGCCGAAGAGGTGGTGGCCGCAGGCATGCCCCGCCTGCCGATCCTGGCGGAGCATGCGCTCCGGGCTAGCCGTTTGGGTGATGCCCGGGAGCGCATCAAATTCCGCGAGGATGCCGAGCACCGGGCCCCCGTCGCCATATTCCGCCACAAAGGCCGTGGGCATCCCGGCGACCCCCGGGGTGACGCGAAAGCCCGCCTCCCTAAGCGTGTCCTGCAATAGCGCGCTGCTTTTGACCTCCTGGTAGCCCACCTCGGCCCAATCCCATAGGGAGAGGGCGACAGCGCCTAGGCGCGGCTGTTGGGCCTCGAGATCGGCGAGGAGCGTGGCCCGGGGATCGCCGGCGGCGTGCGCAGGAAGGGTTCCAAGGGCGATGAGGAACAAAAGGGCGTAGGAAAGGGCGCGGGTCATGGTTGGTCTCCGGGCAGTGCAGCAAGCCTTGACTATGCCGGGGCCAGGCGAGCCTGCCTACCCTTCAAGACCCCTTGGCAAGGTCCTCGGGGCGGTCCACGTCGCGGCACACGCCGGGGTCCTGGCTAGGCAGGAGTTTCACCGGTTCGGACGCAAAGAGGGCTTTCAGGCCCTGGTCCCCGGTCAGGGCGAGGGCCGCCGCGCGAAGGCGGGCGGGCACGGCCACGGGGTGGCCCCGCTGGCCCTGGAAGCTAGGGGCGATGAGCGGCATTGGCCCTGGCGCTTCGAAAGCCTCAGCGCAGGCCTGCTCCAGGGCCCTGAGGGTTTCCTGCTGAAGATAGGGCATATCTCCGAGAGCAATGAGTAGCCAGGGCGCCGTTGTGGGATCCCAGGCCGCAGCGCCAGCGGAAAGGGAGTGGCCTTGGCCTTCGGCCCAGCGCGGGGAGGGGACGACCCGGACCCGCTCCTGGAAGGGCGCCGGCGCCGTTTCCCCGGGGCGGAGCACGAGCAGGGGCAAGGGGTCCGCGGGGCACAGCACGGTGAGGGTGGCCTCGAGGAGGGTTTCCCCGGAGGGAAGGCGTGCCTGACGCTTATCCGCGCCGAAGCGCCGGCCTGCTCCGGCGGCCAAAATGAGGCGCTGCAGCTTCACCCCGCGGCGAGGGCGCGACGCTCAGCGATGAGCTCGGCCAGGATTGCGATGGCAATTTCCGGGGGCGTTTTACTGCCAATGGGCAGGCCCACGGGGGCATGGAGCTTCTCCAGGGCGGCCTCAGGAATGTCGAGGGCCGCAAGGCGGCTCCGGCGGGAGGCGCTGGTGCGGCTCGAACCCATGGCCCCGACGTAAAAGGCTTCCGTTTCGAGCGCCTCCATGAGGCCCATATCGTCGATACGGGGGTCGTGGGTGAGGGCCACGATGGCGGTACGTGAGTCTGAGGCTTGGGCCCGAATGGCGTCGTCGGGCATTTGGCACAGGGCCCGAACCCCGGGCACGTGCCATTCATCGAGCATGGCTTGTCGGGGATCGCACACCGTGACCCGAAAATCGAGGGCCTGGGCCATCTCCGCCAAGTAGCGGGACACCATGCCCGCGCCGATCAGGAAGAGCTGCCATCCCGGGCCGTAGCGATGGGACAGGCGTGTCTCGTCGCCGGCCTCGAGCAGGGTGAGCACGGGCCCCGGGGCGGCGGGCGCCTCCACGGCGAACTGCTCCGCTTCGCCAAGGGTAATGTGCCGGAGCACCCCCTGCCGGGCTTCAAGCTGGGTCAGGATCGTGGTGAAGGCCTCAAGGGTCTCAGCCTTCGGCGTCAAGCGCTCAAGGAGGATCTGAAGATGGCCGCCGCAGGGGAGGCCCAGCTGCGCCGTATCCTCCTCCGTGAGGCCAAAGTCGAGGCGCTCCGGGGTGGTGACGACGCGCTGCCCGGTGGTGAGGTCGTCGATGAGCGCTTCCTCCACGCAGCCTCCCGACAGGGAGCCCACGGTGGCGCCCCCCGGGCCTACTACGAGGAGGGAGCCGGGGGGACGAGGGGAGGAGCCGTAGCTTTCCAGCACCGTGGCCAGATGCACCGTTTCCCCTGCCTGAAGCCAGGCCACGAGAGCCTCCATGACCTCATGATCGACGCTATGCATGATGCCTTTCCTAAGGTGATAGCGATTGCACGATGGAATTAGACACAATGTAGCGCACTTGGGCCCGGGAGCGATGGCAATGGTGGAAGCCCTGCGCGTGGGGAAGGGGGTGGATCTGCGTCCCCTCTGCGATCAACTGAAGGGGGAAGGTCTGCCGTTCCGGGTCTACGAAGCCGGCGGGGCGCAGTGCCTGGCCGTTGCCGATGAGGCTGCGGCGGAGCGGGTTCGGGGGCTCTGGGCCGCCGGCGTCGAGGGGCGGCGCCCGTCCATGGGTCGCCCGGGGCTTTGGCCCACGGGGCTTGGGGGCGCGGTGCGCACTGCGTTTCAGCGAGCCCCGGTCACCATGGCCCTGGGCGTCCTGTGCCTTCTGCTCTATCCCTTCCTTGGGAACACGGCGGACACGGTCGGCCCCGTGCTCAGCGCCCTCCTGATCGTGCCCGTGGTTCCCCACGGTAATCTCATCGCCTTTCCCTCCCTTTTCGCGACCCTGGAGGCGGGGCACCTTTGGCGCCTGTGGACGCCGGCGCTGGTGCATTTCAGCGTGCTTCACCTGGTCTTTAACAGCCTTTGGCTTTGGGAGTTCGGGCGGCGCATTGAGGGGCAGGAGGGCAGCGGCCGGCTCCTTGAAGGCCTGCTCTGGCTGGCTCCGGCCAGCACCCTGGCCCAGTATGCCGTAGGGGCGCATCCGCTCTTTGGCGGGCTGTCCGGGGTGGTCTACGGCCTTCTGGGCTACCTCGTGGTGGTGCAGCGCCTCCGGCCCCGGCGTGCCTATCGTTTACCGCCGGCCTTGCCCGTATTGCTCATTGGCCTGCTCGCCCTGATGGCCACGGGGGTGACCGAACCCTTTGGGCTGGCCGTGGCCAATGGCGCCCACCTTGGGGGGCTTTTAGCCGGAGGCCTTTGGGGCTTCGCCCGGGCCTTGTGGCCTGGCGCAGGCGTTGCTCGCGGTAAAGCCTAGGTCAAGGGGCGCCGCGCCCCGTGCTATGCTTTTTGCCGTTCCCGATCCCCCTTGGAGGTGCCCCCGGTGACCCAAGCGCCCACCTTTCCCAGCAACTTTGTGGAAACCGCCCAGACCCTGGATCGCGCGACCATTGATGCCCTGCGCGAAGCCGTGGCCCTTGGGCGCTGGCCCAACGGAGCGCGGCTGTCGAAGGAACAGCAGGGCCTGTGCCTGGAAGCGGTGCTGGCCTGGGAGCACCGGCACCTGCCGCCGGAGGAGCACACGGGCTACGTGCCGTCCCCGCAGGATGCCTGCGCCAGCGCGCCCGAAGCGCCGGCCCCCCTGCGCTGGCTCGACGACGCGTGAGCGGCGAGCTCACACACCGGGGCACGGGCGCGCTGGAGAAGCTGCGGGCCACGGTGGATGACACCGGCACCGTTGCCTATCGCTTACCCCTTGGCGAGGCGGAAATTGCCCTAAACCCCCTCCTGGGGCAGCGCATCCAGCTGCGCTTTGAAGACGCGATCTATTGCACCGCCTGCGGGCGTAAAACGAATAAGAGTTTCAACCAGGGGTACTGCTATCCCTGTTTTCAGAAGCTGGCGGCCTGCGACAGCTGCATCGTGTCCCCGGAAAAATGCCACTTCGCCGCCGGCACCTGTCGGGAGCCGAGCTGGGCCGAGCAGTTCTGCATGACGGACCACTGGGTGTACCTGGCCAACAGCACGGGGCTGAAGGTCGGGATTACGCGGGGGAATCAGGTGCCGACGCGCTGGCTGGATCAGGGCGCCAGCGCCGCCGTGCTCTTCGCGCGGACTTCCACGCGGCACCTGGCGGGGCTCGTGGAGGTGATCCTGAAGGCCCACGCCGCTGATCGCACTCAGTGGCAGCGCCTGCTGAAGGGGCCGCCCGAGCCCGTGGATCTTTTTTCCGCCCGGGAACGGCTCTGGGAGACCTGCGCCGACGCCTTGACCGGGCTCCAGCAGGATCATGGCCTGCAGGCGGTGCAGCGGGTCACGGGCCCGGAGCTTTGGCAGGTGGCCTATCCCGTCACCGCCTACCCGGCGAAGGTGAAGGCCCTGGCCCTGGAGAAGCTCGGTACGGTGGAAGGCACGCTCGAGGGCATCAAGGGGCAGTATCTGCTGCTCACCTCGGGGGTGATCAATATTCGAAAATACACGGCGCATCAGGTGGCTTTCTTCACCTCCTAGGGCTTCCCGTCCTAGGGCAAAGAGGCCCCCCCTTAGGAGAATGGTCATGGCGTACAAGGAAGGGCAGCCCCAGGCAGTGCTGCGCGAGGCCTACGAGCCCCCGGCTTACCTGCTGGATCACACCGATCTGATCTTTGAGCTGGCCGAGGGCGTCACGGAGGTGACGGCGGCGCTGGCGCTACGCCGGGCCCCGGGGCAAGAGGCCGTGCCCCTGGTGCTCCAGGGCCAGGATCTCGAGCTGCTGGACCTCGCCCTCGACGGCGTGCCCCTGAGCGGCAACGAGTACCGCATTGAAGGGGAGACGCTCGTGGTGCCGGCCATGCCGGAGCAGGGCACGCTGACGATCAAAACTCGCATCTTTCCTGAGAAAAACACGGCCCTGGAAGGGCTCTATCGCTCCGGGGGCATGTACTGCACCCAGTGCGAGGCGGAGGGCTTCCGTCGCATTACCTATAGCCTTGATCGCCCCGACGTGCTCTCTCGCTACCGCACCACGATCCGTGGCGATGGCGCGGCCCTGCCCATCATGCTGTCCAACGGCAACGAGGTGTCGCGGCAGATCCTGCCCGACGGGCGCCAGGAAGTGGTGTGGGAAGACCCCTTCCCCAAGCCGTCCTACCTGTTCGCCCTGGTAGCCGGGGACCTCCAGTGGATCGAGGATCGTTTCGTGACGGCCTCGGGGCGGGAGGTAACCCTGCGCATTTACACCGAGCCCCACAACATCACCCAGGTGGACTACGCCATGGACGCGCTGAAGCGTTCCATGCGCTGGGACGAGGAGACCTACGGCCGGGAATACGACCTCGATATCTTCATGATCGTGGCCGTGGACGATTTCAATATGGGCGCCATGGAAAACAAGGGGCTCAACATCTTTAACACCTCCTGCGTGCTGGCGACGCCGGAGTACACCACCGATCTTGGCTTCCAGCGGGTGGAAGCGGTGGTGGCCCACGAGTACTTTCATAACTGGTCCGGGAATCGGGTGACCTGTCGCGACTGGTTCCAGCTTTCCCTAAAGGAAGGCTTCACGGTGCTGCGCGATGCGCAGTTCTCCGCCGATCAGAACTCCCCCACGGTGAAGCGCATTGAGGATGCGCGCTTCCTCCGCACGGCCCAGTTTGCGGAAGACGCAAGCCCCATGGCCCATCCCGTGCGCCCGGACAGCTACCTCGAGATCTCCAACTTCTACACCCTCACGGTGTACGAGAAGGGCGCCGAAGTGGTGCGCATGATGCGGACCTTGCTGGGGGCGGAGGCCTTCCGCCGAGGGACGGACCTTTATTTCGATCGCCACGATGGGCAGGCCGCCACCTGCGAAGACTTCGTGCTGGCCCTAGAGGCGGCGAGCGGCGCCGATTTGACCCAGTTCCGGCGCTGGTACAGCCAGGCCGGGACCCCCGTGGTCTCCGTGCAGAGCGCCTATGCCGACGGCACCCTGACCTTGACCTTCGAGCAAGTAGTGCCGCCCACCCCGGGCCAGCCCTCCAAGGCCCCCATGCACATCCCCTTCGTGCTGGGGCTTTTGGATGAGGCAGGGCAGGACCTCTTGCCAGGCGATCTCTCCATCACCGGGGTGGAAACGACGGCTCGGCCCGCGGAGGCCAGCGTGCTGCTCCACCTTCGGGAAGCAGGGCATACGGTGACCATCAGCGGCCTCTCCGGTCCCCCGGCGCTCTCGCTCCTTCGGGATTTCTCCGCGCCGGTGAAGCTCGTGGTGGCGCAGAGCGATGAAGAGCTGGCGTTCCTTATGGTGCACGACAGCGATGGCTTCGCCCGCTGGGATGCGGCGGATCGCCTCATGGCGCGCATCCTCCTAAGCCGCCTGGACACCCCCGACGCCCCGGTGCCTGCGGTGCTCTCCGAGGCCTTTGGGGCCCTGCTTCAGGCCGCCTTCACCGCCCCCGATGACGGGGAAGGGAAGGCCATGCTGGCGGCTATGATGACCCTCCCGGCGGAGGAGGCACTTGCTCAGCTCGTCCCCGTGGTGGACGTACACGCGCTTCACGAAGCGCGGCGCCAACTGCGCAATGCGCTGGCCCGCACTCACCGGGATACCCTCGCGGCACTCTATGCCACGGATCAGGCCCGGCCCTACGCGCCGGATGCGACGGGCATTGCGCACCGCGCGTTGATGAATCTCGTGCTGTCCTATCTGCTGGCCTCCGGGGATACGGCCGCGGTGGCCCATGCGGAGGCGCGCTACGCCCAGGCCGATAACATGACCGATCGCTTAGGTGCCCTTCGCACCCTGGTCTGGAGCGACCAGCCTGCCGCTCAGGCGGCGGCGGAGCGCGTACTCGACGCCTTCTATGCGCGTTACCAGGATCAGCCCCTGGTGGTGGATCAGTGGCTCAGCACCCAGGCGCTGATTCCTGGGGCAGAGACCCTTGCGCGGGTGGAAGCGCTCACGGCCCACCCGGCCTTTGATGCGCGCAACCCCAACAAGCTTCGGTCCCTGCTCGGCGCCTTTGCCGGGCAAAACCCCACGGCCTTCCATCGCCCCGATGGGGCGGGGTACCGCTTCCTCGCCGATTGGATCGGCAAGCTCGATGGGCAGAATCCGCAGGTGGCGGCCCGTTTGGCCACACCGCTTACGCGCTGGGCGCGCTACCCCGAGGCGGCTCAGGCGCTGATGAAGCGGGAGCTCGAGCGTCTCGCAGGAGAAATCCAGTCTCCCGACGTCTTCGAGGTGGTGTCGAAGGCCCTCGCCTAGGGCGGGTAGAGGGCCGGCAGGGGCGGCGGCGCTGGGGGCTTGCCCCTCGCCGAAAGCTTTCCGGCCAGAGCTCTCAGCTCAGCCCAGGACATTCCCGGGCCCGCCGGAGCGTTTCCGTAGCGCTCCGCCCCCAGGGCTGAGACGGTCTGCTGCACGGCGCTTTGCATGGTTTCCGGCGCCGCCTGGCCTTCCTCGCTCCGCTGCCAACGCAGGAGCGCCGCGTAAGCGGCGTCCCGATCTTCCACTGCGAGGGCCGATAGCAAAGCTTTCCTAGGCGATTCTTGCGCGGCGTTCCCCCCGTGCCCCGCCGGTGCAGCGGACCGGCTGCGCCAGCGCCCCACCGCGCCAAGCAGCCCCACCGCGCCAAGCAGCCCCAGAAGCGCGAGCAGGACCCCACCCCAGGCCGGTCCCAGAGGGGCGCTGGCTTCCGGCGCAACGTCTTCCGCAGTGGCGCGGTCGTCCTCTAGCGGCCCGATGGCGGCTGGCGGTGCCTTCTCATTGTCTGCTCCAAAGGTGGGCGCGGCCTCTGCGGGCTGGGGGGAAAGCGACGGCGAAGGCAGGGTCTCTAGGGCGCCTTCCGCGACCGTGAGCTGGGGCCCGGGGAGCGTGGCGTAGCGGAGCACATCGGCCTGCGTATCCCACCAGGGCAGGGAAAGGGTGGGCAGGCGGAGCGCGCCGGCCGCTTCGGGCATGAGCACGGTCACCATGCGCTGTTCGGCTTGAAGCCAGGGGCCCCGCACCGCCTCCTCGAGGGCGGTTTGGCTGTCGTAGGTGCGCAGCCCCGGCGCGCTGGGCGCGGGAAGGGAGGGCAGGGTAGAGGCCGCAATGCCCTCGGCCCTTAGGCGAAGGGTTTGCTCGAGCGGTACTCCGACCTGGGCCCTTTCCAGCGCCGGGGCATAGGTTGCCTCTAGGGTGAGGTTCCGAGCCGGGAGCCAGGACGCCCCTTCGGGCCAGCCGGCGGGCACGGGCTTGATGGAGAGCTCGTGCCGTGGCGTCTGAGCCCGTAGATTCTTCCGCCGGGTGCGGCCTCCCTCGGGGATGCGCACGGCCCCAGCAAAGCTCTGGGGCGGTAGGCGCAGGAGCCCGCTCCGTTGGGGCACGAGCGCATAGCGCTGGGTGATGGTGTTGTAACGGCGGCCATCCCGCTGCCGCCGTCCCGGCTCCGCATCCCCGAGGGGATAGACCAGCACGTTGGGGATGGTGGGGGGCGGGGGGAAATCCCCGAAGAGCACGGCGCCGGCGGCGTACCAGAGGGACACGGTGAGCGTGAATTGCTCCTGCACGTAGGCGCTATCGGTGCTCACGGCGCTTTCCATAAAGACCAGGGCGCGCAGGGCTTCCTGGGCCTCCGCCGAGGGCGCCGTCACCCGCACCCGTAGCGGCGGGCTTTCCTGTCCCTTAAAGCGGAGCGGGGGGATCTGCAGCGTGCCCCGGCGCTTGGGCTGGAGGGTGAGGGTCCAGCTCGTTTCCGATTCCGTTTGCCCGTTCACCAGGGTGAACTGGCTGGCCCGCTGCTGACTCATGATGACGAAGTCTTGCTCCAGGGGCGCAAAGTCCGGCTCGCCAATGAAGATTTGCTCGTCGATGCGGAGGGTGAGGCGAAGGACGTCGTTTTCGTCGATGACCTCCCGGTCCGTTTCCGCGGTGAAGGCGGCGAGGGCTGCGGCGCTCAGCGTCGCGAGAAGCAGCAGAGCCAGGGACAGTAACGGTTTCACCAGGGTTGCTCCGATTCCGGGGCCCGGGGCAGGCCTTGGCGATAGCGCCGCTCCGTCTCGTAGCGGAACTTCCGTTTGAGGAGGGCGCCGGGTTCATCGCGCACGCGGCGGAGCCACTGTTCGAGGGCCTGCTCCGCCTCCTCTTCCGCTTGAGCGGCTTCAGCCGTTTGTTCTCCCGGGGTTTCCGTGGCGGCGGGGGTATCCTCCTGGGCCCCATCGCTCGCATCGTCCCCCGGGTCCGCTTCTCCCCCTTCCCCCGCGTCCCCGGGTTCCTCCGGCGGCGCCTCTTGCCCCGATTCCTCACTGTTGTTTCCGGCTTCGGCGTCGCTATCCCCGGGCTCGGGCTGATCCTTCTGCTTACCTTGCTCGTTTTGGCTCGCCGCCTTGGCGCGATCGAGCAGTTGCTGCACCAACTCCCGGTTCTTCGCGGCGTCCTCGAGGGTAGGGTTTTGAGCGAGGGCTTGATCGTAGGCCTCAAGGGCCGCCTCGTAGTGTCCCCCCTTGGCTAGCGCATTGCCCCGGTTGTAATGGCCGAAGGGGTCATCGAAGGCGGCAAAGGCCGCGGCGGCGGCATCGAATTCCTGGTTGCGATAGAGCGCCGTGGCCCGCCAGCGCGGATCCTCGAAGCGGGCGAGGGCCGCTTCTGGCGAGCCCCGGCGAAGGGCGTGGAGCCCGGCCTGATCGTCGTTTAGGTACCAGGGCGCTTCCGCGGCCTCCGCAGGGGCGTTCGTCATCAACGTTAGGGACGGCATCAGGAGCAGAACGGCGAGACGCCCCCGCTGGAAGGCCAGAAGGGCCACGATCAAAAGGGGATAGACCAGCCAGGGCCCGGAATCCACCCACAGCTCAAAGGAGGAGTCGGAAGCCTCGGCCTCGCTGAGGGCTCGCTCTGCCGCCCCAAGGGCGGCGAGATCGGCGCCGGTGGGGTCGAAGGGGGCATAGCTGCCGCCGGTGGCCCGGGCGAGGCGTGCCAGGGCGTTGTCATCAAGGCGTGCCAGGACTCGGCGTCCGCCCTCCTCAAGAAAGCCGGAACGACCCAAGGGGGCGAGGGGAATGGGGGCGCCAGCTTCCGTGCCGAGGCCCAGCACGAAAACGGGGTAGCGGCTTTCCGCCGCGGCGCTTTCCGGGCGCTCATCGCCAAGGCCGTCGGTGAGCAGGAGGATGCGCCCTTCCCCTGGCGCTGTGCCGTCGAGGAGCTCGCTAGCCTGGCGAAGGGCGGGGCCGAGGCGGCTTCCAAGGACGGGCATGATGCTCGGCTCGAGGGCCGGCAAGAGATTTAAGATGGTGCGCCCATCGTCCGTGAGGGGAATGACGGTGTGGGCATCGCCGGCGTAGACCACCAGCGCCGTGCGTCCATCGCGGCGGCTGGCGAGGACGTCCTCGATCTTCAGGCGGGCGCGCAGTAGGCGGGAAGGGGGCAGGTCCTCGGCGTACATGGAAAGGGAAAGATCCAGCACCAGCACCAGCGCATCATCCCCCTGGCCCACCGGTTGGGGCTGGCGCTCGAGGCTCGGCCCGGCGAGGGCCAGGACCGCAAGGAGCCAAGCCAGGGCGAGGAGGCCGAGCGGGCCTCGGCCTCGCGGGCGCTCGAAGCCTTCGACCAGGTAGGGGGCAAGCACGGGGTCGAGGAGCTGGTGCCAGCGCCCCTGCTGTCGCTGTTTCCGCAGCAGCAGTGCCCAGAGTCCCGCCAGGGGCAGGAGGAGCCAAAGGAGCTCGGGGCGAAGCAGATGCCATTCCGTCATGGCGTCCCCTCCTTCCGGGGCCAGGCGGCGCCGAGAGCCAGGAGCATGCTGAGGCCCAGCGCAACGCCGAGGGGCCAGTAGAAGAGAGCGGTCACCGGGCGGAACACCTCATCCGGCGCCGGCACCGGCTCGAGGGCGTCTAGGGTGCGGTAAATCTCCGCGAGCTCTTCCGTATTGCGCGCGCGGAAGTAGCGGCCGCCGGTTTGCTCGGCAATGCGCGTCAGCGTGGCTTCATCGAGGTCCGCAGACGGATTCATGGTGGCGCGGCCGAAGGCGCCGCCGAACCAGCCGGGAGCTTCCATGACCTCCGCGCCGACCCCCACGGTGTAGATCCGCACCCCCGCTTGCGCCGCAAGCTCCGCCGCTTTCTCCGGGCTGACCTCGCCGACGTTGTTAGCGCCGTCCGTAAGGAGAATAAGGACCCGGTTTTCCGCCGGCCGATCCCGCAGGTGCTTCACCGCAAGGCCAATGGCGTCTCCGATTGCCGTTTTCCCCCCCGCGATACCCAGGGGCGTTTCCTGCAGGAGGGCATTCACGGTGGTGCGATCGAAGGTGAGGGGCGCCTGTAGGTAGGCGCCGGAACCAAAGAGGATCAGCCCTAGCCGATCCCCTTCCCGGCGGGCGAGAAAGGCCTGCAGCACATCCTTGACCACCATGAGGCGGGTTGCCTTCTGCCCCTCGAGCACCATGTCTTCCCGATTCATGGATCCGGAGATGTCCACGGCCAACAATAGATCGCGGCCGGTCACGGGGACGCTGACGGGGTCGCCGAAGTGTTCCGGCCGGGCCGCGGCGGTGAGAAGGGCCAGCCAAAGCGCCCAGAGCGCCGCCAAACGAAGGCGTCGGCGCGCGTCACCGTACCCATGGCGCTTGAGGAATGCAGAAAAGGGATCGAGGGTAGGGACCCGCAGCGCGGCCTCGTCGGCGCTCCGAGGCGGGAGCAGGCGACGGAGGAGCCAGGGAAGGGGCGCCAGCAGTGCCCAGTAGGGCGCCACAAACTCAAACATGGCGGGGCGCTCCATCGCGATGGGCGTCGAGCCAGTGCCGAGCGGCTAAGGCGAGCTCCCTGCTGCAGTCCACAGGCCCTGCAGCGCTGACGCCGTAGCGCGCATCGCCGAGGAGGTCCGCGGCAGGGCCTTGGGTGAAGCTAGGCGTTGCCATGGCCTCGTCAAGGAACGCGGCGAAGGCCGTTCCGCTCAGCGGGGCCACCCGATCCCGGGGATAGTGCAGCAGGGCTACGCGGCGAAGGAGGGCGGTCAGCGTTGCCCCGGCGTCCCCGGCGCTGCGGCTCGGGGCGGCCCGTTCCCACTCGGCGAGCTCCGCGAGGGCCGCCCGGTAGGGCCGGCGGCGTTGATAGCGCTGCCAGAGGTGGTAAAGGATCAGGGTCGTGAGTCCCAGAGCGGCGAGGCTAAGACCGAGGACCCAAAGATTGGGGGGCCAGGCGCTGGGTTCCGGGGGTTCGGCGATATCCGCAAGGCCATTTAAAACCGTCAGATCTCCCGGCGCCGGCGCTGCCCACAGCTGCGGGGCGGCAGCGAGCGCGAGGCCTGCAGCAAGGCGCGGGGGCAGAGCGCGGCGCATCATCGTAGCCACCGCCCAAGGTCCTGGAGGTAATCACCGTCCGTGGAGCATTCGAGAAGCAGCCCCTCCTGGCTTTGCAGCTGGGCCGCGAGCCCATCCCGCCGCGCCTGGTAGCGTTCGGTCCAGCGCGCCGAGGCCTCTCGCCCGGCAAGGTCGAGGGTTTGCCGCCGGCGTCCATCGCTCAAGGGGTAGCGCCCTGCGGGAGGGGCGGCCCGTTCGAAGGGATCGCTGACCAAAATGCCGTGGACCTGGGCCTGCCGGCCGAGCCGTCCCAGCTGCTTCAGCACCGTGGGAAAGGGGTCTAAGCCATCGGCAAAGTCGCTGATGACGATCACCGTGGTCCCGGGGCGGACCACCTTCTGGAGCTCCTGAAGGGCAGCGTTTAGGCCTTCTACCGAGTCCGGGGCGGGGCGCTCCGCTGCGCCGGGGCTCGCTCCATAGCGCTCTGCCAGGGCTTCGCAGCCCTCCCGGAGCTGGTTTTGGATCCGCAGCACGCTCTGCTGCGTTTTGCGAGGGCGAAGGGCCTCAAGCCCCGTCGCGGTGCGCAGCAGGGCGCCGACCCGGTCCCCGTCATCATAGGCGCGCCAGAGGAGCAGGGTGGTGAGCTCCGCGATGGCCAGGGACTTCAGGCGCTGGCGGGTGCCGAAGAAGGTTTGGGGGCCAAGGTCCGCGAGAAGCAAGATAGGCCGCTCCCGCTCTTCGTGAAAAACCTTGGTATGTACCCGTCCCGTGCGCGCGGTGACGCGCCAGTCGATGTGGCGAATGTCATCCCCCGGCTGATAGGCCCGGGTTTCCGCAAAATCGATGCCCCGGCCGCGAAAGCGGGAGCTGCGCTGCCCCGCACCCCCGGCCCGCACCGTTCGCGGGGGTGTCCACACAAGGCGAGCGGCAGCGGCGCGGAGGGCGAGAAGCTCCGGCAGCGTCGGAACGGCGCCGCGCATGTTTAGGCGACCGGCACCCGAGCCAGCAGCTCGTCTAGCACGTGGTCCGTGTTGATGCCCTGGGCTTGGGCCTCAAAGGACACCAGCACGCGATGCCGCAGCACGTCATGGACCAGCGCTTGAATGTCCTCCGGGGTAACAAAGTCCCGGCCCTCGAGCCAGGCCCGGGCCCGGGCGCAGCGATCAAGCGCCAGGGTGCCGCGGGGGGAGGCGCCGTATTCAATCCACCGGGCGAGGTCCTCTCCCCAGGGGGCGGGATTCCGCGTGGCCAGGATCAGCTGCACGAGATAGGTCTCGACGGCGGGGTCCATGTGTAGGGACAGCACCGCTTGCCGGGCAGCGAAGAGGTCCGCCTGGGAGAGGGGCGCCGGCGGCGTTTGGCTGGCCGGTGCCTGGGCCTCGGCCCGAACGAGGGCGAGGATGCGCTGTTCCGTTTCCGCATCGGGATAGGCCACAAGCACGTTCAGCAGGAACCGATCGAGCTGGGCCTCGGGAAGGGGGTAGGTGCCCTCCTGCTCGATGGGGTTCTGCGTCGCCATGACCAGAAAGAGATCGGGAAGGGCCAAGCTGCGCCGGCCCACGCTGACCTGCCCCTCCGCCATGGCTTCTAGGAGCGCAGACTGAACCTTCGCGGGCGCCCGGTTGATTTCGTCAGCGAGCACGAGGTTGTGAAAGATGGGGCCCTCCTGAAAGGAGAACTGCCCCGTTTCCGGCGAGAAGATATCCGTGCCCGTGACATCGGAAGGGAGGAGATCGGGGGTGAACTGAATGCGATGGAAGCTGCCCTCTACCCCTAGGGCAAGATCCTTTATCGCTCGCGTCTTGGCGAGCCCGGGGGCGCCTTCTACGAGAAGGTGGCCGTCAGACAGGAGGGCGATGAGCAGCCGGTCCACCAGGGCCTCTTGCCCCAAAATGCGATGATTGAGCCAGCTACGCAGCGCCAGCAGGGCGTCCCGTTGGGCCATGGCCCGTTCCCCTTTTCCAATGCATGAAGAAAACCGCTGCGCAGTCTAACGCAGCTCCGGCCCCGGGGGGCGCTTCTTAAAGGCTCTGCAGCGCTAGGCCGGAACGGCTATAATGCGCGGTCGAAACTTTCCGTGGATACGCTGTGTACGCCCTTTTACGCCCTTGGCTTTTTCGTCTGGCTCCGGAAACCAGCCATGACCTCACGCTGGGCCTCTTGGCGGCGGCAAGTCGCCTACAGCTCGATACCTTGGCCCCGGCGCCGGTGGTCGACCCGATCCAATGCCTAGGCCTGACCTTTCCCAATCGCGTGGGCCTGGCTGCGGGGCTGGATAAGGACGCCCGAGCCTTCGAGGCCCTCGGTGCCCTGGGCTTTGGTTTCCTGGAGCTGGGAACGGTGACGCCCCTGGCCCAGCCCGGGAACCCGAAGCCTCGGATGTTTCGTCTCCCCGAGGCCAACGCGCTGATCAATCGCATGGGCTTCAATAATGAGGGGCTCGAGCCCTTCCTGCGTCGCGTTCAGCGCCGCCGCTACAGCGGCGTTTTGGGCATCAATATTGGCAAGAACAAAGTGACCCCCGCGGAGCGCGCCGCGGAGGACTACACCCAAGCCCTGCAGGCGGTGCACCGCCACGCTGATTACGTCACGGTTAACCTGTCGTCTCCGAATACCCCGGGGCTGCGGGATCTGCAGCAGGGGGACGCCTTTGCCGAGCTGCTGACGGCCCTCGGCCACACCCGGGAGGCCTTGGCCGATCGGGAGGGACGGCGCGCGCCGCTGCTGATCAAGATTGCCCCCGATTTGCATGACGATGATTTGAAGGGCCTGGCTGCGCAAGCGGCGGAGCGGGGCGTCGATGGGCTGATTGCGTGCAACACCACGCTGAGCCGCTCGGCCGTCGAGCATCTTCCTCACGGGGAGGAAGCCGGGGGCCTATCCGGTGCCCCAGCCCATGCTCGGGCCCTTGAGGTCATGGCCTTGCTGCGGGCTGAGCTTGGCCCCGCCTACCCGCTGATTGGGGTGGGCGGCATTGATCACCCCGATCGCGCCCGGGCCATGGTGGCGGCGGGGGCGCAGCTGGTGCAGCTGTATACGGGCTTGATCTACGAGGGGCCTGGACTCGTAGCTCGCGTGGCCCGGGCCTTGGCAGCGCCCGCGCCGTGACCGCTAGCGAGGCTTGTGTAAACCAAACAGGGCGAGGGTGCCATTGGCGCGTTCCTCGGCCCCCAAAAGCCAGCCTTCGAGCCACTGACTGCGCAGGCCTAGGGCGCCGCGGGGGCATTGGCTACGGGGACGGCCGCGCACGCCAGCGCGGTAGCCTTGGTGCCATGCGCGCGCTTTCGTATTGCGTTTATGCGTTCTCATGGAGCACTCCGAGTTGGGGGGGTGAGTTCTTGTTTCTACGCTCCTGGATCGGGGCTGTCGAACAACAAAATGCTCTAAGGGCGCCGCTTTCGAGCGCCCGTTGCTATATGCCAAGGAGGGCAAGCCGATGAGCGGGGCACGGCCACGGGTCAAATTACTGGCGCCTACGGGACAGGGGCGGGCGGAGGTCATTATTCGCTGCCCCCGACGTCTCGAGCGCATGCTTTCCCAGGAGTTCGCGGAGCTTCAGCTGCCGTCGGTGCAGCTTTTTCAGGGCGGCGTGCAGGGGCTCTGGACCTTCGAGGAGGCGGAGCTCGCCTGCTTTGCCTCGCGCATTGCCAGCCGCGTTCTCTGGCCTCTGGCGCGCTTTCCTGCCCTGAACGCCGATGGGCTCTATGCGGGGGCCGCGTCCCTACCTTGGGGCCAGTGGCTGCTGGGGCCTCGCAGCCTGGGCCTCGGCTTTGACGGCGTTCACGATCAGCTTCGCCACACACGCTTTTCCGCCCTGCGCATCAAGGACGCCATCTTCGATCGCCTTCGGCAGGACGGCTTGCCCCTGCCGGAACTCGATCCCGCGGGGGCGGAGCTGCAGCTCCACGGCGTGCTCCATCGGGAGCAGGTCACGCTGTACGTGGTGCTTGGGGGCGGTGCGCTCCATCGCCGGGGTTGGCGGCGGGATGCAGGGGTCGCCCCGATCAAGGAAAACCTGGCTGCGGCCATCCTTCGCCTTGGGGGCTGGGGCCTTGGTGCGGAAGGCCCCTTGCTTGATCCCGTTTGTGGATCGGGGACCTTGCTCGTGGAAGGCGCCCTCATGGCCCTCGGCATTCCCCCGGGGGCCAGCCGAGAGCGGAGCGGGCACGATCGCTGGGTGGGGGCAGAGCGAACCCAGTGGGCGTCTCTTCGAGCACGAAGCGGCGCCCAGGAACGGGAGGCGCCCCTGCGCCTGATCGGTCGGGACGCGGATCCGGAGCAGCTGGCCCGGACCCAGGTTCACCTTGAGGCGGCGGGGCTTCTGGATCATCCCCTGCTCGAGCTTGACCTGGCCGAAGGCCGGCTCGAAGACTACGCGGGGACGGAGGAGGCGCCCAAGCTAATCGTCGGCAATCCCCCCTACGGGGCGCGGCTGGCGGCCAGCGAAGATCTCTTGCCGACCCTGGGGCGAACGCTGGTCAAGCACCACCCGGAAACGAAGCTGTCCTTCATTATTGGGGTCCCGGCGGGGGAAGACTCGGATACCCGAGCCCTCATTGCCCGGCTCGGCATTCCCGGGCTCAAGGCCAGCGCCCTCAATAACGGCGCGCTCGAAGCCGTGGTGTTGAACGGAGCGACCCCTTCTGCCCCCGAGGCGAAGGAGGGTGCCCCGGGCGTTGCCGCGGGCGGGCCCGCCCGGGGAGAGGACCCCCTCTGGGACAAAGCCGTGGAGGCGGCGGAATCCTTCGCGAACCGCATTCGTAAAAATCGGGCTCACCTGGGCCGCTGGGCGCGGAAGCAGGGCGTTTCGGCCTACCGTCTATATGACCGGGATCTCCCGGAATATGTGCTGACCATCGATCATTACGGTACGGCCTTGGCGGTGCAGACCTATGAGGCGCCGAACACGATTGATCCGGCGCAGGCGGCGCTCCGGCAAAAAGCGGCCCTTTCGCTGCTTCCCGAGGCCGCGGGGGTGAAGGAAGAGGCCCTCTATCTTCGGGAACGGCGTCGGACGAGCCCGGAAAACCAGTACGGGGTGGCTAGCCGGGCCCAGGAACGGGTGCAGGTCATCGAGGGTCCGGCCAAGTTCTGGGTGAACTTAAGTGACTACCTGGATACGGGGCTCTACCTTGATTCCCGGGGAATTCGCCGAGCGATTGCGGAATATCTTCGCATTCTTCGGGCGCGTCGGGCGCGGCAAGGGCAAGGCGGCCCCCGCTTCCTGAACCTTTTCAGCTATACGGGGACGGCCACCGTGCAGGGGGCCCTCGGCGGTGCTGAGGAAAGCCTATCGGTCGATCTGTCTCGCACCTATTTGAATTGGGCCCGGCATAATTTCGAGCTGAACCGTCTTGATGGGGCGCGCCACAGTCTTCAGCAGGCGGATGTGAAAGCGTGGCTCGCAAGCCCGCCCGCGGGGCCCTGGGAATCGAATTTCGACGTGATTTTGTTCGATGCGCCCACCTTTTCGAACTCCGAACGTATGACCGAAGATCTCGATCTACAGCGGGATCATCCTGCGCTTCTCAAGGCGGCCCTCAAGCGTCTAGCCCCCGGAGGCGTGTTGTTCTTCGTCACCCACGCCCGTCGCTTTGACTTCACCTTTGAAGGGGAGGGGTGGACGGCTGAAGAAAAGACCCACCTCACCCTGGACCAGGACTGCGACCGGGGCCGTCCCGCCCATCGCTGTTGGCTGATCCGTCCGGAAGGGGTGACCGTTCCGGGCCTTTAGGGAAAGCGCGGGCCTCGGCTGAGAGCGCTTTGGACCAGGCTCCGGGCCAGCTGGGGGAAGGGGAGCCCGGCGGCCTTCGCGGCGTCCGGATAGAGGCTAGTGGGGGTCATGCCTGGCAGCGTATTCACCTCTAACAGCACCGGGCCATTCTGCGTCAGGATCAGATCGGCGCGGGATAGGTCCCGGCAGCCCAGGCAGCTGTGAGCACTGAGGGCGATGCGCTTCATGGCCTCCGCCTCAGCGTCGCTCACCGGTGCGGGCACGAGGTGCTCGCTCGCCCCCGGGGCATAGCGATGCTCAAAGTCATACCAGCTGTGCGCCGGGGTTACGATTTCGATAAGGGGAAGCGCAACGGCGTCCTGCTGTGCCGGGGCGAAGATCGCCGCGGTGAGTTCCCGGCCCTGGAGCCGCTCCTCCACGAGCACCGCGTCCCCAAAGCCAAGGGCCAGCTCCAGAGCTGCCTCAAGGGCCTCCGGGCTATCCACAAGCGTCACCCCCAGAGCCGACCCCTGCTGGCTGGGCTTCACCACGACCTCAGCGCCGAGGGCGCTTTGCACGAGGGCCGTTGCGGCTGCCGGCGCCATGCCTCGGGGCACCACCACATCCCGGGCCACGGGAAGGCCTGCGGCGCGGAAGCCGTGCTTAGCCAGGGTTTTATCCATCGCCGTGACGCTTGCCGCCACGCCGCTGCCCACGTAGGGCAAGCCCAGGAGATCGAGCAGGCCCTGGACCGTGCCGTCTTCCCCCGGAGGACCGTGGAGCGCGGGAAAAACGACGTCCGGCGCCAGGGCTAAGAGGTTCGCGGCCAGATTCCGGTCCACCTCCAGGCGCGTCAGCTGCCGGGCGAGGCCCGTAAGCGCCTGCTCAAGGCCCGCCGCGGAGCTTCGGGACACCTCAGCTTCCGGGGACGGCCCCCCCTGGAGGATGACCACGTGGGCCTGGGCTAAAGCTTTTCCGGTCATGGCGTGTTTAGGCGCTCTTCGCAGGCAAAGGGGAGGTCGATGGGGGGATCGGCGGGGATGAAGCCGAAGACCCGTCCGTAGAAGCTTAGCTCTGCCAGCAGGGCCGTGCGAACAGTTTCTGCTTGGCGAAAACCGTGCTGCTCTCCGGGAAAGGTCAGGTAGGCGGAGGGCACGCCCGCTTCCGTCATGGCCGCGATCATGGCTTCGGGCTGGGATGGGGGTACCACCCGATCCTCCAGGCCCTGAAGAAAGAGCACGGGGGCGGTGATTTGGTCGGCGTGGTAGCGCGGTGAGCGGGCCCGATAGCGCTCGCGAGTCTCCGGCAGGGGCCCGACGAGCAGGTCGAGATAGCGTGCTTCGAACTTGTGGGTATCGGTGGCGAGGGCTTCGAGGTCCGTGACGCCATAGAGGCTCGTGCCTGCGCGAAAGGTGTCGTGGAAGGCCAGGGCCCCAAGCACCGTGAGGCCGCCGGCGGAGCTGCCGCGAATGGCGCAGCGCAGGGGGTCCACGCGACCGGCCTTGATCAGGGCCTTGGCGCCGTCGACGCAGTCGCTGACGTCTCGCTCCCCCCAGGCCCCGCGAAGGGCGTCCCGGTAGGCCCGGCCGTAGCCGGTGCTCCCCCGGTAATTCACATCGAGGACGGCAAAGCCGCGGCTGGTCCAGAACTGAACCTTCAAATTCAGGGCAGGCGAAGTGGCTGCTGTGGGGCCCCCGTGGCTGATGACCAGCAGGGGCGGAGGCGCAGCCGGGACCGTAATGGAGGCGTGCTTGGGTGCATAGAAATAGCCATGGGCCGTCTCCCCGTCCTCCGTGGGAAAGGTCAGGGCCTCGGGCTCGGCCAGCGCCTCCTCGGGAAGCTCGAGGGTGCTGCTTTCCCGAAGGATTTCCACGGCGCCGTCGAGGGTCAGGGCCACCAGCGTCGGAAAGGTGGTGGTGGCGCCGGCGACGGTGAACAGGCGCGAGCCGTCGCTGCACAGCCCGTCAAAGTGGTCAAAGGGGGTGGCGAGGGGGGTTAGCGCACCGCTGCGCCGATCAAAGATCCCAAGCCGCTGCGCACCTGCCTCAAACCAGAGGCAGGCGAGGCGCTGATCATCAATGAAACACCAGCTCCGCATCCCAAGCTGCCACAGCGGCAAGCCAAATTCTGCATCCCGGGGTAGGCACGCCCTGGGCGTCGCCCCGTTGCCGGCCTGCTCGTAAAGGTTCCACCATCCCGTGCGGTCGTCCATGAACAGGAGCGCGCCATCGGGGCCCCAGCCGGGTTGAAACACGCTCGTGCCCTGGCCTCCGGCGACGGCTACGGGATCCCCCTCGGGCTGGCCCTCGGCCGTGAGCCGTTGCCGATAGAGCACGGCGCCGTCCCAGGGCATCTCCCCGTGGTCCCAGGCAAGGTAGGCGAGGCACCGACCGTCCGGACTCGGGGTGGGGCTGGCGTAGAAATCGTGGCCCGACGCCACCACCGCGGGTGCCTCGAGGGCGCCCTGCGCAAGGGGGTGGAGCGCAAGAAAGTTTTCCGTTTTACCGGCCTGCTCCCGTTCTCCGACCAGCCAGAGCCCCCGGCCTTGGCAGTCGGGGACGCATTCTCCCCAGCGGGCGCCATCATCGGGCGTCAGGGCCACGGCATCCCCGCCGGCGAGGGGCTGAGCGTAGAGGCGCTGGTCCTGGAAATTCACGAACAGCACGCGCCCCGCAATCACAGCGTAGGCGCGCCCGCCATATTCGTGGACTCGGGAGCGCACGTTAGAGGGGGCGGGCACGAGGCCACCGGCGGTGAGGGAAAGGCTCTGCACCGTGCTGCGCCCCTTTTCCTCGGGCGTGCTTTCCATCCAGTACAGCTGCCCTTCAAAAACCTCGGGGAAGGCGAGGGTTCGGGCGCCAGCCAAAAGAGCTTCCGGGGTAATGGGGGAAGGCCAGGATCCGTAGGGTTGGGCAGTCATGAATCGCTACTCCGAAGGGTGGTGCGAGGATCAAGGAGGGTCCAGCGTTCATGATCCCGCCAAGCCCCATCAAGGTACAGGAAGGCCGGGGAGAAGCCCTCCCGGCGGAAGCCCAGGCGCCGTACCAGGGCCAGGGAGCGCTGGTTCCCGGGCTGAATGTTGGCCTCTAAGCGGTGCAGCCCTAGCTGTTGAAAGGCCCAGGTGCAGAGGGTGGACAGGCCTTCAGCCATGAGCCCGCCGCGGCCGCTCAGGGCCGTTGCGTAATAGCCGAGGGAGGCGCTCAGGAAGCTGCCCCGCACGATGTTGTTGAAGTTCACGACGCCGAGGAGCTGTCCCTCGGTGCGGTCGATCAGCAGAAAACCGCGATGATCCTCCCGCCGTACCCGAGCCAGGTAGGCCCCGAAGGCTCCCCGGGTTAGGGGCGGGAAGATCCAGGGATAGTGGAGCTCCCGGGAAAGGGCCATGGTCTCTAGGAAAACCGTCTCGTCCTGCTCCTGGGGCGGGCGAAGGAGGAGCCGGGGCGTGAAGAGGGCTTCTTCGCTCACGGGTCCTTGCCCTCCCAGGGGCGGGGCCACAGTACGTAGGCAGCTCCGCGATGGGCCAGCCAAGCCTTCGCAAAGGCTTCGAGGGGGTAGCGTCGAGCCACCGCGCCTACGGTGGGGGCGGCGGGGTCGAGGACCTCAGCGACGCCCCCCCGAAAACCCCGAAGCACCAGGAGGTGGCCCTGGGTCGCGGGGAGGGGCGCCTCCGGGAGGTCGCCCGCGGTAAAGCGGATGGAGGGCACGAGGGCGAAGCCCGCATCCAGTAGCTGCTTCGCCTGGGCGAGGGTGGAAAATAGCTGGAGCACTCCGGTCGCGGGGTAGCTCTGGAGCGCCGCTAGATTTTGGGGCCACAGGCCGAAAAACCGATCGAAGGCGTCGTGGCGGCAGGCTTCATAAAAGCGCTCGGGGACGACCTGGCCAAAGCCCTCGAGCACCATGCGGAGGCTCGTAGGGCTGCAGCGGTGCCGGGCGGCGTCGCCCCCTTCCGCGATTTGCGAACGGGGCG
>JAUILI010000035.1 GCA_030433075.1 Gammaproteobacteria bacterium | reverse complement strand
GCGCCGCTCCAGGGCCCCTTGAAGCTCGACGGCCTGGGTGAGCGCCGTGCCGGGAATGCGCAGGGCGTGCATGGCAATGTCCCCCTCGTCGAGCTGGGGGACGAACTCCGAACCCAGGCGAGCGCCTTGCCAGACGCTTAGCGCTACGCTTGCGAAGGCGCCGAGGAGGATCCAGCGGCTGTGCGCGAGGGCCCAGCTGAGAGCGCCCTCATAAGCGGAGGCAAGGACCGTCAAGAGGGGGTTTGGGCGTTCCTTGAGTTCCCCGCGGAAGGCCAGGGCCACCCCCGCGGGCACGAGGGTCACGGCAAGGACCATGGCAACGAGCAGGGCCATGACCACGGTAAGGGCCATGGGATGAAACATTTTCCCCTCCACGCCGCTTAGGGCAAAGATGGGGAAGTACACCACGGTAATGATGAGCACCCCAAAGAGGGCAGGGCGGATGACCTCCTGCGTTGCATCGGCGACCACTGCGAGGCGCTCCTTCTCCGGAAGCTTGCCGCCCCCGGCTTCACTTAAGCGCCGCAGGCAGTTCTCAACGATGATCACCGCACCATCGACGAGGAGCCCAAAGTCCAGAGCGCCCAGGCTCATGAGGTTGGCGCTTACGCCCCCCCGGACCATGCCGGTGACGGAAATCAGCAAGGTGAAGGGGATGACCAGGGCCGTGAGCACCGCCGCACGCAGATTGCCGAGAAAGATAAACAGCACGGCGATGACCAGTAGGGCACCCTCGAGGAGGTTTTTCTCCACGGTGCCCAGCGTTTGATTCACGAGCTTCATCCGATCATAGACCGGGGTCGCGATGATCCCTTGCGGTAAGCTCGCCTGGGCCCGATCCAGGGCCTCCCGAAGCCCCGCGGCCACGGTGCGGCTGTTTTCCCCGATGAGCATGTAGGCCGTGCTCATCACCACTTCCCGGCCATTCTGGGTTGCGGCGCCCGTGCGCAGCTCCTTGCCCAGGACCACGTCGGCAACGTCAGCCACCCGCAGCGGTACGCCTTGCGAACTGCGCAGGGGGATAGCCTTAAGGGCGTCGAGGGTGCTCGCCTGCCCCTCCATACGCATGAGCCACTGTTCCCCTTGGTGCTCGATAAAGCTGAGCCCCCGGTTTTGGTTGCTAGCGCTCACGGCCTCGGCCAAATCGGCAAGGCTGAGTCCGTGGGCCAGGAGCGCCGGAAGGCGAGGCTGGATGTGGAGCTCCTTGCGATAGCCTCCGATGGGGTTCACTTCCACCACCCCGGGGACGCGCAGGAGCTGGGGGCGAAGGATCCAGTCATGCGCCGTGCGCAGGTCCATGGCCGTAATGGGTTGGCCATCCTCGCCGAGGGCGCCCGGCTCGGCATCCACGGTAAACATGAAGATTTCCCCGAGCCCCGTGGCCGTGGGGCCAAGTTCCGGCACTAGGCCCGGGGGAAGGAGGTTCTGCACCTTCCCCAGGCGCTCGTTCACCAGTTGCCGGGCAAAGTAGATGTCCGTGCCCTCCTCGAAGACCACGGTCACCTGGGAGAGGCCGTAGCGGGAGAGGGAGCGGGCCTGCACCAGGCGCGGCAGCCCCGCCATGGCCGTTTCCACGGGGTAGGTGATGCGCTGTTCCACCTCGAGGGGGGAATAGCCCGGCGCGGAGGTGTTGATCATCACCTGCACGTTCGTGATGTCGGGCACCGCATCCACGGGAAGGCGGGGAGCGTGCCAAAGCCCTAGGGCGGCCGCGAGGATCACCACGAAGAGCGTCATCACCGGGCGCGTGATGGCGAAGGTCAGCATAGACTTAAGCATGTCCGACCCTCAGTGATCGTGCGCCGCGCCGGCTTTCTCGATGTCGGCCTTCAGCACGAAGCTGTGGTCGGCGACATAGCGAGTGCCGGGGCGAAGCCCATCGCGAATTTCCACCCACTGCCCGTCCCGAGCGCCGAGGGTAACGGGGCGGACCTCGAAGCGCTCTTCCGCGAAGATGTAAACCGCTTCGCCGTTGCGGTAGCGCTGCAGGGCGCTGCGCGGCACGGCCACGACTGCGTCACGGGAAGGCAGGGCGATTTCCGCCCGGACCCATTGCCTGGGGCGGAGCGTGCCTTCCGGGTTCGCGATTTCGACGTAGAAGGGAAGAGCCTGGGCGGCGCTCAGGGCGCTGCCTAAGCGCGTGATGGGGCCCTGGGCTAGGGGGCGATCTTCCGCATCGTAGAGCGTTACCTCCAACCCCAGGGTGAGCTGCGCCGCTAGTGCTGGGTAGGCCTCAAGCTCCGCCCAGAGGACGCGCCGATCGGTGATGGTCGCCAGGGCTTCGCCCCCAAGGACGAGCTCTCCCACCCCGTGGAGCGTGCCCGTCAGCTCGCCAGCGCTGGGCGCTCGTACTTCGTAGCGCTTGAGGTTTTGGTTGCTCTCGACGGTGAACAGCAGGGTTCCGGCTTCCACCCAGGCTCCAAGCTGGCCCTGGGCCGCGGTGATAACGCCAGGAAAGCGGGCCTGGACGGGCCGCTCCGCCCGCGGTGGCAGGCGCAGGCGGCCGTAGGCTTCGGCTCGGGGCGTTAAGGTCTGGCCCGAGGCGGTGGCGAGGCGGATCCCAAGCTCCTCTTGCAGCTCGGGGGTGATCGCCGTCTGTGCCTCGACCTGTTCGAAGGCCAGGGGTTTGCCAAAGGCTTGGGGAAGCACGAGCTCCCCGGTAAAGGCATGGGGTTCGCCCACGGCAGCGAAGCTTTCAAAGCGCCCCGGCGCCGTGGCTTCGAGGCGATAGCGCTCTTCGCGACCGCCAAGGCGTCGTAGGGTGATCTGCAATGCTTGGTTATCCTCGAGGCGCTCAAGTCCCTCATGGATTCGCGCCACGAAGTGGGGGCCCTGGGCGCCGCTCTCTTCGAGGGCAAGGGTGAGGGAGAGGGCTCCGGTCTCAAAGGTCCAGGGGCCCGTGGGCAGGGACGGTTCGCCGTCGGCTTCCATGGCAAAGGACAGACTTGCGCTCAAGAGCCAGAGCACCAGCAGCGCAGGGCGCCGAAAAACGTATAGGCAGGTCATCAGTTTTGCTCCAGTTCAAGGGCAGGGGCGGGCAGGGCCAGGCCGCTTAAGCGCTCCAGGGCCACTCGGGCCCGATGGGCTTCGAAGGCAAGCTCTAGCCGCTCCCGTTCAAGGGCCCAGCGTTCCTGCTCGAGGTTGCGCACCAGGGGCAGGGGGTAGAGGCCCGCTTCGTAGCCTTCGCGGTAATGATCAAGGGCGCCCTTCACCAGGGGCAGAAGCGCCTCGTCTAGCTGCTGCACTTGATGCCGGGCATGGGCCAGCTGAGCGTGGAGCTCGAAAAGATCGGCCTTCAATTGCTCGCTCAAGCCCGCAGCTTCGGCCCGGAGCGCGCTGCGTTCGGCGCTCAGCTCCCGTTGGCGAGCGCTTCGGCGCGTGCTTTGGGGGAGGGCGGCGGTGATCGAAGCGACGAGGGCGAGGTCGTCCCCAAGGGCGAAATGCCGAACCCCGCCGTTTAGGGTCCACAGGGTGCGGTTGTTCTCTAGCGCCAGCGCCTCCGCAGCCTCCAACACCCGGGCGTCTTCCTCAAAACGCTGGAGATGGGGGGAGGCGGCAAGACCGGCCTCTAGCGCCCCTAGGGTCGGAAGGGGGGGCAGCCGGGTCCAGTCCCCCTGCGCGCGGGGAAAGGTCGCGCTGGCTTGCCCCCACTGGGCTGCAAGCTGGCGCCGGGCCACGGCGAGCTCGTGATGGGCTTCCTCTGCAAGGAGTGCCGCCCGGGCCTCATCGAGTTCACCTTGCTTCACCTCGGCTGGGCTCCCTTGGCCGGCATCAAAGAGCCGCTGCGCTGCCTCTCGCGCCCGGGTCGCATCCGCTCCCTGTCCCTGGGCAAGGGCCTCGAGGCCTTGGGCCCGAAGCACGGAAAGAAAGTGCTGGGCCGTTTGGCTACTGGCGTTCAATTGGGCGAGGGCGCGGTCCTGGACCAGGCGGTTGGCGGTGGCCTCGGCGCTGGCCGTTGCCGCGGCCACCCGGGATTTCGCCAGCACCCAGTTCACGCTCAGGGTGGTTTCAGCGGCGTCGAGCCCGGTGAAAGCCCCGGTGCCCCCAGCGTTCTCCACCATAAGCCCCAGCTGCGGAGCCGGACCGATGGCGGCCTGGGCGATACGCGCGCGCTGCGCATCGGCAAGAAAGCCCTGGGCCCTTAAGGTCGGGCTGTCAGTGAGGGTTCGGTGAATGGCCTCGGTGAGGGTCAGCTCCGCCTCTTCAGCCTGAGCGGGAAGGGCGAGAAGCAGCCAGCTCAAGATGATGAGCCAGCGCTCCGAGGCGCGTTTAAAGTAGAACGTGCGCATTGGTGTTCTCCACGCGAAAACAAAACTCTCCGAGAAGGCTCGGATGCACTTCGGGTGCTTAGGCGTGGGGCGGGGCGCGCAGGGGAGGGCGGTCTCCGGGGCGATCCTTAGGGGGAGGCAGGCCGAAGAGACCGGAAAGGGGCAGTGGGCGAGCGCTGAAGAGGACGATCGAGTGCGCTGCTGGAACCGGCGGCAGCGCCAGGGTCTTACTTTCCTGGGCCGAGTCCGCGAGGGGCTGATCGAGCCCTTGCGCCTGCGGCGCGATGTGGGCTTCGGCGCTGCTTGTCAGATGATCGACGGTATGGTGCGTAAGGGCCGACTGCACCGATCCGTGGGTGGCCTCCGACCCTCCGTGAAGATGTACGCCGACGGTCTGCGCGAAGATGGCGCAGAGGCACGCGAGCAGTGCGAGATGGCGAGGCCCGAATTTCATCAGCAAAGCTTAGCCGAAGCCCGCGGCAAAAAAATTGATCCCCGTCGCAGAATGTGTGAACTCTCGCCTAGGCAGCATCCTAGCCACCCTCGCGGCGAGGGGGTTCTGCGTGCTCGGGGAAGGTTAGGCAGATCTTGGCCCCGCCCAGCGGTGCGCTGCGCCCAAGGGTTAGCTGACCACCGTAGAGCGCTACCCCCTCCGCCACAATGGCAAGGCCTAGGCCTTGCCCCGGCATGCGTTGATCAGCTCGAAGCCCGCGCTCATGCAATAACGCTTCCTGGCCCTGGGGGAAGCCGGGACCATCATCTTCCACGCAAAAACTTACGCCCCCATCATTCTTCTCAACGCTGAGGTGGATGGCTTGCCGTGCCCATTTCGTGGCGTTCTCTAGGAGGTTGCCGAGAAATTCGAGGAGATCCTCGCGGTCGACGGGGACCGTCGTCACGTCCTCGGCGATGGTGAGGGTGAGGGCATAGTCTCTGCCGAGCCTGTGCTCAAAGAGCTGGAGTAGGAGCGGGAAATCCTCCGCGGGCTTACACCGTCGCTCGGGGGTCACGTCGCCCGCCATGGAGGCGCGGCGGAGCGCGTGATCAAGGGTGCGTTGGAGCGCCTGGAGCAAGGGGCGCACCTCCTCGCTGAGGAGTGCGGGTTGCTGTTCGGCCTGGTGGTGCAGCTGGGCCAGCGGTGTTTTCAGAGCATGGGCAAGATCCGCCATGCTGGTGCGAGACCGCTTCAAACGCTCTTCCAGAACCCCCTGGAGCCGCTGCACTTCCTCAAAAAGGGGGCGCACCTCCTCGGGCGTTTCCGTTTCCGCAAGGGATGTCTCTTCGCCGCGGCGCAGCGCCCCAAGGGCCGTCCGGAGTTTCGCAAGGTTGGCAAAGAGCTGATCGAGCATACGATGGCCCAGGAACAGAAGCGCCAAGAAGATGCCAGCGATGAGCAGGAAGGTGGCCTGCGCCATGCGGCTGAGCTCGTCTTCGAGATGGCTCACGGGTTCCGCCACGGTGATGATGACGGGTACGCCCCCTATGACCTGGCGCTCGCCAAAATACTGGATGCGTCCCCCCTGGCCGTTGGGCTTTTGTCCCTCCCAGATTTGCTGATCCGGGGGCGGCTCGGGAAGAAAGCCATCCCTGAGCCCCGGGGATCGATAGCGCATTTCTGGGGTGCGAATTTCGAAGGCATGGCCCGAGCGGCTGCTGAAATAGACTGGAGGAAGGCGATCTTCATCGAGGCCCTTTGCGGGATCAAAGGCGCCTTCGAGCGTTTGGTGATCATGCACGAGATCAACGCGTATGAAGCGCTCTACCATGTGGGCGATGCCCCAACGGTTCACAAGCCAGAAACTGAGCAGCAGCGCGAAGGCCAAAAGTCCAAAGCGCCAGGCGAGGGCCCGGCGAAGGGAGGGCACGCTCATGGCGTCGGCTCCCCAAGCTGATAGCCCATGCCACGCTGGGTTTTGAGGGCATTTCGGCCGAGCTTATCCCGGAGCCGAGACACATAGACTTCGACCGCGTTATCCCCCGGGGGGGCCTGGTCGTCCCAAACGTGATCGATCAGCTGACGCTTGGAAAGAATCTGCTTGGGATGAGCTAGGAAAAAGCGCAGGAGCCGGAATTCCGTAATCGTGAGGGGGACTTCCCGGCCGTCGTCGTGCCGCAAAAGGCCTTCTTGCACGTGCCAGGGGCCAAAGCGAAGTTCCCCGGGCTGACCTCGTCCGGAGCGGGCCAGCACGGCGTCCATGCGGGCCAGCAGTTCTTCCTGATAAAAGGGCTTTCCAAGGTAGTCATCGGCACCCGCCCGAAGCCCATCAACGCGCTCGTGCCAGCTATCTCTCGCCGTGAGGACGATGACGGGGGTGGCGTAGCCCGCACTTCGCCAGCGGCGAAGGCGCTCCAGGCCGGATGCGCCGGGAAGGCCAAGATCAAGGATGATGAGGTCGATCATGCCTTCCGCAAGCTGGAAGAGAATTTCATCGTCATCTAGGGTCGATACCACCTGGTAGGCGTGACGGCGAAGCAGCCTCTCGAGAGAGGCTGCTTGCGTGGGATCGTCCTCTAAGATCAGGATTTTCACAGGCAGGGAAGGCTCGCCTAGTCGTCGATTTCGATTTTAAGCACGATGCGGTTCCCAGCGGTATCAGTCCGGTAGTCGATCTCGATAAAGGTCCCCGCCTGGAGGTAGGAAAGGAACAGGCTTTGCGTCATGCGTTGATCAAAGGCCTTGTAGCGCGTGTTGGCATCGAAGGCGTAGGCGACGCTGCCTAGCGTCACCCCAGTGGTGGAGAAGGCTGAGACCGGGCCCTGCACTTCAATGCCATCGTCGTCGTAGTGCTCATCGAAGTCGTCCTCGCCGAAGCGCCCATCATCGCCGGCGCCCTCGAGAAGGTCGTCAGAGCTGCTGCTGGTGCCGTCGTCGGAGCTTCCGCTGGTGTTGTCGTCGGAGCTTCCGCTGGTGCTGTCGTCGGAGCTGCCGCTGGTGCTGTCGTCGGAGCTGCCGCTGGTGCTGTCGTCAGACACGCTCGTGCTGAGGTCCAGGAATGCATTATTGCGATGGAATTCCCGCTCGATCTCACTTACCACTAGCGTTCCATCGGCAAGGCGAAGCGTCTCCATCTCAGCGGGGTCCCCAACGGAGACTTCAGCGAGGAAGCGGGCCTGGTCTACGAGTACGTCGCCGATTTCGTAGCGGGTGCCGGGGGCAAAGCGTGCGGTCAGGCCGCGTACCGCTACCTCCGTCGCATTCAAAGCCGTGATGGCGCCCTTGATGCTCCATTCGTCGTCGTCCGCCTCGTCAAAGCGGAAATCATCGTTGCTATCGTCGGAGATCCGAATGCGGCCCGCGTCGTCGTTGTCCTCGTCGCCCCGCTCGATGCGGCGGGCCGTGAGCACGGTGCCGTTGTAATTCCCGCGAACCTCAAGGAAGTCGCCAAGCTGGAGGTCTGCTTGGTTGAAGAAGCGCTCCCCAACGCTCGATTCGTCCAGGAGCTGGGTGTCGGTGGTGAGGGCCACCTCAACGCCGGCCACGATCAGCGGCGTGAGGCTGGTGACCGTTCCCTCGACCTCGAAGGTCATGGGAGTAGAAAAGCGCAGGGTGCTCGCGGTGACGGAACCGTCGCTTTCGAGGGTGCCTTCCACCACGAGGCCGTCGTCGAGATCGAGATCCGCTTCCGTGCCCCCTTCATACACGGTGTCAGAGGCAAGGTGGATCTCCCGGCCCTCGATTTCAAACTGGCCGCTCACCGGTGCGCTGGTCACCCGGCCCCGGAGGACGACCGTTGCGCCTGCGGGCACTGCTGCAACGCTGTGGAAATCGTTGCCGGCGCCTTCTCGGTCGAGATCGACTTCCGTGGCCTCGAGGCTCCCAGAAACGGGGAGGCTTAAGCTCTTCACCGTCACCCAGTCCCCCACCGCGGGGGCGGCGCCAGCGAAGTCGTCATCGAGTACGGCATTACCGTAATCGACGCTCGTGCCGTTCACCGTAAAGGTTCGGGCGGCGCTGTCGGCTGCGGAGATTTGGCCTCGAAGCGCGTTTTCGTTGTCGTTGTCCAGGGTGACGAAGGTTGCGAGGAGCGTGCCGTCGGCGAGGGCGACTCCGGAGACCTCTACGCGCTGCGCAAGGGCGAGGCCCTGAAGGTCGTTGGGCACGATCGCCGCGGAAAAGCGCGTTTCCGGATCAACTTGAACAACCCGACCGAGAATCGTCAGCGTATTGCCAGCGAGGTCAATGGCGTCCACCGGGCCCTCGAGATCTCGACGGCGATAAACGGCGCTGGCAACCGCGCTATCGTCTGCGCCCACCTGGGCGATGAGGCGAACCACTTCACCGACTTCAAGGTCCTCCTCCTGGAGAGGGTCCTCGCCGTGGAGAATGTCCGCGCCTTCGACATCGTAGTGCACCCCATCAATGACGACGGAGCCGAAGCCGTCGATGGTGCCCTCGACCACGCGCGTTTCCGTGCTCGTGGTGGAACTGCTGTCCGTCGTGGTGGTGGTGCCGGAGCCGGTGGTTGCGCTGGTGTTGGTTCCCAGGGCGCTGAGCGTGGATCCGGAGCCGCCGCCACCGCAGGCGCTAAGGAGCGTTCCCGCAGTGAGGATGAGGGTAAGGCGAAGGGTAGATGCGTCCATGAAGGTTCCCCTGTGGTTGGCTGCAGGGCAAAGCTAGCAAGGGAACCTTACAGGGGCCTTAAAGCGCCGTGAACGCAAACTGAAGTGCTGGGGGGCGAGGCCCCCCAGCGCGGGGCTAGAGGCTCAGGGTGGCCTGCTCGGAGAGTAGGGTCCAGGTCTTATCGTAGAGCGCGCTGGTGCTGTAGAGCGTGAAGCGCTTTTCCTTGTTCTTGACCTTGCAGCACCACTTGTACTTTTTGTACTTCGCAAAGAGGTAGAAATCCCCCTCGATGGCCCGAAGCTGATTCACCGCTGAGGCTCGAAGGGTGACCTTGCCATTGCCCAGCTGATTGAAGTCAACCTCGCCCACGATGCCCAGGTTCTCTCCCACCAGCAGGAGGTCGGCGCCGACGCCGCCGGAGGCGACGAAGGCATCGATGCTGCCCTTGGCAAAGGCGTCGAGGCTCATGAAGAACACGTCCCCGGTGGCGCTTAAGGTCAGGTTTTGAAAGGCGAGGCCGGCGCCAAAGCCCATGCTCCCGCTGATTCCAGCCTGTACCCGCAGGGGGACGGGGCCCACAAAGAAGCGCTGATCGGCGAGGGTGCGCTCCTCCTCCCAGCTCAGGGACCAGGATTTCTGCAGCCGCTCGCTGGCGTCCTCCCCCTGATCGAGGACCGTGTTACCTAGCACCCGGACCCCCACGCTGTAATCGGCGCTATTGGCATAGCCATCGGCGTTAGCGAGGGCTTCGGCGTCAAAAAGCTCGAAGCCTTTGCCGAAGACCTTCAGGGTGACGTTGCCTCGGCTGGCCAGGGTGGCGGAGGCATCGGCCCCGGACAGCTCGTTTAAGCTGCGCACGTCCATGGTGATGGCGAATTTGCTGGCGTCGCCGTAGCTCTGCTGGAAAACCTTATCGAAGCTGAGATTCCCCGCAGCGGCAGCGGAGGCGCCGCCATTACGGTACACGCCCTTTAGCGGCGCCGCGCGCTCGGCGCTCGCGGTGGCGAGGCCCTCGAAGGGGACTTCGCTGTGGGCCTCCGGGGAGAAGAAGCGCAGGGGAACGGTGAGGTCGAACTGATTGTTCTCGAGGCTTTCCTCCGCGCTGCCATCCGCAAGCACGGTGCGGAAGCGAAGGGTAGCGGTGTTGTCGGGAGCGGCGGGATCGTAGGCGGCCCAGAGCGCGGCAATCTGCGCGTCGGAGAGGCGGAGGTCCCAGGGTACGTAGTGGGTTTCCGTGGCGTTGGGAAGGGTGAGGGTGGCCTGCTCGTACCAAACGTCGTTTTCCCCATCCCACATGGCGGCGGGGGTGATCTCGCCGTTGATGATGACGTCCACTTCGACGGTGGCGGTGAGGCTGGCGCTGCCGATTTTGCGCACGTCGATATGGCCGACCACGTGGGACTCATCGGTGTCCGTGCTGGTGACCTGGGTGGCGCGGCGGCTGCTTCCTGCGCTGGCGCTGATCGTTGCCGGGGACTCAAGAAGGAGGAAGCCTTCTGCCACGGCGGCGTCAACAATTTGCAGGTCGTTGATGCCGTCTTCGGAAATGCCGATGCGCTTGAGGGTGGGGCTGGCGAGCGTCGGCTCAATGTCCCGGGTGCGGTTGTCCTCGACGTTGCTGTCCTCCGCGAGGATCCCGTCGGGATCGACGACCCCGATGAGCAGGTAGTCCCCGGCGTCGGCGATGTCCGCGGGCACCTCGAACTGGGCCGTGAAGCCCTGGTTCCCGGGCACCAGGTTTTCCACGAGGAATTCCCCGAGGTCCACCAGTTCGGCCTCTTCATTACTGATGAGATCTTCCCAGGCATCCGCCTTCGTCAGGGCGAAGTCCACGGCAACGTGTTCGGCGGTGATCGCATCGCTTCGAAGGAAGAAATCGAAGGTGATCTGTTCCCCTGGGCGGTAAACGGACTTCGTTGGGGTGCCGATGGCCTGGAGGGTGACGTTGGGGCCCGAGGTGACCTCGGGAAGGGGATCGGAACCGTTCCCGCCGCTGCAGCCTGCGAGAAGAAATGCGGAAAGGACCGCTGTTGTCACGCCGCTTTTCATAACCGTTTCACCGTGCTGATTAATTACTCCCATTATTCCTAAGGAGCCCCGGCGAGGCAAGGGGACGCATTGCACTTCGGCCCCTCCTGGCCTAGCTTTAGGGCGTCTCTAACCACGGGAGGGAGACCATGGGCTACCACCATCTGGCACTAGCCGCCAAAGATATGAAGGCCATCCATCACTTTTATGAAACGGTGATGGGTTTCACTCTGGTGAAGGTCGAAGTTGGGCCGTCTCCCCAGGGCGGCTGGGCAAAGCACTTCTTTTATCGCATGGAAGACGACTCAAAATTCATCGCCTTCTGGGAGATGCACGACATGCCCGGAGTCGACGACAGCTTTGAAACGAACCTGTCTAAGGCGGCGGGCTTGCCGGATCACATCAATCACATTTCCTTCGACGTGAAGGATGCTGCCGAGCTAGAGCAGCGTCGTGCGCAGTGGCAGGCCGCCGGGTGCGATGTGCTGGAGGTTGATCACAACTGGTGTCATTCCATCTACACCAAGGATCCGAACGACAACCTCGTAGAGTTCTGCCTCACGACGGGCAGCTTTACGGAGGAGGATCGCCGCTACGCCCTGGCTCAGCTGACTAGCGAAGCGCCGGAATTCTCCAAGCCTCCGGCCTTCATGACGACCCATAAGGCCACTGCTTAGCGCTCGTCCTCGCCCCGCTGTTGCAAGCGATAACCCAGGTGGGTGGCTAGCACCACCAGTAGGGAGAGGCCCGTCGACGCCAGAACGATGCCGTTCCAACCGTAGGCGGCGTAGGTGCTGGTGCCGAGCGCACTCCCGAGGCCGGCCAAGAGGAACATGATCGTCGTGTAGAGGGTCATGAGTCGGGTGCGAATGGCGGGATCCTCTCGAAGGGCGGTCATGCGGCCCGTGACGTCGATTACCGGTCCCGCAATGCTGGTAAGGGTGATAGGCAGCATCACCCAGAGCCAATGCAGATGCACCAGCGCTAAACTCGCTACCCCTACAAATTGCAGAACCGCCAAGCGCCGCCGGGCGCGCTCTGGGCCGAGGCCATCGGCCCAGCGGCCGAGGCGCGCCGTTGTTAAGAGGTTGAGGGCGGTCAAGGCAGCCAAGCCGCCGACGATATCCGTTCCCAGGTTCCACTCCGGTCCCGTGAGATGCAGGCCGAGGCCGAGCCACAACAGCAAGAAGATGGCAAAGCTAAGCCCCTGAATGGCGCCGGAAAGCAGTACCCGAGGGTGGGCGAGGGCGAGGCGGCCCAGGGCTAGCATCATGGTGCCGTAACGCGCCCGGTATGGTGCGATGGTCCCCATGGCTGCTTTACCTTCGAGGCGCCAAGAGAGTATGGCCAAGGCCAGGGCCATGAGCCCGGTGGCCACGCCGTAAACCGCGCGCCAGCCGCCGTATTCCGCAATCACCCCCGATCCCGTGCGGGAGAGCAATACCCCTGCCACCACACCGGTGGTCAAAGTTGCGGTGGCCCGCCCGAGCTGGGCGCCCTCGACGCGCTTGGAGACGTAGGCAGGCAAGAGGTAGGGGGTCAGGGTAAAGAAGCCGAGCACCGTGCTGGCCGCAAGGAAAAGGACATAGCTTTCCGCGAGCGCCATGGTGGCAAGGCAAAGGAGCTGCACCGTGATGCAGATCAGCACCAGCTTCCGATTACTCACAAAGTCCCCGAGGGGCAGGAGAAAGAATACGCCGAGGGCCAGGGCGATCTGATTCAGGGCCGGCACCGCGCCGATTTCTGCGGCGCTGATGCCGAAGGTTTCGGCGACCCGCCCTATGATGGGATGGATGTAGTAGGCGTTGGCGGTAACGACTCCCGCGGCCAGGGCGAAAAGGGCTACGGCGCGGGGGCTTAGGGAAGAGGCAGGGGCCACGGCAAGAGCGATTCCTGGGAGCGGGGGGGCGCATCATACTGGCCTCAAGGGACGCTGCCCAAGGGGGGGTGGCGGGGGTAGAGTGAACGCCTAATCAGAAAAGGGGGGAGTCATCATGAGCACGCCGCTATGGGCCCAAAGCGCCACGACGCTGGCCAAAATGATTCGCAGCAAGGAAGTGAGCAGCCGAGAGGTGGTTTCGGCCCACCTCGATCGCATTGAGGCGGTCAATGGCCAGGTTCGAGCCATCACCGCCGTGCTGGCCGATTCGGCGCTGGCCGCCGCTGACGCCGCGGATCGCGCCGAACCCCAGGGCCCGTTCCATGGCGTGCCCTTTTCCATCAAGGAAAACATCGACTGCATCGGTAGCGCGACCACCCAGGGCCTGCCGGCCTTGAAGGACGCCATTCCCACCGTCGACGGGCCCACGGTGGAGCGCATGAAGGCGGCTGGGGCCATTCCCCTGGCGCGCACGAACCTGCCCGAGATGGGGCTGCGTATTGATACGGAAAACCCCCTCCATGGGCGGACCTTCAATCCCTGGAACCCTGCCGTCGCCGTCGGTGGCAGCAGTGGCGGGGAGGGGGCTGCGCTGGCTACGGGCATGTCCCCCCTGGGTCTTGGGAATGACATTGGCGGGTCCCTTCGGAATCCGGCCTTTTGCTGCGGGATTACGTCCATCAAGGCCACCCCAGGACGTATCCCCTGGGCCCTCTCTCTGGTGCCCGCGGAGCAAACCGTGGCCTACGGGCTCATGATCTCCGAGGGCCCCATGGCGCGTACCGTGGCTGATGTGAAAGCGGCTTATGACGTGCTGGTGGGGTGGCACCCTCGCGACCCCTTCAGCGTTGATGCGGGCCGCGGCGCCTTCCCTCCCGTCCCGAAGCGGGCAGCGCTGGTCACGGAGATTCCCGGCGTCACGCTGCCCGAGGCCTTCATCGAGGCGATTGAGCGGGCGGGCGCGGTGCTGGCCGACGCGGGGTGGGAGGTGGTTTCTGCGTCGCCGCCGGAGCTTCCCCGGGTCCACGAGGTCTGGGCCCACCTTCTTTTGGGCGATGTGCTGCCCAATGCCCCCATGCTCGAAGCGGTGATGAGTCCCCCGGCCGTGGCCATGCTCGGGAAGCTCGCCGAGCGCTTCCCCGCGGAGGCCATGGGCCCGGACGTCGTGCACCGGGAGCGCTACCGCCTGATGCAGGCCTGGTCCGCGTTCTTCCAGGAAACGCCCCTGGTGATCGGCCCCGGCTGGACCGACTTCCCCTTTCCCATCGGTGCGGATCTCGATCCGGAGCACGGCATCGACACCACCCTAGACCGACTGCGCTTCGTGACCCCAGGCAATCTGCTCGGTCTGCCGGCCATGCCCGTACCCCTGGGGGTGTCCAACGGCTTGCCCGTGGCGGTGCAGCTCTACGCCGATCGCTGGCGGGAAGATTTGTGCTTTGAGGCAGCGGCGCTGCTTGAGGCGGCGGCGGGAACCCTGACCCCCATCGATCCGAGGGCCTAAAAATTTTTTCATCGCGGCGACGGGAACGGGGTTCGACATCCGTATAGGAGACAGGCTTCGAAGGTTGGCTTCGAAGCTTGCGACCTTAGGAGTCGATGCCATGAACACGATGAAGCGGTTTACCCAAGGGCTGGTGGTGGCGGGGCTGGTGACGGGCCTCGCCTTGAATGCCGCCGCGGCCCCCGGTGGCGGCCCGGGAAAAGGGCCCCGAGGAGAGCGCCCCGCAGCAGGCGCGGAACATCAGCACGCACGCGGAGAACGCGGAGAACGCGGAGAACGCGGAGAACGCGGAGAGCGCGGAGAACGCGGTGAACGCGGTGAACGGGGGAAGGGCCCTCGCCCCGAGGGGCTTCGTCCCCAGGTTTCGGTCTTTGAAGTTGTCGCATCTGCCGAGGAGGCGAGCTGATGAAAATCCGTCTTGGAAAAGGTGCGCCCTGGGCGATGGGCGGTGTGGTCGTCGTGGCCCTGATGGCGGCGGCCACGGCCACCGCGGCGCCCAAGGCCGTGGAAGATCGGGTGTTTGAACGCCTCGATGAGAATGGCGATGGGGTGCTGAGCCGGGAAGAGTTCCGCTTGCCCCCGCCCCCCGGGAGTCGCGAGGCAGGCCCCCACGGGAAGCCCTGGGGGAAAGGAGGCCGGGGGGATCGCATGGCGGCCCTTGATGCCGACGGTGACGGGTTTATCAGCGCTTCGGAGTTCGTTCTTCCGCCCCGGGGTCCCCTTCAGCATGCGGATCGGGATGGGGACGGGGTGCTGACGCGGGTGGAGCTCGAGGCCCAGCTGGACGGGCGGGAAGGTCCGCGCGCGGAGCGGGCCTGGGCCTTCTTCGAAGGGAGCGATCTGAACGGAGATGATGCCCTGACGGCAGAAGAGGTTCGTCAGAGCCTCTTTCAGCGCCTGGATCGGGACGGTGATGGGCGCCTTGGGCCTGACGAGCGTCCCCGGCGGGGCGGCTGGGGCGAGGATTCCTAGGCCGGCGTGTTTACGGAAGCGGAGGAAGGGCAGCGGGTTTGCCAGGTGGCTCAGGGGGATCGACAAGCCTTTGCCGAGCTGGCGGCCTACTACCTTCCTAAGCTTGAGCAGTACGGAACGCGCTTAAGCGGGCGTCCGGCCCTCGGGGAAGACCTCGCCCAGGAAACGCTGTTTCAGCTCTGGCTTGAGGCGGGACGCTTTGATCCCGCCCGGGGGCGGCTCAGCACCTGGCTCTACCGGATCGCGCGGAATCGCTTTCTGGATCAGCAGCGCCAGGGTTGGCGCTGGCTGGGCCTCGAATCCCTCGCGGGCCGGGACGGCGTTCCCGACCCGGAACTGGAGCAGCTGAGTGATGCGCGGGAAGTTCAGCAGGCGCTGCAGCGCCTACCGGAACGACAGCGCAGCGCTTTGCTGCTTTCCTACTACGAGGGTTTGAGTCAAAAGGAGGTCGCCCAGGTGCTTGGGCTTGGCCTGCGGGCCGTGGAGTCCTTGATTGTGCGGGCCCGTCGCGCCCTGGGAAAGACCTTGGAGGAACAGCATGCAAGAACCCCATGAAACCCCGGAGGCGCAAGAACGCCTAGAGGCTTGGCTCGACCGCTATACGGTCACCCCGAGGGCTGATCTTGAGCACCTGCTTTCGAAGCTGCCTCCCCAGAAGGCTCCCGAGCGGGCTTCGGCCCGGGGCGGACGGATTGGCAGCGGCGCGATCTGGGGGGGCTTGCTCGACCTTTGGCGCCCCGCTGCGCTGGCGGCGCTGCCCGTCCTCCTCGGTTTTGTTCTCAGTTCAGCGTTACCCACGGGGAACGGCGATAGATGGGAAGCCTCGGAGCAGTGGGTGTTCGCGGCAGGCGGAGAGGGGTACTACCCATGAGTAAAATGCGCGTTGTTCTCGTCCTTTCCCTGGGCTTGAACCTCCTCGTGCTGGGCGCGGTGCTTGGCCATGCCTGGCGCGGGGGGTTCGATCGGGGGCCGCCGCCCCTCAGCTGGGGGCTCCGGACCCTGTCGCCGGAAGCCCGGGCCCAGGTCATGCCCCGCCTCCGGGAAAACCTTCAGGAGAGCCGGGCCCAGCGCCGGGCCCTCCGTCAGGCGGGGGAAGCCGTGGAGGCCGCCGTGGGGCGCGAGCCCTTTGATCGGCCAGGACTGGCCGAGGCCCTCGCAGAGCTGCGGGGCGCCACGAATGCCTACCAGCAGCAGATGCACGAGCGAGCTTTGGACGTGCTCGCGGAGCTTTCCCCCGAGGATCGCCGAGCCGTGGCGGCCCTGCTCCTTCGTCCCGGGCCGCATCGCCATGGCCCAACAGGACCAGGGGGGCCGGGAGTACGACCCCCTGGGGGCCGGCCCCCGGGCCCACCGCCGGGATTTGACCGGAGCGAAGGGACCGGGCCATGAGGGGAAGCGTCCCGTGGTTTGCCCTCGCGGCGCTGGGAGCGCTCTTGCCCTACGGGGTCTTCTGGCCCTTCCTGCAGGCGGAGGGAGTCGATCTTCTTGCGCTTTGGGCGCAGGTTAGCGCCAGCCCCGGATCGCAGTTTTTTGCCATGGATGTGCTCGTTTCAGCGCTGGTGCTGGCCCTATGGATCCTGAGCGATCCCCGGCCGGTCTCGAGGTCCCGGCGGTTGGCGTGCCTGCTGGGCTTGGGGCTGGTGGGGGTGTCCTTTGCGCTGCCGCTCTTTCTTGGCTTTCGAGCGCAGACCCAGGAAAAAGGGGGAGCTGCTCCCTAGCACGGCGCTGCAACGAAAAAGGCCCCGCAGTGCGGGGCCTTCGCGATGCGGGAGATCGGCTCAGAGGCCCTTGATGGCCCCCGCAATGGCGTCGAGTGCACCGGACACCACGGAGCGCGCACTGGCCACGTTCATGCGCATGTAGCCATCGCTGCCTTCGCCGTAGACCGAGCCCGCATTCACGTAGACCCCCGCCTTGTAGGTGAGCCAGTCCTGGAAGTTCTCCTCCCGGGTTTTGCCGCCGTATTGGGCCAGCTCGCCGGGATCGATGGCATCAATGACCTTGCCGAAGTTCAGGAAGGTCATGAAGGTGCCTTCGTTTCGCACGTAGCCGACCTGGGGCATTTTGGCCTTGACGGTCTTCTCCACGAGGTCATGGGTGCCGTCGATGTAGTCCCGGGCCTGGTTGAACCAGTCCTGCCCTTCGGCGTAAGCCGCTTCGTTTGCCACCACCCCGAGGGTGGACAGTTCGGCGCGGTGGTACTGCTTCACGCGCTCCAGAAGCACCGGGCTCTTCGAGTAGAAGTAGGCATTCTTCATGCCCGCCAGGTTGAAGGTTTTGCTGATGGCATTGCAGGTGATGCTGTTCTCCACCACCGCTTGATCCTTCAGGGTCGCGAAGGGGACATAGCGATGGCCCTTGCGGACAAAGTCGCCGTGGATCTCGTCGGAGAGCACCACGATCTTATGCTCCAGGGCGAGGCGTCCGAGGCGCAGTAATTCTTCTTCCCGCCACACGTTGCCCGTGGGGTTCTGGGGGTTACAGAGAATCAGTACCCGGACGTCCGGGGTCATCTTCCGTTCCAGATCGGCCCAGTCAATCTCGAAGCGGCCGTTCTTCAGGGTCATGGGGCTATCGACGGAATCGATGCGAGCCGCCTTCACCATGCTGTAGAAGCCGGAGTAGGCCGGGCTCATGATGAGCGCTTTGTTGTTCCGCGGCACGAGGGTGCGAAGGGCGGCGATCATGCCCGGGTAGACCCCGTCGGAAATGACGAGTTCCCGAGGATCGAGATCGAGGCCGTGGCGCTCACCGTTCCACTTGATGATGCCGTCTCGGAGCCCGTCCGTAGAGGCCATATAACCCCAGGTGTGATGTTGCACGCGGGCCGTAAGGGCTTCCGTGATGCAGGGGGCGCACTCGAAATCCATGGTGGCCACGCCCATGCCGTAGCGGAAGACGCCTTCCGGGTAGTCCCGGGAGGGGCCGTCCCAGCGGGCCGTGTTCGTGTTTCGCCGGTCATAGACCGTGTCGAAATCGTAGCGCCCCCCCTTCATCGGGATGTGGGTGCTGCCCGCTGCCTGGGCGCTTGCGCTGCCCGCGAGGGCGACGCCCCCGCTGGCCCCGGCGAGGGCCGTGAGCCCCGCGCTTTGTAGGAAGCTACGACGGTTAAAGCCCGTGGATGTGCTCATGTGGTTCCCCTTTTTAATGCCGTGACGTGTAGCGCCACTTATCGGTATGTTCTTGTTCTGAGCATAGTACGGACGGCCATAAACCGAAACGCTTCGGTTCATGGAACTTTTGTGCACTTAAGCCGAGTTTGGCGCTCGGTTTTTCCCGGGAGGGGCCATGGGGACGAAGGGATGGGTGGCGCTGCTGGCGCTCTGTTGGGGCAGTGGTGCCTTCGCGGCCCCGGCCTACGATTGGGTGCTCAGCGGCGCTCGGGTGATGGATCCGGCTTCCGGTTTTGATGGGGTGGCGCATGTTGCCCTCGCCGGCGATCGCATCGCTGTGATCAGCGAGGCGCCGCTGACGGGCCCCGAGATCAGGGACGCGCAGATCATTGATGCGCGGGGCCTCGTGCTGGCGCCGGGGTTCATCGACACGCACTACCACGGCACCTTGCCGATCCACTATCGCCTGGCCCTGCGCAATGGCGTCACCTCCATTATGGATCTGGAGTTTGGGACCCTGGGGGACGAGGTCGAGGCCTGGTATGAGGAACGCACCGGAACGTCTCTGATTAATTTCGGGACCGCGTCCAGCCACGAGCTGGCGCGCGCAGCGGTGCTCGATGGGGTCCGGGCGCGCGACACCTCGGAGGCCGCAAAGGCCCGTCGGGCCCCCCGGTGGAGCCGAGCCGTGGCGACGGAGGCGGAGCAGGCCGCCATTCTTGAAATGCTAGAAGCGGGGCTAGAGGCCGGAGCCATCGGTGTGGGGTCGACCTTAGGCTACATGCCCGGGGTGACGGGGAAGGGCCTTTACGATATCCAAGCCCTCGCGGGCCGCTATGGCCGCCAGGTGTCCGTCCATTTGCGCCGCACTCCGGGGACGGACGTTGACGAGATCAACGGGGCCCAGGAAATCCTGGCGAACGCTGTGGCCTTGAAGGCCCCGGCCATGATCAATCACTTCAATAATCCCGGCTGGCGCCAGGTCCATACCCTGCTGCGCGCGCTCCAGGCCCAGGGCCATAATGTTTGGGGAGAGATTTATCCCTACGCGGCGGGCTCCACGACGATCAATGCCGTGTTCTTTGAGCGCGCGAATTGGGTGGAGCGGCTCGGGCGGCGCTATGAGGATATTTTTGATCCCACGGCGCAGCGCTTTTTGGATGAGGAAAGCTACCTCTCGCTCCGGGAGCGCGATCCCACCCACGTGGTGATTGCTTACAAAATGCCCGAGGCGGAGGTCGTCCAATGGCTGGGCTTGCCCGGGACCACCTTGGCGAGCGATGGCTTGCCGGCGCTGCAGCCCTTCCCCCTTGAGATGCCCCTCGAGGACCTCCCCAATGCCCACCCCCGGGCCGCGGGGACCTATGCCAAGGCCCTGCGCGTCGCGCGGGAGCAGGGCTTGCCACTCATGCCCATTCTTCGTCAGACCAGTACGGAAAGTGCGGAGCACTTGGCGGCCCTCGGCCTTTCCGCCATGGCGGAGCGGGGCCGGGTGCAGGTGGGCGCCATCGCCGATCTGGTGCTCTTTGATCCTGAGACCGTGACCGATCACAGCACCTACGCGGAGGGCAGTCGCCCGGCCACGGGCTTCGCCTATGTGTTCGTTGCTGGCCAGCCCGTGCTGAAAGCGGACCGGGTGGACCTTGGCGCGACCCCGGGCCGAGCCCTGCGCTTTCCCCCGGTTTCGCCCCGATGATTTCCCTTGCTGGACTGTACCGCTACCCGGTTAAGAGCATGGGTGGGGAGACCCTGACTCGCAGCGAGGTTGGGGCTGCGGGCTTGCCCGGGGATCGGGGCTGGGCCCTCAGCGATGGGGACCGGGGGGCGGGACAGGGGGCGAAACGCTATCCCGCCCTCATGGGCTACGGCGCTCGCTATCTGGAGCCCCCGGGAGCGGCCGCGCCCTGGCCGACGCTTGAGCTTGCATCGCCGACCGGGGAAACACGGCGTAGCGATGATCCGGCGGTGGACTTCTGGCTCAGCGACGAGCTCGGGAGCCCCGTGCGCCTCGAACCTCAGGCGGGACCGACACCCTTCTTTGATGATGCGCCGCTGCTGCTGATGTCCGAGGCGGCCCTTGCGGCGGCGGCGGCCTTAAGCCCTGGGGCCGGGGAGCTGCGCCGCTTTCGGCCGAACCTTTTGCTCACGGGCACGGAGGCCGGCTTTCCCGAGGACGAATGGGTCGGGCGGTGCTTCCGCCTCGGCTCGGCCACCTTTGAGGTGCGCAAGCGCTGCCCCCGGTGCGTGATGACGACCCTGGGCTTCCGGGACGTTCCCGAAGATCGCAGCGTTTTGGCGGTGCTTCGGGCCCAGCGCCAAAGCTGCCTGGGAGTTTATCTTGCCGTGAAGCAGCCGGGCGTCCTGGCCCTCGACGATTCCCTTCATTGGCTTTAGGAGAACGGTATGCAGCAGCTCGAGATCCAGGGCCCCGCGGGCCCCCTCGCGGTGACCGTGGCAGGAACGGGCCCCCTCATCCTGTGCGTCCATGGCTGGCCCGAGCTGGCCTACTCCTGGCGTCACCAAAGTGACCATTTTTCCGCCCGGGGCTACACGGTGGCGGCCCTCGACGTTCGGGGCTATGGCGACAGCGTAAAGCCGTCGGAAGTGTCGGCCTACACGCTCCCGGCGCTGGCCGCGGATGTGGCGGCGGTGGCGGCAGCCCTGGCCCCGGAGCCCGCCGTGCTCTTCGGCCACGACTGGGGGGCGCCCATCGCCTATCACACCGCGCTTTTGTACCCCGAGCAATTTCGCGCCGTGGCGGGGCTTAGCGTGCCCTACAGCCCCCCAAGCCCCACGCCCTTCATCGAAGTGGCTGAAGCGCTCTACGCCGATCGCTTTTTCTATCAGAACGCGTTCCAGGCGCCGGGGGTGGCGGAGCAGGAGCTGGAAGCGGACCCGGAGGATGCCCTCGCGCGGATTTACTTCGCGCTTTCCGGGGATGCGCCCTTGGATTTGTGGCTTCAGCCCAAGGGTAAGGACGCGGGGCTTCTGGAGGCCCTCCCGCGTCCGGACCCCTTCCCCCCGTGGATGAGCGTTGAAGATCTTGCCGTGTACGCCCGCGCCTTCTCCGCCGGAGGCTTTCGGGGGCCGCTGAATCGCTATCGGGCCCAGCGCCTGGATGCGGAGCAGCTTGCGCCGCAGCACGGGGCCCTATTGCCCCAGCCCAGCTGCTTTATCGGCGGCGAACGCGACGCGGTGCGGCACTTTATCCCTGGCATGGATCTCTACGCTGACCCCGGCGCAGGGTGCGCGGATTTCCGCGGGACCACCTTGATCCCTGGCGCGGGCCACTGGGTGCAGCAGGAGGCGCCCGGGCCCTGCAACGAGGCCCTTGAGGCCTTTCTTCGCGATCTATAAGCCAAAACCCATGGCTTGCCTAGGGGGCATGGGGTACGGTTAGGGCGAATCTGCAGAACCTCGGGGGAGGGCACTTCATGGACGAAAGCACACCGGGGGCCCTGGCGCCTTCCACACCTCAGTACACGCCGCTGGAATTCACCGGCGACGGCTGGGCCTACTTCCGCATCTGGGTGGTCAATGTGGCCCTCTCGGTGCTAACCCTGGGCATCTACTCGGCCTGGGCTAAGGTGCGCATGAACCGCTATTTCTACGGGCATACGCAGCTGGCCGGGGCGAGCTTCGAGTATCTGGCCGAGCCCATGGCCATCCTCAAGGGGCGGATCATCGCCGTGCTGGCCCTGGTCATTTATAGCGCCGTCACCCAGTCGCCGACGCTTTGGGCGCTCATTCCGCCCGTACTGTTCATGTTCGCCTTGCCTTGGCTCGTGAATCGTTCTCTAGCCTTCCGGCTGGCCAACACGCGCTATCGGAACGTACGCTTTTCCTTCACCGGTACCTACGGGCCCGGATTCAAGGTTCACGTGCTGTGGCTGCTGGCCGCCGGCCTCACCCTGGGGGCGCTGCTCCCCCTGGCCCTACAGCGACAGCAGCGCTTTGTGGTCGAGCATACGCGCTACGGTCTGAGTGAATTTTCCTCCGAGCTGCCCGGCGGTGCGTTCTATGTCCCGGCCCTGCAGGCTCTGGGGATGGTGCTGCTTGCCGGGGCCCTTTCAGCCCTGCTGCCCGCGGTGGCCCCCCTGGCCCTGACCCTCGGTGGCCTCATGGCCTACGCCCACTTTTCGGCCCAAACCTTGAATCGCGTGCTCGGGGCGAGCCAGCTCGGCGACCATCGCTTCGAGGGGCGCCTTGAGACCTTGCCCTGGGCCTGGGTGCTCATCAGCAATGCGGTGCTGGTGGCCCTCTCCCTAGGGCTTGCCATTCCCTGGGCGCGGATCCGCGCAGCGCGCTACAAGCTCAGCCACGTGGGGCTCTGGATCGACGGTGATCTAGAAGAATTCCTCGCCGCGGAGGTTGCCCAAAGCTCGGCCCTTGGGGAGGAGCTCGGGGAAGCTTTTGACCTGGATATCGGCCTTTGACGGCAGGGGTTCAGGGCCAGCTTTATGGGATGTCCGGTAGCCGCAGCGTAACGGCGTGGCTTAACCGGGAGGGCGCTACGCTGTGCTGGCGTGATGAGGCAGGGCAGATCCTCGCCTCGGCGCCCCTGGAGGCCTGCGAATTTTCCGATGCCCCGGGGGGCGCAGCCGCCTTTGTCACCCTGCCCGACGGGCAGCGCTTCGAGACCCGGGAGGGGTCGGCCCTTCTGGCCCTGGGCGGAGGCGCTGCGGGCTTTCGTCGTTCCTGGCTAAGCCGGCTGGAAGGACACGGGGGCGCCGTGCTCCTAGCGGTACTGGTGACGGCGCTGCTGCTCTATGCCGGCATACGCTTTGCGGTGCCCGCGATCGCTGCGGAGGTTGCCGAGGCCGTGCAACCCTCCGTCGCCCAGGGGATGGACCGGGCCGTGCTCCGGGGCCTTGATGAAGGCGTGCTCGCGCCTTCCCGCCTGGCCCCGGCCGATCGCGAAAGAGTGGAAGCGCTGTTGGCGCCCCTCATTCCCGGAGCTCCCTCCCATGTGCAACCGGCGCTGGCCTTTCGCGACGGCGGGGAGGTAGTGGGCGCCAATGCCTTTGCTCTCCCTGGGGGGCAAATCGTCGTCACCGACGCCATTGTTGAGCTGCTCCCAGATGCCGAGCTCCAGGCCGTGCTTGCCCACGAGTTGAGCCATGGCGCAGCGCGCCACAGCCTACGGCGAGGGCTGCAGTTCTCCGGCCTGGCCGTACTTTGGAGTTGGGTCACGGGGGATCTTGGGGCCCTGCTGACCCTCCTTCCCGTGACCCTCCTTGAGCTGTCCTATGCTCGGGATTTTGAGTTCGAGGCCGATGCCCAGGCCGTGGAGCGCTTGGTGACCATTGGGCGCGACCCGGAGGCCCTAGCCCGGGCGCTGGGGCGCCTGAGCCCCGAGGGTTCGGTGGCCCGGTCCTCGGGCTATCTGTCGACCCATCCCCCCACGGTAGAGCGCTTAGAGGCCTTGGCGGCAGCGGTCAAACGGGTGAGGGGGCGGGACGAGAATTTTTGATAAAGAAGTTGCGAATCATTCGCATTAGCGTTTAAATGCTCCTGTGATCTTAACCCCACAGGAGCTTTCCCCAGTGATTCGCCCGATCCAACCCTTCTTCCTTCGCCCCCTGACCCTGGCCCTGGCGGCCCTAGCCCTGCCGGTGTCCGCTGCGGACGAGGCCGGTCCCATCGAAACCATCGTGGTGCGCGGAGCCTACTTTGGGCAAGCGCTGGCGGAGGGGGTTAAGACGCCCACGCTGCTTTTGAACGTGCCCCAGTCGGTCTCCGTGATGGATGCGCAGCAGCTTCGGGAGCAGGCCCACGTGAGCGTCGCCGACGTGATGCAGTACACCCCCGGGGTAAGCGTCGGGCAGGGGGAAGACCACCGAGATCAGCTCACCATTCGGGGACAGAACACCACCGCGGACTTCTTCCTCGATGGCCTTCGCGATGACGTTCAATATTTTCGGCCCCTCTACAACCTTGAGCGCGTAGAAGTGCTTCGGGGCGCCAATGCGCTGCTCTTCGGGCGCGGCGGTGGCGGTGGCGTGGTGAATCGGGTGTCCAAGGTGCCGACCACGGCGGAGGCCTTCACCACCCTGGCAGCCAATGTCGACAGCTTCGGCGCCGAAGGGCTCTCTCTGGATGTGAACCAGCCCCTTGGCACGCAGGGGGCTTTCCGCCTCAACGCCCTGGCCGATGGGGACATGAAAAATCATCGGGACTACAAAGATGGGGAGCGCTTTGCCCTAAATCCCACGGCGAGCTGGCTCACGAAGGATGGCACGCTTCTGAACGCGTCCTACGAATGGCTCGACGATGATCGCGTCGTTGATCGCGGCGTTCCCTCCCTGAATGGGGCGCCCCTGGGCGGTGCCCGGGACACCTTTTTTGCCGACCCTTCCGTCAATCGCACCACCTTCGGGGGCCACATCGCGCGTCTTCGGGCAGAGCGCAGCTTCGGGCCAAATTGGCGGGTGAATGCGACGCTTCAATACGCCGATTACAACAAGTACTACCGGAACCAGTATCCCGTGGCCTTCGCGGAGGCCGGCCCCACGGTCACCCTCGACGGCTACGCCGATAGCACGGATCGGCAAAATACGCTGTTCCAGCTGAACGCCGTGGGGACCTTCAGCACCGGGCCGGTGGAACACACGATGCTGGCCGGCGTGGAGCAGGGGCTTCAGGAATCGGAGAATGCCCGGCGCGACGCGCTGTTCGCGACCAGCAATGACGACCAGGTGAGCTTTGCCTTCACCGATCCCCTGGTGGTGCCGGCCATGACCTATACCGATCCGGTGCGGGATCGGGCCTCGGAGGTGCAGTTCACCTCGGCCTTCTTCCAGGATGAGCTCGCCCTCGGGGAACATCTGATTCTCGTCGCGGGGCTCCGTCTTGACCGCTTCAGCATTGAGGTCCAGGACCGGGTCGGTGGTTTTGCCCTCCGCGCCGAGGATACGGAGCTGTCTCCGCGGCTGGGGGTCATTGTGAAGCCCTGGGAAAGCGTGAGCGCCTACGCGAGCTACAGCGAATCCTTCCTGCCGCGCTCTGGCGATCAGTTCCTTTCTCTGTCCTTAGATGCTCAGGCTCTGGATCCTGAAGTCTTTGAAAACCGAGAAGTGGGCCTCAAATGGCAGCCTACGGAGCGCCTGGCCCTGGCCGCGGCGGCCTTTGAAATTGAGCGGGACAACGGCGTGGCGGTGGATCCGGCCAATCCCGAGCGCTCCGTGCTGACGGGTACGAAAACCCGAGGCTGGGAGCTCCAGCTTGATGGCACCCTGACGGACTGGTGGTCCGTGAATGCGGGCTACAGCCACCTCAAGGGACGGGAACTGGGGCGCTTTGTGAATGGGGTGGCGGCGAATCGCGAGCTCGCTCAGCTGCCGGAGGATATGCTGTCTCTCTGGAGCCGCTTCACCGTCACCCCGCGGCTTGGCTTTGGGGTGGGCGTGATCCACCAGGCCGAGCAGTTTGCGTCCCTGAGCAACGCCGTGACCCTGCCCGATTTCACCCGGGTGGATTTGGCGGCCTTCTTTGAGGTCAGCGATAAGCTCAGCCTTCAGCTCAACGTTGAAAACCTCTTTGATGAGCGCTACTTCCCGGCCGCGCACAACGATAACAACATCACCACGGGCGAGCCGCGTTATGGGCGCCTCGCCCTCCAGTATCGCTTCTGAAGCTTATTGGCTCATGTACCAGCCCCCGTTCGGGGATAGGCACTGGCCGGTGACGAACTTCGCTTCGTCGCTGGCCAGGTAAACCGCGGCAAAGGCGATATCGTCGGGCTCCCCGAGCCGACCCAAGGGCGTTTGCGCCTCGAGCATGGGGTGCATGGGTGCGAGGGGGTCCGTCATGTCCGTGTGGATCCACCCCGGCGCAATGGCGTTCACGCGGATCTGATACATCGCGAGCTCGTGGGCGAGGGCCCGGGTCAGGCCCAGGATGCCAGCCTTCGCGGCGCTATAGGCGGGGGCGCCGGGGCGCCCGAAGGTGCCCATGATGCTGCTGAGGTTTAGAATGTTGCCGCCAGTGTGCATCATCCGCGCCGTGGCCTCCCGGCTGCAGAAGAAGGTGCCGTCCAGGTGCACCCCAATCATGCGGTGCCAGGACTCGTCCGTAACCTCCGTGAAGAGACCTCCAAGGGGCGCATCGGGCGCTTCCCCGGCCTGAATCTTTTCCACCATTTCAGCGATGCGCGTGCGGGCGCTGTTGTCCCCCTCCATGCCGCTGATACCCGCGTTATTCACGAGGATATCGAGGCGGTCCGTCATGCCGTCCACGGCCTTGAACATGGCGGCCACGGAGGCGGAATCGCTGACGTCGCAGGCCACCGCTTCCCCGCCTAGGCGGTCCGCCGTCGCCTTCGCTGCGCTGAGGTTCAAATCATTGATGATGACGCGGGCTCCGGCTTCCGCGAAGCGTTCCGCAATGCGGGCCCCGAGGCCCCGAGCAGCCCCAGTGATGAGGGCGGTTTTTCCTTCTAAGCGGCTCATGGTGTTTCCTCCCCTAGGCTTGGTCCTGGCCAAGCGTTTGTAGTCCGCGCTGCAAGAGCCAAGCGATAAGCAGCGCGTTCGTTTCCTCCGGTGCTTCCTGCTGGATCCAATGGCCACAGGGCAGGCCATGGACCTCAAGATCGGGCGCGACGGCCTCGAGATCCTCCGGG
>JAUILI010000034.1 GCA_030433075.1 Gammaproteobacteria bacterium | reverse complement strand
CCGCCGTCCCGATGCCCCACCCCGCCACAAAAGCGAAGGCCATACGGGAGGGGTCCCCGCCGAGGGGAGTCAGGATGCTGGCCGCGGCGGCGATGGAAATCACCGGGTGCACGCCCAAGTAAGCGGTGGCCACGATAGTCGCCGTGGTCAGGGGATAGGCCCAGAGCCCAAGCACGAAGGCCTCGCCCCCCTGCCCGGCCAACCAACCGTCCAGCAGCGTAGAAACGCCAAAGGCGAAGACCCCCGCGGCCAGGAACAGCACGTGCTGCGCTGCCGTGGACGGCAGCTTCTCGGCGAGGAGGGCCTGCCCCGCCGAGGCCCACTGGCCCCGGGGCAGGGCGCAGAACGCAAGGGGCGGAGCGAGGGTCGCCACCATCACCACCACGGAAACGTCAGAGTAGATGACCTTCCCCCCCAGCACCGCCAGCAGAAGCACGGCGGTAAGCCAGAGGGCCCGGCGCCCCAGCTGGAAGGCCCCCAGGTGCGCGCCGGCCCCTTCCCGCCGCAGGGTCAAATAGGTGATGAGGAGCGCCCCCGCGGCGGCGAGAAATCCCAGGGGCAGGGTCACGCTCGCCTTCGCCGCCGGTGCATAGGTTTGGGCCACGGCGGTGGCCACGAAAAACGGGGACCAGAAAGCCGCCGCGCAGTAGGGCCGGGTAATGGCCAAGGCCTCGGCTCGATTCAAGCGCGGACCTTCCCGCCGGTCCCGGGCGAAGCTATCGCCCACGAGGGCCGCCGCGGCCAGATTGATCACCGCGCCCACAAGGTGCACGGACAGCAAGAGGCCCAGGAGCCCCGTGCCCCGGGCTTCCGCGCGACTCGCTTCCGCGGGCAGCAGCCCGAGAAAGGCCACGCCGAGAAACAGCGCAAGGATCGGCAAGTTAATGGTGAAGGCCCGGCCGAGGCCCGTCAGGGTCTCGGGGCCAAAGCCCTGAAGCCAGGCCAGGGTGGCGCAGCCCACGCCCAACAGCAGGAGCACGCCGGCCACCCGGCGCGTGCCTTGGTCAACCCGAGGCAGGACGAGCATCCCCGCCACCCAAGCAAGCACCGCCGCGGGAAAGGAAGACAGGGGGCCGTAGCTCGCGCCTAGAAAGGCCAGGAGCGTGAGGAGCAGCAGCCAGCCCACGGTCAGGGGGGGCAGGGTCAGCACCACCGTTCTGCCACGCGCTCAAGGGTTCGGGGACCGGCAAAGGCCGCCCAAAGGTCCGCCACCCGGTCCTCGGTGCCAGGCCAGCGGCGCTCCGGGTCCAGAGCGGCCAGGGGCCCCAGGACGAAATCCCGATCCCGGGCCCGGGGATGGGGCACGGTCAGCCGAGGGCTCGCGATGCGCTCATCGCCGAAGAGCACCAGGTCGAGATCGAGGGTGCGGGGCGCATTGGGGACCGAGCGCGCGCGGCCGTGCACCTGTTCTAGGGCCAGCAGAGCATCGAGCAACACCTCCGGCGCAAGGGCCTCGGGCACGGCAAAGCCCACCACCGCATTCCAAAAGGGCGGACTGCCCGGGGGACAGTGTTGGGGGGCGGAACGATAAAGGGGGCTGGCGGCGAAGCCGTCGGGGTAGGCCTCGCGCAGCGCGCAGGCCGCTGCACGGAGCGTTGCTTGCCCCGCACCCAGATTCGCCCCAAGGCCCACCACCACCTGTTTCACCCTGCCTCCCGTTCCTATGCGCCAAGTTTAGCGCCCGGCGCCTCTCCACGCTGCTAGGCTTAAGGCCTTTCCAGCTCATCGCGCAGAAAAAGGACGCCCCCATGGAAATCGCACTGGTTACGGGAACAAGCAGCGGCATCGGTTTCGCGACGGCCATCGCCTTGGCAAAGGCCGGCTACCAGGTTTATGCGGGGATGCGCTCCCTGGCGAAGGCGGCCCCCCTTGCGGAAGCCGCAGCGGGGCTTCCCCTGGAAATCCTGGAAATGGACGTCACCTCCCAGGCCAGCGTCGATGCGGCGTTTGAACGCATCGCCCTTCGGGGCCCCGTGGACGTGCTCGTCAACAATGCCGGGGTCGGCGGCGCGACCCCTCTAGAGCTCACGCCCCTGGACGAGCACAAGGCGATCTTCGAGACGAACTACTTCGGCGCCATGCGCTGTATTCACGCCGTGCTCGGCAGCATGCGTGAGCGACGCACGGGGTCCATCGTGAACATCACTTCCGTGGAGGGACGCCTTGCCATTCCTAACCAGGTCGCCTATTCCTCGAGCAAGTGGGCCCTCGAATGCGCCGGGGAGGCCCTGGCCCACGAGATGAGCGCCTTTGGGGTGCGGGTATTCAACGTAGAGCCCGGGGTCATCATGACCGAAATCTTCAACAACTCGGCGCCGGCCACGCGCTACGACAAAACCTCCCCCTACCTTCACATCATGCGCCGCAACGGCAAGATGTTTGCCGCCGGCTTCCGCCAGGGGACGCCTCCGGAAGCGGTGGCTGACACCATCGTGGAAGCGGTCACGAGCGAGACCTATCGCCTCCGCTGGCCCGTGGGCGCGGACGCCGTGGGCATGATCGAGGGGCGGAAAACCATGACCGACGAAGCCTGGATTGCCCTCGGCGCCGATCTCCCGGACGCGGACTACAACGCCGAGTTCAAGGCTCGCTTCGGCATCGATCTTTAGCCTTGGCCCCTAGTGGGCAAGGCCGGAGGGCTCTGGCACACTCGGGCAGTTGAATCTTGCGTTAGCGATGGGAGAGAGCACGCATGAAAGCAGCTGTATTGTACGAAACGAATAAGCCGCTCGTGATCGAGGACGTCGCGGTCTCGAAGCCTGGCCCCCGGGAGGTGCTCGTGCGCACCGCGGCGGCGGGCGTGTGCCACTCCGACCTGCACTTCGCGGATGGCTCCTACCCCTACCCGCTGCCCGCTATTCTCGGGCACGAATCTGCCGGCGTGGTGGAAGCGGTGGGCGATATGGTCACCTATGTGAAGCCCGGCGATCACGTCATCACCTGCCTGTCGGCTTTCTGCGGCCACTGCGAGCACTGTCTCACGGGGCACATGTCCCTCTGCGAGTCCCCGGAACTGCACCGCGGCGCGGAAGATGAGCCCCGCCTCGCCGATCCGAAGGCCGGCACCCCCGTGCACCAGTTCCTGAACCTCTCGTCCTACGCCGAATACATGCTCCTTCACGAGCACGCCATCGCGAAGATTCGCCCGGACATGCCCCTAGACGTGGCGGCCCTCATCGGCTGCGGCGTGACCACGGGGGTGGGCGCGGTCATCCACACGGCCAAGGTTCAGCCTGGCGAAACGGTCGCCGTCATCGGCTGCGGCGGCATCGGCCTGTCGGCCATCAACGGCGCGGCCATTGCCGGCGCCGGCCGCATCATCGCCATCGACATGGTGCCGTCGAAGCTTGAGCTGGCGAAGAAGTTCGGCGCCACGGACGTGGTGAACGCCAAGGAAGTGGATCCGGTGCTGGCCGTGCAAGAAATGACCAAGGGCGGTGTGCACTACAGCTTCGAAGCCATCGGCCTCAAGGTGTCCGCGGAGCAGTCTTTCCGCATGCTGCGCAGCGGCGGCACGGCCACCATCATCGGCATGATCCCCGTGGGCGTGAACATCGAGCTCCACGGCGCCGAGTTCCTCGCCGAGCGGAAGATTCAAGGTTCGCGCATGGGCTCCAACCGGTTCCGCGTGGACATGCCCCGCTTCGTGGACTTCTACCTCTCCGGCAAGCTCCACCTAGACGACATGATCTCCCGCCGCATTAAGCTGGAGGACGTCAACGAAGGGCTCCAGGCCCTGAAGACCGGCGAAGTGGCGCGTAGCGTCATCGTCTTCGACTGACGCCATGCGCCAGGTTGATCCGGAAAGCGTAGGGCTTTGCGCAGAGCGCCTTGAGCGCCTCGACGCGCACCTAAAGGCCTATGTGGATGATGGGCGCCTGCCAGGGTGGCAGGTGCTCATTACCCGTCGGGGCCGGATCGCCCACAACCGCTGCTACGGGCAGCGGGATGTGGAAGGGGGCAAACCGGTGAAAACCGATTCCCTCTTCCGCATTTACTCCATGACCAAACCCATCGTGAGCGTCGCGCTCATGATGCTGTACGAACGCGGGCTTTTTCAGCTCGACGATCCCATCGATCGCGTGCTTCCCGCCTTCAAAGACATGACCGTTTTCGTCGGCGGCGACGCGGAGCATCCACAAACGGTCTCCGCGGAACGGGGCATTACCTACCGGGATCTCCTCACCCATACCGCAGGGCTCACCTACGGCTTTATGCAGGAGCACCCGGTAGATGCGCTCTATCGGGCCAACAAGCTGAACAGCCCCCGGCTGACTAACGCCGAATTCGTGGAACGCCTCGGCGCCCTGCCCCTGCGCTTCCAGCCCGGCAGCCGCTGGAGCTATAGCGTCGCCACGGACGTCATCGGCCATCTCGTGGAAGTGCTCTCCGGGGAGCGGCTAGATCAATTTCTGGAGAAGGAGATCTTCTCGCCCCTCGGCATGCAGGACACGGCCTTTTCCGTGCCCCCGGGGCAGCTCGATCGCTTTTCCGCCTGCTATGAATACACCGGTCCCGGGCGCTATCGACGCCAGGACGGTGTGGAGGACAGCACCTACCGGGAACCCCCGGCCTTCCTCTCCGGCGGCGGCGGGCTCGTCTCGTCGGCGGTGGATTACGCCCGCTTTTGCCAGGTCATCCTCGGCGGCGGAGCCTTCGAGGGCGTTCGCCTCCTCGGCCGGAAAACCGTGGACCTGATGGGCCTGAACCACCTGCCCACGGGGGGAGACCTCACGAGCATGGGGCAACCGGTCTTCAGCGAAACGCGCTACGATGGTATTGGCTTTGGCCTTGGCTTCTCCGTGGTCCTCGACCCGGCGAAGGCCCAGGTGACCGGCTCCCCCGGCGAGCTCGCCTGGGGCGGCATGGCCAGCACGGCTTTTTGGATTGATCGCTCCGAGGATTTAGCCGTGGTCTTCATGACCCAGCTGCTTCCCAGCGCGGCCTATCCCCTACGGCGCGCCCTACGCGTCTTGGTGAATCAAGCACTCATCGATTGAGTGGCCCGGGGCCAGCCCCGGGAAAGGACACAGTTCATGCTTAAGAAGATTCTCATTGCCAACCGCGGCGAGATCGCGGTCCGCCTAATCCGCGCCTGCGCGGAAATGAATATCCGGTCCGTCGCTATTTACACGGAACCGGACCGCTACGCCCTGCACGTGAAGCGCGCGGACGAAGCCCATTTCATCGGCGACGACCCCCTCGGCGGCTACCTGAACGCCCACCGCATCGTGAACCTCGCGGTGGAAACGGGCTGCGACGCCATTCACCCTGGCTATGGCTTTCTCTCCGAGAACCCGGAGCTGGCTGCCATCTGCGCCCGGCGCGGCATTCGCTTCATCGGCCCCAAGGCCGAGGTGATCCAGCGCATGGGGGATAAGACCGCCGCCCGCCAGGCCATGATCGAGGCCGGCGTCCCGGTGACGCCCGGGAGCGAAGGCAACCTCGACGACGTCAACCACGCCCTGAAGGAAGCGGAGCGCATTGGCTATCCCGTTATGCTCAAGGCCACGAGCGGCGGCGGCGGCCGCGGCATTCGCCGCTGCGACGACGCGGAGGGTCTGAAAACTGCCTGGGACCGGGTGGTCTCGGAAGCGACCAAGGCCTTCGGCAGCGCTGAGGTCTTCCTGGAAAAGTGCATCGACGAGCCCCGGCACATCGAAGTGCAGATCCTCGCCGATGGCCATGGCAACACCATCCACCTTTTCGAGCGGGACTGTTCCATTCAGCGCCGAAACCAAAAGCTGATCGAGATTGCCCCTTCGCCTCAGCTGACGGAGGACCAGCGCGCCTATATTTGTGGCCTTGCGGTCAAAGCAGCGGAGGCCGTGGGCTACGAGAATGCCGGCACGGTGGAATTCCTCGTTAAGGGCGAGGACGTCTACTTCATGGAAATGAACACCCGGGTGCAGGTGGAGCACACCATCACGGAGCAGATCACCGGGGTGGATATCGTGCAGGAGCAAATCCGCATCGCTTCCGGGCTGCCCCTATCCTGGCGGCAAGACGAGATCAGCATGCGCGGCTTTGCCATTCAGCTGCGCATCAACGCGGAAGACCCGCAGCAGGATTTCCTGCCGAGCTTCGGCCGGGTGACGCGTTACTACGCGCCCGGGGGCCCCGGGGTCCGGGTGGATACGGCCATCTATACGGGCTACAGCATCCCCCCCTACTTTGATTCCATGTGCCTAAAGCTCATCGTATGGGCTTTACGCTGGGACGACGCCCTCGATCGGGGCCTTAGGGCCCTGGCGGATATGCGCCTCATGGGGGTCAAAACCACGGCGCCTTACTACGCGCAAATTCTGGCCAACCCCACCTTCCGGGGCGGGCGCTTCGACACCAGTTTTATCGCCAAACATCCCGAACTTACCCGCTACTCGGAAAAAACCCGACCGCAGGAGCTGGCCCTGGCGGTGGCGACGGCCATTGCCGTGCACACCGGGCTCTAAGACTTCGCGAGGCAGGACATAAGGAGACGCACCATGGCCGGAAACGGTCCCGTACAAATTACCGATGTGATCCTTCGCGATGCGCACCAGTCGCTAATTGCCACGCGCATGCGCACGGAGGACATGCTCCCCATTTGCGATCAGCTGGACGCTATCGGCTACTGGTCCCTGGAATGCTGGGGCGGCGCCACCTTTGATGCCTGCCTGCGCTACCTCGCCGAGGACCCCTGGGATCGGCTCAGGGCCCTGCGCGCGGCGCTGCCGAAAACCCGAACCCAAATGCTCCTCCGGGGCCAGAACCTGCTGGGCTACCGGCACTACGCAGACGACGTGGTGCGAGCCTTCGTCGCCCAGGCCGCGGGCCATGGCATGGACGTCTTCCGGATCTTTGATGCCATGAATGACGTCCGCAACGTGGAAACGGCCATCGCTGCGGTGAAGCGCGCGGGGAAGCACGCCGAGGGCACGCTGTGCTACACCACGAGCCCGGTGCACGGCCCCGAGCTCTTCGTCGAGCAAGCCCGGGCCATGGCGGCCATGGGCTGCGATTCCATCGCGATCAAGGACATGGCCGGGCTGCTCACCCCCCAAGCCACCTTTGCGCTCGTCAGCAGCTTAAAGAAGGCCGTGGATCTGCCCGTGGCGCTCCATTCCCACTCCACCTCGGGCCTCGCACCCCTGTGCCAGCTCAAGGCCGTGGAAGCCGGCGTGGATCGCATCGACACGGCCATCTCAGCCTTTGCCGGGGGCACGAGCCACCCGAGCACGGAGGCCATGGTGGCCGCCCTGGCGGAAGATCCCCGGGCCACGGGCCTGCCCCTGGAGGCCCTGCGGGCCATCGGCTTCTACTTCCTCGAGGTGCGCAAGAAGTACCACCAGTTCGAAAGCGACTTCACCAGGGAAGACGTGGCCGTGCAGATCAATCAGGTGCCCGGCGGCATGATGTCGAACCTCGCCAACCAGCTGAAGGAACAGGGCGCCCTCGACAAGATTCACAAGGTCTTCGAGGAGATTCCCCGGGTCCGCGCCGATCTGGGCTACCCCCCGCTGGTCACCCCCACCTCGCAAATCGTGGGGACCCAAGCGGTGCTGAACGTCCTCGCCGACGAGCGCTACAAAACCATTACCACGGAAGTGAAGCGCTACCTTCAGGGCCACTACGGCGCCGCCCCGGGCACGGTGAACGAAGAGCTGCGCCGCCGCGCCATTGGCGGGGAGGAGGTCATCACAAGCCGCCCCGCGGACCTACTCAGCGATGAGCTCGATACCCTCCGCAGCGAGATCGGCGATCTCGCCCAAAGCGAGGAAGACGTCCTCACCTATGCCATGTTCCCGGACCTCGGAAAGACCTTCCTAACTCAGCGCCGGGACGGCACCCTCGAGGCCGAAACCCTCCTTCCGCCCCAGAATGCGGGCGGCGACGGCGGCAGCCCTGCCGTGGCCACGGAGTTCGTCATCGACGTCCACGGCGAAAGCTATCGCGTCGCCGTGACCGGCACGGGGCAGAAGAGCTCGGGCAAGCGGAACTTCTACCTCACCCTTGATGGGGTACCGGAGGAGGTGGTGGTTGAGCCCCTAAACAGCTACGTGGCCAGCCAGGGCGGCAATCGCCCGGCCATCAGCGCGGAAGGGGATGTGGGCACCACCATGCCCGGGAACATCGTCGACGTGCTCGTGGCAGAGGGCGACACGGTGGAAGCGGGGCAGGCCGTGCTCATCATCGAGGCCATGAAGATGGAGACGGAGCTTCAAGCCCCCATCGGCGGCACCGTCGCCGCGGTCAATGCGGCGAAGGGCGACCGGGTCACCCCCGGGGAAGCGCTGATCCAAATCCAGAGCTAGCGGGGAATGGACAGGGCGTAGTCCCGGCCCTCCCGGTGGATGCGCAGGCCCACGCGGCTCCCGCTGCGGCCAAGGCGCTCCACCAGGGCTGGGATGGTCAGCACGCGAACCCCATCCACGGCCACGATCCGATCCCCGACGCGGAGGCCTAAGCGCCAGGCCGCACTCCCGGGCACCACGGTTAGCAGATCCACCCCCGCGGGAGAGGCCCCCTCCTCCGTACTTTGCAGCTCCGCGCCGGCGAGCCCCCGGGCCAGCTCGGCGCCGGGGAGGCGAAGCCGATCTTCCGCGTTAAAGCGCAGCACTCCGGCAAAGGGGGCCCCGTCCTTCAGCGCCTTAAAGGGCACCTCATCGCCCAGCAAGGTAACCGCCGCCTGTGCGCGCAGATCTCCGTCCTGGCGAATGGGCCGCCCCCCAAGCTCAAGGAGCACGTCCCCCACGGCAAGGCCGGCCCGATCGGCAGCGCCCCCGGGGCGTACCTGACGGAGCAGCGCCCCGGCATCGGCGGCCACGGCGAAGGCTTCCGCCAGCTTGTTATCGAGAGGCTGGACCGCAAGGCCCAGATCGGCTCGGCGCACCTGCCCATCGTCTGCCAGGGCCTGGGCGATGCGCTCGGCCATGGCCGCGGGAATCGCGAAGCCAATGCCCACGTTGCCTCCGTTGGGCGCAAAGATCGCGGTGTTAATGCCGATAAGACGCCCGGCGAGATCAATCAGCGCGCCCCCGGAGTTCCCGGGGTTAATAGAGGCGTCCGTCTGAATGAAGTCCTCGTACCCCTCAATACCGAGGCCGCTGCGCCCGAGGGCGGACACGATGCCCGAGGTCACCGTTTGCCCAATGCCGAAGGGATTACCGATAGCCACTACGAAGTCCCCGACCCGCAGGGCCCGGGAATCCCCGAAGGCCAGGGCCTTCAGGGGCGGCAGGGCCTTTAGGGCCTCGGGATCCAGCTGAAGCAGGGCGAGGTCCACCTGAGGGTCGGCGCCGAGGCGGCGGGCCGGCAGCTGGGCGCCACTGGCTAGGGTCACGGTGATGCGATCGGCCTGCCCCACCACATGGTGATTGGTGAGCACGAGCCCCTCGGCGGCGTTGATAATGACCCCGGAGCCAGCGCTTCGGGCTTTGCGCTGGCGCTGCGCCGGCACATCGAAAAAGCGCCGAAAGAAGGGATCGCGCAGGAGAGGGTTCGTTACGGTCACGTCCGTTTCCGTGGCGATATTCACCACAGCGGGGGTCACCGCTTCGAGCACCGGGGCCAGGGACGGTAGGGGCTCGCCGTCGGCCAGCTGCGCCGGGAGGGCCCCTAGCACGGCCAGAGGGAGGGACAGCGCGAGGAGCACGCCCCCGAGAGCCCGCCGCCACCGCGTTCGAAGCACGCTAAGCCCCATGGGCAACCTCCCGGGGTCCCCGAGGATTGGGCACGGCGCCAGAGCCCAGCACGGCGATCCAGGCCACCAGGGACGCCACCCCCGCCGCGAGGTAGGGCACGGCATAGCCCCCGGTCACGTCGTACAGCACCCCCAGGAGCGCCGGCCCCAGAGCAACCCCAAGGGTGGAAAGGAGCTGGCTGAAGGAGTAGATCCGGGGGTATTCCCGCACGCCGAAGGCCTCCGCCAACAGCAGCGGTTGAAGCATGAGCAGGTTCCCTACGGTAGCGCCGAAGAACAGCGCGGCCCCGAGCACGAAGGGCGCGGAGTGGGCCTGGGCAAGGGTGGTCATGGCGCCGGCTTGAAGCACGAGGCAGATCAGGGCGAAGCGCCGCGTATCCATGCGGGTAATCAGCCAGCCGCCAAAAAAGCGGCCCAGGATGCTGGTGGTGGCCATGGCCGATACGGCGGTGGCGCCGGCAGCCGTATCCACGCGCACCGCGGCCATATTAAAGAGGTGAGCAATACCCCCCACCTGGGCGCCCATGCACAGCACCCAGGCTCCGGTTACGGTCAGGAAGAAGCGAGAGCGCAGCGCTTCCGCATAGACCCAGCCCTCGTCCGGCCGGAGGCTCGGGCTTTTGGCGTTGGCCAGGGGCGGTTCCTCTTCCCCGGCTCGAGGCCCCCGAACCACCAAGGCCGTGATGGGCACGATGCCCAAAAACCACGCCGCCGCGAGCCAGGGCACGGAAGCCTCAAGGCCAAGGCGGGTAATGAGGGAGGCCGCCACGGGGGTCAGGAGGATGCCGCCGAGAGACAGGCCCGTGGAGGTGATGGAGAGGGCCACGGAGCGGCGGGCGGAAAACCAGCGCGCCACCAGGGTGGTCGCAGGCACCAGGGCCGAGCAGGCATGGCCCACCCCAAAGAGCATGAGCGCCCCGTAGAGGGCGGGCAGATTCGGCGCGTGGCCCAGGGCCAGGAGCGCCACCGCTCCCAGCACGCCGCCAAAGGCGAGGGTCCAGCGGGGATCGTGACGCTGGAGCAGGGGCGCGGCGATCATACCCGCCGAGCCGCTGGCCACAAAGAACAGGGCTACGCCTACGGAAACGACGCTCACGGGGTAGCGGCCCGTGGACACCAGGGCGTTCATCAGCACGGACATGTTGTAGAAGGCCAGGCCCGAGGTGAAGGTCAGCATCACAAACAGGGCCGCCACCACCTTCCACCCGTAGTAGACCCCCTGCTGCATGGCTGTGTGCTCCTTCTCGCCCCGGTCCCTTACGGGGCCCTTGGCCTTGCGCTGGGCCCGCGGGGTCGCCAAGATTGCGCCCCTTCCCCCCCAAGCAAGGTAGGTCATCATTATGACTGAAACCGTCACCATCGGCGGCCTCAAGATTGCCGCAGAACTTTACGCCCTGGTTCGCGATGAAATTGCCCCGGGCACGGGCGTCGACCCGGAACACCTCTGGACGGGCCTCGGCGCGATAATCCGCGACCTCGCCCCGCAAAACGCCGCCTGCCTCGCCAAGCGCGATGCGCTCCAAGCGCAAATCGATGCCTGGCTTGAGGCGGACCCGAGCCGCGCCGCGGATCCGGCGGCCCAGCAGGCCTTCCTCGCCGAGATCGGCTATATCGTGCCGACGCCGGCGCCCTTCAAGGTCAGCACGGCTAACGTTGATCCGGAGATCGCCCAGCTCGCCGGCCCCCAGCTCGTGGTACCGGTGGACAACGCCCGCTACGCATTGAATGCCGCCAACGCCCGCTGGGGCAGCCTCTACGATGCCTTTTACGGCACGGACCTCATCCCCGAGGGCGAAGGCACGGAGAAGGGCAAGGGCTATAACCCAGCCCGCGGCGCCCTGGTCATCGACCGCGCCAATGCCTGGCTCGACGAAGTCTTCCCCCTGACCGCCGGCAGCTGGGCAGAAGTGGAAAGCCTCGCCGTCGACGGCGGGCAGCTTCAGCTCACCGGCGCCCAGGGGGCCACGGCCCTCGCCAACGGCGACGCCTTCGTGGGCTTCAACCGGGACGGCGACCGCCTCGCCCAGGTGCTCCTTCAGCACCACGGCCTCCACGCCGATCTGCTCATCGACCCGAGCGACGCCATCGGTGCGCAGCATAAGGCGGGCATCAAGGACATCGCCCTCGAATCGGCCATCAGCACCATCATGGACTGCGAGGATTCCGTCGCCGCCGTGGACGCCGCGGACAAGGTGCAGGTCTACCGCAACTGGTGCGGCATCATGAAGGGCACCCTCTCCGTCGCCTTTAATAAGGGCGGGGAAACCCTCGAGCGACGCATGAACCCGGACCGCACCTACCACGCGCCCGATGGCAGCGCCCTCACCCTTCACGGCCGTAGCCTCCTCCTGGTGCGGAACGTGGGCGCCCACGTCATGACGGAGATGGTGACCACGGAGGCCGGAGACGCGGTCCCGGAAACCTTTGTAGATGGCATGATCACGGCGCTGGCCGCCATGCACGACCTAAAGGGCACGGGATCCCTGCGCAACAGCCGCGCCGGCAGCGTGTACATCGTGAAGCCCAAGCAGCATGGGCCGGAGGAGGTCGCCCTTTCCGTGCACCTCTTCTCCCGCATTGAAGCGGTGCTGGGCCTTGCGCCGAACACCCTGAAGATCGGCATCATGGACGAAGAGCGCCGCACCACCGTGAACCTGAAGGCCTGCATCGAGGCTGCGCAGGAGCGGGTGATCTTCATCAACACGGGCTTCCTCGACCGCACGGGCGATGAAATCCACACCCACATGCGCGCCGGTGCCATGATCCCCAAGCCCGAAATCAAAGGGGCCCGGTGGATGCTGGCCTACGAAGATTGGAACGTGGACGTGGGCCTGGCCTGCGGCCTCGCGGGGCACGCGCAAATCGGCAAGGGCATGTGGGCCATGCCTGACGAAATGGCTGGCATGATGGCGGCCAAGGCAGCCCACCCGGAAGCCGGCGCCAACTGCGCTTGGGTGCCCTCCCCCACGGCAGCCACGCTCCACGCCCTCCACTACCATCAGGTGGACGTGCGGGCGCGCCAGGACGAGATCGCCCAGCGCACCCCTGCAGCCCTCGAAGCCATTCTCTCGCCGCCCCTTCTCGGGGACCGGTCCCTCAGCGCCGAGGAGCGCCAGCGGGAGCTCGATAACAACGCCCAGGGCATCCTCGGCTACGTGGTGCGCTGGGTGGAGCAGGGTGTGGGCTGCTCCAAGGTGCCGGACATCAACGATGTGGGCCTCATGGAAGACCGGGCCACGCTGCGCATCTCCAGCCAGCACATCGCCAACTGGCTACTCCACGGCCTCGTGGATAAGCAGCAGGTGGTGGAAACCATGCAGCGCATGGCCGCTATCGTCGATCGGCAGAACGAAGGGGACGCGGCCTACCGGCCCATGGCCCCGAACTTCGAAGACTCCGTGGCCTTCCAGGCGGCCATGGATCTGATCTTCGATGGCGTGAAAGAGCCGAACGGCTACACGGAAGCCACGCTCATGCGTCGACGCCGCGAGTTCAAGGCCAAGGTCGCCGCCGGCGGCTGATCGGCCCTTGACCTGACCCTGCCCCCATCCCATGCTGAACGCTGGGATGGGGGATAACCGCGGCTTTTCAGCGCGGTTTAGGGAATGATTCATGACAACCTCAAAGGCTGCACTCGCAGCCGAGGGCGGGCTCTCGCTTCGAGAAGCCCTCACGGCCATGCCCCGCGCGGAGCAAACGCGCTGGGATAGCACGGCCCATTGGATTCGCTGGCTGGTGATGATTCGCGCACCAGTGCTGGTGATGACCTTCTCTTCCGCCGCGGGCGCCGGGCTCCTCACCCTCCATGAGGCACAGCACGGCCTTGGTCCTTACCCCGACCCCATGCTCTGGGGGCTTACGGTTCTCGGGCTGTTGCTGGCTCATGCCACGAATAATTTGCTGAACGACGCCACCGATAGCCACCGGGGCCTCGATAAGGGCAACTACTTTCGGAATCGCTACGGGGTCCACGCGCTTGAGCAGGGGCTGATCAGCAAAGCCGCGTTTTATCGGGTGCTGATCGTCACCGGCGGTGCCGCGGCGCTCGTGGCCGTCGCGCTGCTCGCCCTTCGGGGGCCCGGGCTGCTCTGGCCCCTCCTCCCTGGAGCCCTTTGCCTGCTGTTCTACACCTGGCCCATGAAGCAGTGGGGCCTGGGGGAAGGGGCGGTGTTCTGGGTTTGGGGACCACTCATGGTGCTGGGTACGCAGTACGCCATCGCAGAGACGCTCAGCCTTGGCGGCCTAACCCTTAGCGTGCTCCTGGGCCTGGGGCCGTCCATCGTGATCTTCGGCAAACATATTGATAAGGCGAAGCTGGATCGGGAAAAGGCCATGCGGACCCTACCGGTGCGCCTGGGGGAACGGACCTCCCGGGGCGTGCTGGCCACCTTCACGGTGCTTCAATTTCCCGTGCTGATCCTGGCCTGCGTGACGGGCCACCTGCCCTGGCCCACCCTCCTCGCGCTGCTGAGCCTACCCAGTGCCTGGCGGCTCGTGCGGTGCACCCGGGCGCCCCGGCCCGAAAGCCGGCCCGAAGGGGTCTCGGAAGCCCAGTGGCCTCTGTGGTTTGTCGCCTACGGCTTCGACCACACGCGCCGTTTCGGGCCCCTGCTTTTGCTGGGCCTTCTGCTGAGCACGGTGGTTTAGGAAGGCCCGGAGAACCCGGGCCTTCCGATCGGTGCTTAGCCCTGGAATTCCGGGACGTGCACCGTCAGCCCATCAAGGGCATCGGTGTAGATGATCTGGCAGGACAGGCGCGAGGTGGGCTGGCGCTCGGGGTTGAGATCCAGCATGGACTCTTCCATGTCCTCGAGGGCACCGCACTTGTCGGCCCAAGCCTCTTCCACGAACACGTGGCAGGTGGCGCAGGAGCACTGCCCGCCGCAATCCGCGTCGATCCCCGGAACGCCGTTCTGCACAGCATTTTCCATCACGGAAATGCCTTCCGTGCCATCAATCTCATGCCGCGCGCCGTCGTGGGTGATGAAGATCAGCTTGGACATAGTGAATCCCTTAGTGTGTGCCGGACCCCGATGGCCCGAACGCTGCAAAACGTGATTCTAGCCTCACCTTTTGCCCCCGTGTCTACCCCAGGGGGCGTTTTTTCGCTGAAGCCCTAGGCCAGCGCGACCTTAAAGGTGTCCAGGAGGCGCCAGAAAGCGCGAGCGGCGAGCTCCGGGTGATAAACCGCGGAATCGATGGCGCACCAGCCATGGCTGGCCCCGCCGTAAACTTCTACCTCATGGGGGCGGCCCGCTGCCTCCAGCGCCGCCCGAAGCACGGTCTTATCCTCCGGAGCCCGGGCATCGTCGTTTTCCGCAATGGCCATGAGAAAGCGTGCATCGCTTTGGGCAATGAGGTGGTGAGGGCTGCCCTCCCCCTCGGCCACCATGCGGGATCCATGGAAGGTGGCCCCGGCCTTGATGCGGTCGGGCCGCGCTGCGGCGCTTTGGAGGACCATGGGGCCGCCCATGCAGTAGCCCGTGGTGCCCATGGGCTTCGCGCTATCGACCTCAGGCTGGGCGTCCAGAAAATCCACGAAAGCCTTTGCATCGGCCATGGTCGTTTCCGCACTCAAGCTGCGGAAGAGGGGTAGGACCCGGGCCCGCACCGCCTCTTGCCCAAACTGGGCCCCGGCCTGCACCACCGGCGCGGGGGTTTTGCGGTAGTAAGGATTCACCGTCAGCACGGCGTAGCCCGCCTCGGCAAGGCGCTGCCCCATGGTTTCGAAGGCCGGGCGCAAGCCGAGAATATCGGGCCACACCAAAACCGCCGGGGCCGGCCCGGTGGTCGGCGTGGACAATACGGCGTCGCAAGGACCGTCGGCCCCGGGAATCACCACCCGCCGAGTCTGCACCGGCGCCGCTCGCACCCCAGCGGGAAGGGTCAAGGCCAGCGCAGCGCCAAGGGACAGGGCGGAGAAGCGGCGCCGCGACAGGGCCGCTGCGGCCTCGTAGCGCCGACCGTCTTCTAGGGTGTCTTGATCGCACATGATGAGAACTCCTGACTTAGGGCTCTTGGGCAGCCCGCTCGCAGGGGCCGCAGGCGTCGAGGCGCCCCGCGTCCGCCAGCACGGCACGAATGAAATCGATCCACTGGGGATGGTCCTGGGGGTCCCACACCGTCGCCATGGCGGCGAAGGCCTCTTCCGCCGGCACCCCAAGATGAATAATCCGATACAGGGCAGAAAAGGCCGAAGCGCGGTAATTCACCTGGCAATGCACCAGCGTGGGCGCCTCGGGCCGCGCTGCCATGAGTCCCGCAAAGGCGCGGAAATCCGCCACCGTGGGGTTAGCAAAATCCACGGCGAGATGGGCAAAGCCGAGGCCCTGGGCAAAAGCGAGGCGGTCCTCGTCGGGAAGCGCCCCGGGGTTGTCGCTAAAGGCCAGATAGATGATGCGATCAAAGCCTGCCGCCTTGATGGCCGAGAGCTGTTCCGCCGTGGGCTGGCCGGCGCTGGCAAAGGTATCGCTGTAGCGCTTGAAGCCCACGATCCCTTCCACGGCAGCCATCGCGGGGAGCGCCAGCGCGGCCCCGAGGACCAGCACGGCTCGAATAAGCTTTTGAACACTGGCAGGGAAAACCATGGCGCGCTTCCTCGTGGGCAGAATCGGTCGCGTGAACCACGCGCAGCCTTGAAGGTAAGGGAGGGCCGGAAAAAAGGCCAGCGGGGCCCTGGAGGCTCGTATACTCAAAGCGTCTGGGACCAGGGAACACCGCCGTGCACAGCCTTAAATCACCCTCGCTGCTTGGCGCCTGGGCCCCCATTGTCCTGACCCTGGGCCTTCTGACCTACCAGCTGCGCGTGGCCGGGGGCGGGCCGCCCCACGTGCCGATTATTTTTGGCATTGCCATCACCGCGGTTCTCGGAAGCCTCCGGGGCCACCGCTGGGGGGCTATGGAGAAGGCCATGGCCCAAGCCGTGGGCAGCGCCGTGCCGGTGATGGGCATCATGCTGACCGTGGGCCTCCTCATTGGCACTTGGATCCTCTGCGGCACCGTGCCCTGGCTCACCCTCACGGCCCTGGCCCTGCTGGACCCGGCCTTCTTCCTACCCGTGGCGTGCCTGGCCTGCGCCATGGTTTCCCTGCTCGTGGGCACCTCCTGGGGCACGGTGGGCACCCTAGGCCTCGCCCTTCTGGGCGCGGGGGAAAGCCTCGGGATTCCCGCCCCCATGACCGCCGGTGCCGTGGTCTCCGGCGCCTGGTTCGGGGACAAGCTTTCGCCGCTCTCCGACAGCACCAACTTTTCCGCGGCCATGGTGGGCACGGACCTTTACGCCCATATCCGGAATCTTCTGCCGACCACCCTACCCGCATTCCTTGTGGCGCTCGGCGCCTACGGCCTCCTGGGCCAAAGCACCGGCGGCGCCCTGGACGACAGCACGGTGGCGCTGCTGCGCGCGACGCTGGAGTCCCATTTCGTGTTCCACCCCCTGCTGGCCTTGCCACCCGCGGTGGTGCTGGCCGCGGCGCTCCTTCGCGTCCCCGCCCTGCCGGGCATCTTTTCCGGGGTGATCGCCGGTGCCCTCGTTGCTTGGCTCATTCAAGACGCGACCGTTGCCACGCTCTTACGGACGCTGATGGAAGGCTACCAACCGGCCACGGGGGAACCGCTGGTGGATACGCTGCTCGCCAAGGGCGGGCTCCTGTCCATGACCTGGGTGATCCTTCTGATCTTTGTCTCCATGATTTTCGGCGGCCTCCTGGAAGCCACGGGATGCCTCGATCGCATTCTGAACGCCCTCATCCATCGCCTTCACAGCCGCTTTCGCCTGTTCACGGCAGCCTTTCTCTCCACCCTGGGCATCAACGTGGCAAGCAACATCTTTGTCACCCTGGCGGTGAACGGGCGGCTTTTTGCCCCCGTGTTCCGGGGGGCGGGGTACAGCAGCGTGAACCTCTCCCGCACCCTTGAGGATGGGGGCACGCTGTCCTCACCGCTCATTCCCTGGAACGCTGGAGGCCTCTTCGTCACCAGCACCCTGGGCGTGCCCACGCTGCTCTATGCGCCCTTTGCCATCGCCAACTGGTTCGCCATGGTGCTGGATTTGCTGTACGCCGCCCTCGGCCGCTTCATGCCCCGGGCCGACGCTGCGGAAATCGCCCAGTGGCGCCGAGACCAGAATTTGCTTTTCCACGAGGGCCAGCTCATGACCGCCGACGCCCTACCCCCAAACACCTTTGCTGCGGAGCGCACGCCATGAGCCCAAGCCTTTCCGATCCCACCGGCGGCCTGAGCACCCACGATGCGGCCTTAGACGCCCGGAACGAGACCATCAAGATTTGGATCAACGGAGAACTGGTACCCCGGCCCGAGGCCAAGGTGTCGGTCTACGATTCGGGCTTTCTGCTCGGCGACGGCATGTGGGAAGGGCTGCGGCTCCACGGCGGCGTTTGGCCCTTTCTAGACGAGCACCTCGATCGGCTTTTCGATAGCTGCAAAGCGGTCAAGCTGGATATCGGCATGACCCAAGCGGAGGTCCGCGCGGCCCTCGATGCCACCGCCGAGGCCAACGGCATGACCGACGATGCCCACGCCCGGCTCATGGTGACCCGGGGACCGAAACGCCGGCCCTTCCAGCACCCCCAGCTGTCTCAGAGCGGCCCCACCATTGTGATTATCGCGGAGCACTCCCGCCCCGCGGAGGGCCTGCAAAGCCAGGGCATTCGCCTCGCCACCGTGCCCCAGGTGCGCGGCCTGCCCCACGCCCAGGACCCCAAGTTCAACTCCCACTCGAAGCTGAACTGCGTGCTGGCCTGCCTCCAAGCGGAAGCAGCGGGCGCCGACGAGGGACTCATGCTGGACCCCCAGGGCTTCGTGAACACCACCAACGCCTGCAACTTTTTCATTGTTCGCAGGGGCGAGGTCTGGACCTCCACTGGGGACTACTGCATGAACGGCATCACCCGGCGAAAGGTGCTTGAGCTGTGCCGCCGCCACGGTATTCCCGCCTTCGAGAAGAACTATTCCCTTCAGGAGGCCTTGAGCGCCGATGAAGCCTTCCTCACCGGCACCTTCGGCGCCCAAACACCGGTGCACAGCATCGATGGCATTGTCCTCGGCGACGGCACGCCCGGCGCGGGACCCATGACCCAACGTATCCAGACGCTCTATCGTGCGCTGATCGAGGAAGAGGTGGCACGGCAGAGAGGGTAGGTCTTAGAGTGAATGTCGCGCGCTTGGAAAGCGAACTTTTCGCGGGTTGCCTGCAATGGAATCGGTAGATCAAGACGCCACGTTGAATGGCAGCACAGCGATCCAGCCCAGCACCGCGCCGCAGCATCTGGCCATCCGCTTCCACGGGGAATGGCACGTTGGGACAGACCAACTGCCGCACATCCGCATGGCCTGCGCTTGCCGTGCTGTTGGCTCTGCCGTTCTCGGCGCCTACGTCGGCTGGGCCGAGCACCGCATCACTGAACGTCAGTTCCTCGCCGTCATCGTGCGCTTCGTGGCGATGTACCTGGTGCTGACGTTCTTCCTCCTCTCCTGACCGTCACGAAGGGCCATACGCCATGAACACGCCTCTGACACCCCATCGCGTTCCGTCCCGCATCGCCACACCGCTGCTGCCGTTGGTGAGCTTCCTGCCGCACCGGCTGAACCGCCAGCCGGTGGTGGTGCGCGGGCTGGGTTGGCTTCTATCGCAGATTGATTAGATTATGCTTGAGAAATAAAACTTTACGCTATTTTCCCTGCACATTCTTGCAATGGCTCTAGGTGCTGATTGGATTCAGTGCTATTTTTAAATCATGAAATTAAATTCGCGTCATCAAGTAATCAAGCGACTGCAAGCGGGACTCCCCCGCGGGGCGCCGTTCGACCTTGCCACCCTGAGTCAGTTCGGGGTGTCGCCCCAGCTAGCCGCCCACTATGCCAACGGCGGGTGGCTCACGCGCCTGGCCCACGGCATCTATGCCTTCCCGAACGATGGGTTCGGGGTCTACGGTGCGCTGAAGTTCCTGCAACAGCGCGTGCCCAGCCTACACGTCGGCGGCAAGAGCGCCCTGGCCCTGCAGGGGGTGCGACACAACCTGGGCAGCTGGGAGACGCTGGTGCTTTGGGGTGACGGTCGCTTTGCGTTGCCTGCCTGGTTCACGTCGCGTTTTCCGGCCCGCTACGTCCACGCCCGCCTGTTCGACTGGCCGGACACGACGCTGGCCAGCAAGACCCTGACCACGCCGCCTGGCCTACCCGAGGATCTGCGGGTGGCAGCCCCTGAGCGTGCCCTGCTGGAGCTGCTGTACGAAGCCGGCGTCAAGCAGAGCCTCGAAGAGGCCCGCAACCTCTTTGATGGACTGCGTTCCCCCCGCAAGGATTTGCTCGGACAACTGCTGTCCTGCTGCACCAGCGTGAAGGCCGTGCGCCTGTTCCTCACCTGGGCGCGCGAGACCAGCCTCGTGGATGTCGATGCCCTGCTTGCGCAGTACCCGGTTCGCACCGGCAGCAACACGCGCTGGATGAGCCGGCTCGATGACGGCACCTTGCTGAGCCTGAGGCCTCATGGATAAGACCTACGCGGATACCGTTCGCCTGCTGCTGGCCGTCGCGCCCGACGTGTTCGCCAACGACATCTTCGCCATGAAGGGCGGCACGGCCATCAACCTCTTCGTACAGGACATGCCGCGCCTGTCGGTGGACATCGACGTGGTGTACCTCCCGTGGCAGACGCCGCGCGACGAAGCACTGCAAGCCATCAACCAGGCGCTGGCCGCCATCGCCACGCGCGTTGCGCCACTGGGCGTGCAGACACGCCTGGTTCGCGCCAAGGACCTGGGGGACACCAAGCTGATCGTCGAGAACGGCGCCTGCCAGGTGAAAATCGAGGTCAATGTCGTGTTCCGCGGCAGCGTGCTGCCCGTCGAGCGGCGGCCGCTGAGCGCCAAGACCAGCGAACTGTTCGGCGTCGAGTTAGAGCTGCCGGTTCTGGCACCGGACGAGCTGTACGCCAGCAAGCTGGTGGCCGCGCTGGATCGGCAGCACCCCCGCGACCTGTTTGACGTGTGGCAGCTCTTTGAGTCGGGCGACATCAGCGACGGCATGGTCGAGTGCTTCGTGATCTATCTGGCGGGCCACAACCGGCCGCCCCACGAAGTGCTGTTCGGCAACGACAAGGACATCGCCGGCGAGTACGAGCGGGCCTTTGTCGGCATGACCGAAGTGGACTGCTCCCTGAAGACACTGCTCGACGCCCGCGCCAGGATGCGGCGCGAGCTGCCACAGCGACTGAGCACCGCGCACAAGCAGTTTCTGAGCGGGCTGGCGCGCGCGGAACCGGACTGGTCGCTGGTGCAGTGCCAGCACGCCGCGCAACTGCCGGCACTGCGCTGGAAACTCGCCAATCTCGAAACCTTCCGCAAGCGCCGTCCCGACGACTTCGCAGCGCAATCCGCCGCCCTCGACACCGGCTTGGGCCAGAGCTGACGAACATCCCGCAGAGCCAGAATGCCGGGATTGCCCCATGCCGCATTCATCGTGGCATCCACGAAGCAGCGGCCCTATCCCCAAAGGCTTGCGACAAAGGCCAAAAGGCGCCCCGAGCAGTCCGTCATCCGGGGTTCGCCATGCTCTCGCTGTTCCAGCGCAAAAGGGTGCCGTCCCAGCCTGCCGACGGGCTCGCCCTGCAGCGGTGACGGCCAGGTCTGAACGTGCCTTGCTCTTGCTCCTGAACATAAGTCAGGAACCAGAGGCTGGTCCCGTGGACCTCGCCCCTCCATCAACAACACGGAATCAGCCGCGCCCGCACAAAGGGACTCGTTTGTGAACTTAAAAGTCCCGGCTGTAGGCGGGTCGCAGTGGAGCGGGCAGCGGGAATCGAACCCGCATCATCAGCTTGGGAAGCTGAGGTTCTACCATTGAACTATGCCCGCTTTGAGCGGTCCTCCCACAAACAACCCGGGGAGGTTCATCCCCGCCGCGATCCGCGCTCACGCGCTACCCATCGCGGCGTTCGCCGGCGGCCTTCCTGCGGAAGCCCTGGGAGCCGGCTCACCCATTGAACTATGCCCGCTTTGAGCGGTCCTCCCACAAACAACCCGGGAAGCCCCATCGCGGGGAGGGCAAAATTACGCGAAGCGCCGGAAAAAGGCCAGCGCTTCGCGCGTTTGGGCCCTACTTCCGGCGCACCACCACGGGCAGCTCGCGAATGCCGCGAATGAAGCTCGAACGCAGGTAGACGGGATCACCCACGACCTCGATGTCTTCAAAGCGGTTCATGATCTCTTCCCAGAGGATTCGCAGCTGCATTTCCCCAAGGCGGTTGCCGAGGCAACGATGAATGCCGTAGCCGAAGGACACGTGGCTTCGGGCATTGGGGCGCTCGATCTGGAAGTCGTTGGGCGCCTCAAACTGGCTGTCGTCGCGGTTGCCGGAGACATACCACATGGCCAGCTTGTCGCCGGCCTTGATCTGCTTGCCGCCCAGCTCAGTGTCCTCCAGGGCCGTCCGCGCCATGTGCGCGACCGGGGACTGGTAGCGAATGATCTCCGGGATCATGCCCGGGACCAGGCCCGGATTGGCCTTCAGCTTGTCGTATTCGCCGCGGAAACGATTCAGCGCCAGCACGCCGCCGGAAATGGAGTTCCGGGTGGTGTCGTTGCCGCCCACGATGAGCAGCAGCACGTTGCCGAGGTACTCGTTCGGCGGCATGTTCTTGGTGGCTTCCCCGTGCACAAGCATGGAGATGAGATCCGAGCCAGGCTGGTTCCGGGCGGCCCGCTCCTTCCATACGGCGTCAAAATATTCCCAGCACTTCCACAGCTCTGCGAAGCCCATCTCTGGAGTTTCGAAGACATCGGGGTCGCCGATGGACTGGGATACGTCGGACCAGTGAATCAGCTTGTGCCGATCCTCCTGAGGCACATCAAACAGGGTGGCCAGCATCTGCCCGGTAAGCTCCACGGACACATGGCGAACCCAGTTGAAGGTCTCGCCCACGGGCACGTTTTCAAGGATGGCCACGGCGCGCTCGCGGATCAGACCTTCCAGACGCGCCAGCTCGCGCTGGGTGAACATGGGCGCCACCACCTTGCGCTGCTCATCATGCTTCGGCTGGTCTTCCATGATGAACATGGGCAGGTGGAAGGTGGGATCGGGGTCCGGGTCCGCAACGCCCCCGAGCTGGATGCCACCCTTCCGGGAATCAGAGGAGAACACCTTGTGATTCGTATCCACCGCCATGATGTCTTGGTAGCGGGTGACGGACCAATAGGGCCCGAATTGGCTGTTTTCGCAGCGATGGACCGGATCTTCCTTCCGAAGCCGCTCGAAATAGGCCAGCGCGGCATCCGCTTCGAACAGCATGGGATGGCCAGGATTGAGGCTCTCGAGCGGGAGCTCATAGGGGCTCTTCGCAGGGTCCACGGCCCACTGGGTCCAGGCCTCTTTATTCGAAAGGCGCATGCGCTCTGACTGGGAAAGCTTTTCCGTGTTTTCCATTCCGGGGCTCCTTGGGGGAAAGGTGAGCAGCGCCTCATAATAGCGCGTTCGCCGCCGCAGAAAAGCCTCCCCGATTACCGGTACGCCTAGGCCTCCCGCTTAGGGAAATGGCACACTCCCTCCTTTTGCGCGGGGGGAATCGCATGGAGCTCAAGGACAAGGTGGTGGTGATTACGGGCGGCGCGAGCGGCATCGGGGCGGCCCTGGCTCGCCGCTTTGCCCAGGAGGGGCCTAAGGCCCTGGCCATCGTCGATCGCAATGAGGCCGGCGCCCAGGCCGTGGCCGCCGAGGTCGGGGGCGTGGCCTACGGCGTGGACTTGCGGGATGAGCACGCCGTAGAAGCGCTCATCGACCAAATCGAAGGCGCCCAGGGCCCCATCGACCTCTTCTGCTCGAATGCCGGCATCGGCCTAGGCCGGGGTATCGACACCAGCTCGGAAGACTGGCGCACAATCATCGACATCAATCTCATGGCTCACGTCTTTGCTGCGCGCACCTTGGTGCCGCGCATGGTCGCCCGGGGCGGCGGCTACCTGTTGAATACGGCCTCCGCCGCGGGCCTGCTGTCCCAGATTGGTTCCGTCACCTATGCGGTCACCAAGCACGCGGCCGTTTCCCTGGCGGAATGGCTCTCCATTACCCACGGGGACGAGGGCCTTAAGGTTTCCGTGCTCTGCCCCCAGGCGGTGGATACGCCCATGATCGCGGGGACCGAGCAGGGTGGGGTGGCCGGCGTTGACGGCATCATGGCCCCGGAAACGGTGGCCGACGTCGTCGTAGAAGGCATCCGAGCGGAGCGCTTCCTCATTCTTCCTCACCCCGAAGTAGAAACCTATCTCCAGCGCAAAACGGCGGACTACGACCGCTGGCTCGGCGGCATGCGTAGGCTCCAGGCACGCTACGGGGAGAATGCGGTGAAGGGCCTGTCCTAGGTGCCTTGGCGCCAGGCCTCAATTTCGGCCGAAAGCTGGCTCTTTTCCTTCAGGGGCCAGGCTAGGTCCGGGGCCCCGAGGCGACTCGCGGACATGAGCCAAAGTGTCGCCCGGGGGAGAGCACCGGCGAGGCGCTCCAGCACCTCGTCGCCCCGCACCCCCTGAAGATTGAGATCCACGATCACGAGCTCCGGGGCCGCCTCCATAAGGGCTGGAAGGCCTTCTGTGCCGGCTTCCGCCGCCACCACCTGAATTCCTGGGAGCGCCTCAAGTGCAAGCAGAAGCGCGGCTCGCACCGTGTCGTTATCCTCGATGAAGGCAACGCGCCAAGGAGGCCGGCCTTCGCCCGTCACACGAGCCCCGTCAGCCGGCTCTTGATGTCACCGGGGATCAGTAGATCGAGACCCTCAGTCCGGGCCTGCACGTGCATTTCCGGGGTGGAGGTCACCCCTAGCGCCTTAAAGATTCGGGACCGATAGCTTTCTACGGTTTTCTCCGACACCTCAAGCACAGCCGCAATGCTCGCCGCACTTTCCCCCGCCAGCAGACAGTGGAACACCTCAAGTTGGCGCTGGGGCCAATCGTCCAGAGGGGAGCTGCCAAGGGAGAGAAGCTGCCCAACTTCATCGAAGGACATCTTCGGATCAAGGACGCGCTGCCCCTCCAGGGCGTCGGCGAGGGCCCCGGTGACTCCATCAAAAGCGAGGCTTTTAGATAGGTAGCCCGAGGCCCCAAGGGCGAAGGCTTTCGCGGCATAGGCGTCAAGGCGGTGCATGGACAGGAAAACCACGACCGCCGCCGGGGCCACGCTTTTTAGGCGGGGCAGCACTTCGAAGCCCGATCCATCGGGCAAAGCGACATCCAACAGAACCAGGGTAGGCTGCAATACCTCAGCAACCCGGACCGCTTCGGCGCCATCCTGGGCCTCAAAGACTTCGGAAAACATTCCCGCTGCGCGAAAGGCCGCGGCCAGGCTTTCCCGGAGCAAGGCATGATCGTCCACAAGCAGAATGGATTCGGCGGGTTGCACGGCACCTCCCTGTGCGATTTGATGGAGAACGATATGCTGCCTGCACCAAAAGCGCTAGGGACCCGCCCGTGCTCGATGCCATTCTTCACCGCCGCGGCGGCCTCGCCTACAGCCGAACGGACCTCGAAGCGCTCCGGGAAGCGGCCCGTCAGCTCCAGGGCTACGCCAAGGCAGAACGCCGCGCCCTGGGGCGGCTTTTACACGACGGACCCATGCAATCGCTGGCGCTGGCCCTCGTAAAACTTTCGACCCTTCCCGCCGACGATGCCCCAGTGGCTACCCAGGCCTTGCTGCAAGAGGCCCTTGGGGCGCTTCAGACGCTGGAGAATGAGCTCTACTCCCCTGCCGTCGACCTGTTAAGCCTGGGAGGGGCCCTGCGCCAGCGATGGCGCGCCCTGTCGCGAGCGCCTCTTGCGCTCACCCTAAGCAAGGCCGAAGAAGAGGCCCTAGGCGCCTTCGACAAGGATCGCACCTTCCCGCTCTTTTTCCTGGCCGACACCCTCGGGCAGCTCGCCGCCCAGCTCCCGGAGGGCGCGCTTACGGGGAAGCTGCGCCTTGCCCGAAAAGGAAGCAAAGCCGTGCTGCACTGCGCCTTCTCCGGTGCCGGCACCCCTCCCATGCTCCTCAAGCTTCCGCCCCTGCAAACGGCCCTGGCGCGCCTCGTGCTGGTGGGCGGACGCTTCAAAGTCAGCCCTCGACGCTTTACGGCCGTGCTAGAACTTTAGATCCCTTTGCCAACCGGAGCCCGCCCTCATGACCGCCAAGAACGCCGTGCTCATCGTCCTCGACAGCTTGAATCGGCACCTCCTCGGGGCCTACGGCGGGAAGGAATTCGACACCCCAAACTTAGACGCTTTTGCGCGCCAGGCTCTCGTCTTCGATCAGCATCAGGTGGGCTCCCTACCTTGCATGCCTGCGCGGCACGACATGCTCTGTGGGGTTCAAGACTTCCTCTGGCGGCCCTGGGGCTCCATCGAGCTGTGGGAGGCACCGATCACTCGAGACCTCGAACGGGCCGGCGTCACCACCATGCTCGTGAGCGATCACCCTCACCTGTTTGAGAGCGGCGGCGAGAATTACCACTGCGACTTCACGGCCTGGGAATATCTTCGGGGCCACGAAGGCGACCCCTGGCGCACCGTAGAGGACCCCAGCTGGCACGGCGCCCCGGCGCTCCCGGCCCGCCGCGGTCACGGCCACGCCTACGACCTCAGTCGTACCTACTTTCGCGAAGAGGCAGACTTTCCCGGCCCTCAAACCATGACCGCCGCCGCAGACTGGCTACGACGCCAGGCGCCGCATCATGACCGCTTCTTCCTACTGATCGATGAATTTGACCCCCACGAACCCTTCGATACCCCCGAACCCTGGGCCAGCCGCTATGGGGAACCCGTGGATGGGGAGCGCATCATCTGGCCCCCCTATGCCATCGACGCCGTAGCCCGGGGGCGAATCACGGAAGCCGAGGGGCGCCAGGTGCGCAACAACTACGGCGCCAAGCTCAGCATGATCGACCACTGGCTCGGAAAGGTGCTGGCAGCCCTCGAAGAAACGGGGCGGCGCGAAGATACGATGGTGATCATCACCACGGATCACGGTCACTACCTGGGCGAGCGAGACCTTTTCGGTAAGCCCGGGGTCCCGCACTTTGAGCCCCTCTCCCACATTCCCCTGATGGTCCAGGGACCCGGCATCGCCCCGGGACGCTACCCCCACCTGAGCACCACGGTGGATATTCATGCGACCCTCTGCGATCTCTTTGGCCTCACCCCGAGCCAAGCCGGGCACGGCACCTCCCTGCTCCCCGCCTTGGCGAATCCTTCCCAGAAAACCCGGGATTGGGCCCTGGCTGGAGTGTTCGGACGTTGGGTGC
>JAUILI010000033.1 GCA_030433075.1 Gammaproteobacteria bacterium | reverse complement strand
CCCCAGTTTCCCCGGGAAGCGGTGGAGGCCCTGGGCTATCACGTCACCTTCTTTGGGCAGAAGGGCCACTACGGCGTCGCCACCCTCAGCAAGGTAGCGCCGACGGCGGTGCAGTACGGCTTTCCCGGCGACGGGGAAGACGCGCAGCGGCGTTTTATCGCCCTCAGCGTGCCCTTTGGCACGGGAAACCTACGGGTCCTGAATGGCTATTTTCCCCAGGGAGAAAGCCGGGACCACCCCAGCAAGTTCCCCGCGAAAACGGCCTTCTACGCCGCTCTCCAGTCCTACCTTGAGGGCACCCTGAAACCCAGCGATGCGGTGATGGTCATGGGGGATATGAACATCGCGCCCCGGGACGAAGATATCGGCATCGGCCCGGAGAACGCGAAGCGCTGGCTGCGCACGGGGAAGACCAGCTTCCTTCCTGAGGAGCGCACCTGGTTTGAACGGCTGCTGGGCTGGGGCCTGACGGACAGCTACCGGGCGCGCTACCCCGACACCCAGGAGGCCGCCCTCAGCTGGTTTGACTACCGTTCCCGGGGCTTCGAGGCGGAGCCGAAGCGTGGCCTGCGCATCGATCAGATCCTCCTCTCGGCGCCCCTTATGGAGCGTCTCGAGGATGCCGGGGTGGACCATGAGCTGCGCGCCATGGACCGCCCCTCGGATCACTGCCCCATCTGGGTAAGGCTAGCCGCGCCCTAGGCTTAGGGGGTTCTAAAGAGCAGGCTGAAGCTCACGGGCACCATGGGGGTAATGCTATTGAGCCCCGCAATGGCCCGCAGGGCCTCAACCCCGGTGGCGAGCCCGAGCTGCTCCGCACTCACCATCACTGGCCCGAGGGATTCCACGCGCACGGCGTCTGGCCCCTGGCGAGACACGCGCACGGAGAATTCCAGGGGAAGGGTGCTGCCCTTTAGGGACAGGGCGCCGCTTAGGCGCTGCTCGACGCTCTCCCCTGGCGCGAGGGCCTCTAGGGCCGCCTGATCCACCGGGGCCGTGAGGGTGGCCTCAGGGTAGCTCGCCACCTCAAAAAGCATCTCCCGCATGCGCTCGTTACGGATGGGAATGAGCGTCTCCACGGACCCCAGGGCGATGGTCACCGCCGCCTCATCCGCCGCGACGGCGCCCGAGACCTCCAGGAACTCGTGAGTTTCCGCAATCACCGCATTCTTTACGGTGACGAAGTGAACGCTTGAGGCGCCCTCATCGAGGGCCCAGGACGCCGCCTGCGCGCTGAAGCTGACAAGCGCCATGGACCCCACGGCCATCCATCTCCCTAGGCTGATCATGCTTTCCTCCTGAAAGGACTAATGAAGGGCCGCTGCGCCGACCCGAAGCGTTGCCGCCAGCTCCGCCGCCGCGGCGCCAGCAGCCTCAGCGAAATCGTCCCCTGCGCTGGCGTAGAGAATGGCCCGGGAGCTATTCACCAACACCCCTCGGCCGAAAGCATCGAGCCCTGCCTCAAGCACCGCCTGGGGATCGCCCCCCTGGGCGCCCACGCCGGGCACCAGCAAGGGAATGGTCGGCGCAGCGCGGCGAATTTCCGCGAGCTCCGCAGGATGAGTTGCTCCAGCCACCAGCATCACGTTGCCCCGCTGGGACCAATCCTCGGCGGCGCGGCGCGCGACACGCAGGTAGAGCGGATCCTCCGGAGGCTGGGCCTGAAACTCCCCGCCCCCGGCGTTGGAGGTGCGGCAGAGCACGATGGTGGCCCGATCTTCGTAGGCAAGAAAGGGTTCGAGGCTATCCGTCCCCAGATAGGGGTTCACGGTGACCGCATCGGCGTCGTAGCGCTCAAAGGCTTCCCGAGCGTAGAGCGCTGCCGTGTCGCCGATATCCCCGCGCTTGGCGTCCAGTATGACCAGCGCATGGGGCGCGCGCTCCCGAATGGCGGCGATGCAATCTTCCAGCGCCGCCTCCGCCCCGAGCGCGGAAAAGTAGGCAATCTGAGGCTTGAAGGCACACACGTGCTCGGCCGTAGCGTCAATGATGGCGCGATTGAAAGCCTTAATCCCTTCCACATCCGCGGAAAAGCCCGCGGGGAAGCGCTTGGGGTCCGGGTCTAGGCCCACGCAGAGCAGGGAATCGTAGCGATCGTGGGCCGCGGCCAAGCGCGCGGCAAAGGCCGGCGTCATACCCCCTCCCCGTCCAGCAGCTGCGCCCGCAGCGTGGGATCTTTCAGGATCCGGCCGAGCGTAGTCACGATGGCCTGCGTATCCACATCCACCTCCACGTTAATGACAGCCCCCTCCTCGCGCTGGCCCCAAAGGGTGCGCTCGAGGGTTTCGGGAATCAGCGCCACCTCAAAGGTGCCGGCTTCTCGATCGAGCCGCGCCACCGTCAAGCTGCACCCGTCCAGCGCAATGAAGCCCTTATGAAAGACGTAGGCCGACCAGGCCGGATCGAGCACCAGCGTGCCTCGCCACTCCCCCCCATCTCGGGAAATGGCCTTCAGCACCGTGGTGCCGGACACGTGGCCGGACACGCGATGGCCCCCGATCTCATCCTGAAAGGACGCGGAGCGCTCGACATTGACCTCAACCCCTTCCTGAAGGGCCCCAAGATTCGTCAGCCGCAGGGTCTCGTGGATGATGTCAAAGGCCACCCCCGCTTCACTCACGGCAGTCACCGTCAGGCAGGTGCCATTCACCGCGACGCTCGCGCCCAAAGCTAAGCCCGCACGCCGCGGCGCGGAAAGGCCAAGTACCAACCGCAGGCCACCCTCAAAGGGCGCTAAGGACACCACCGGTGCCCGCTCCTGCACAATTCCCGTAAACATGGGGACTCCTAAACGATCACCCCCAACAGCGGGGGAAGGCCGTCGATTCTACCCTCAAATCGATCCCCGGCGCGGAGCGGACCCACGCCTGCGGGGGTGCCGGTAAAGATGAGGTCTCCCGGCTGGAGGACAAAAAGCGCAGAAAGCTTCGCGAGGAGCGGGCCCGGCGCCCAGAGCATCTGGTCAAGCGTTCCTTCCTGCCGGAGGTTGCCGTTCACCGTAAGGGCAATGCGCGCCGATAGCGGAGGAACGCCGCCGGCCTTCAGCACACCGCAGGGCGCTGCGCCATCAAAGCCCTTGGCCACAAGCCAGGGCCGGCCCGCGGCCTTCGCCTCCGCCTGCCGATCCCGAGCCGTCAAATCCAAAGCCACCCCCGCCGCCACCACAGCGCCTAGGGCCTCGGCGTCGGAGGCGTTTTCCAGCCGTGACCCCAGGGCCAGGACCAGCTCCACCTCGTGGTGCACATCCTCCGAGAACGCCGGCAGGACGTGATCAGGCCCCAGGCTCAGGGACGAGGCAAACTTCGAGAAGAAGAAAGGCGGTTCGAGATCTGGGTCATGGCCCATCTCCCGGGCGTGGTCCCCATAGTTCCGGCCCACGCAGAAGATTCGCCCCACGGGAAAGGTCCCCGCGGCCGTCCCCTGCTCATCCACCACGGGAAGGCTCGGCGCCTCCGGCAAGGTGATATTCATAGCGTTCCCCCCAACGAAAACGGGGGCGCCGAAGCGCCCCCGTGGAATCGGACCAGAAGATCCCTAGCCGCGAGCAGCGGCGCGCTTCAACTCGTCGTCGCGAGCCTTTTCACCCTCGACGTAACGCTTCCACTGCCGCAGGCTGCGCAGATCGGACTCGTCTTCCGTTGCCCGGATTCCTTTGTTAAAGGATTCAATGGCGGCGGCGTACTCCTTGAGTTCGAACTGGCACATGCCTTTCACCAGCTGAAGGTCAGCGAGCTTATCGTCGATGCCGCCTTTCTTCATGGCTTCATCGGACGCTTCCACCGCGTTCTTGCACTGATCCTTATCGAGATAGAGCTGCGCAAGACGGTAGAAAAGCTCCCCTTCATCAGACTTCTGAGCGGCTTCCTTGTACACCGGAATGGCCTTGTCGCTCTCCTGTGCCAGCTGGTAAGCCTGCCCCAGCATTTGCAGGTTCTTCGAGGTGCGCTCGACGATCTCCGCTTCCATGGACTCGGAGAGGATGAGCGCCGCGAAGTAAGGCACTTCTTCCTGGAGCAGAAGGCCCGACACGTTCAGGATTTCCCGCTCTTGGTCGAGCATCCCCTGAACGTAAGCCGTCCAGATTGCGGCGATCTGATCCTTGCCGCGCTCCTGCTGGCCATAAAGGCCCGAAAGCTGGATCCAATATTCCTTCTTCGGGAAGTCCCGCACGAGCACCTCAAGAATGCGGACAACGTTGTCCCAATCCTCAAGCTCGTAGTAGGCCGCCCGAGACAGGAGCCACCAGTTTTCCTTGATCTCCTGATCCCGTGCTACGGCCACATCCATGGCCTGCTGCACGATTTCCGGCACCTTCGTGTATTGCTCAAGCTGGTAGTACGCCTGGGCAAGGAACATGTAGGGCTGGGGCCCGGGATTTTCCGTGACCTCAAACCACCGGTTCAGGTAGTTGATGGCCTTGGTGTAGTCCTCTTGCACAAAGTAGAGCTGCCCCAGGGAATAGAGCGCAGATTGCTCCAGAGCTTCCGGAATCTCCGGGCTCTGGCTCAGCACCCCTTCGTAGGCCGCAATGGCCCCGGGGTAGTCTTCGTTGGAGAAGGACACGAAGGCCCGCATGTTGTAGGCAGAGGCGATCTCGTAGGCGTTCAGGCCCCGGCGCTCGAGGAGCTCCACCAGCACCTGATCGGCGCCGGCGTAGTCCTTCAAGTCCACCAGCTCCTGTGCCTCCGCGAGGCGCTTGTAGGTCGCTTCCCGCAGGGCCGGCGTGCGCCGCGTTTCCCGCTTCTTCTCTTCCTCGGCATGGGCTGCCGGAATCAGGCTGAAGGAGGAGGAAACAGACTGGGGAAGCATGCCCTGCATGGCCGTGCCCAGCACCACCAGCGCGACGCCCTTTGCCAGGGGACGCATTACTCGGTTCAAACCCTTAGCCATGCACCTTACTCCGTCAATTCAAAGGTGATGAGGTTGCGAACGCCCGCCACATCGATGGGCTCGCCGTTCACGACCTTCGGCTTGTACTTGAACTTCAGAGCGGCCTGCTGGGCGGCGCGGTCGAAGATCCCCGGGGGATCCGCTTCCACCACCACGGGGTTTTCCACTGTCCCCAGCTTGGTCACCGTGAATTCGAGCAACACATACCCTTCGATCCCTCGGGTCAGCGCGCGGCGGGGGTACACCGGCGCCACCTTCACGATGGGCAGGTATTCCCCATCGGCGGTGAAGCCACCATCGCCACTGATCTCGAGGTTCGCATCCATGCCGATGCTGCCCATATCCACCCCAATCGCTTCCACATTGGAATCAAAGGTGGGGTTTGGGGCCTCCGGCGGCGGCTCATCCGGCGGGGGCGGCGGCTTGGGCTTCAGGATCTTTTTCTGGACCTCTTGCTCCTGCATCACGCGAACGAAATCCAGCACCCGACCGTCCGGGCCGTCCGTGAGGGCCGATCCATCGGTGTGGATCAGCCATTGCATGAGGTAAAAGAGGCCAAAGGTAACGACGGCGCCAAGGCCAACACCGAGGAGATAGCGTTGAATCATCCCTATTCCTCCGTTGCCACAGCGACCTGCTGAATGCCTGCGCCGCGCGCGGCGTTAAGCACTTCCATCAGCAGTTCGTTTTTTGCCCCTGCGTCGGCCTGCACCACCAAGCCCCCCTTCGGGTTTTCGGCGATGAGGCGCTCGAGGTTGGCTCGAACCGAGCGCACGTCTACGCGCTTCTTATCGATCCAAATCTCGTTCGCAGCATTGATACCCACCAATACGCTCACGGTGGGCTTGACCTCAGCGGTCATTGCCTCAGGGCGGAGGATCTCCGTCCCAGGCTCCTTAATGAAAGTGGCCGTCACGATGAAGAAGATGAGCATGATGAACACCACGTCCAGCATGGGCGTGAGGTTGATTTCGCTCTTCTCTTCGCGGCCAGAAAATCTTGCCATGGACCTACGCATCGTTGGCTCCCAAGCTGGCCTTAGTGATCCATCGTGAGATGGTCTTCGAAGAGTTCCGTCTCCCGGTCCACCTTGCCCTGCAGGAACGTGGTCGCGAGCACCCCGGAGAGGGACGCGACCATGCCTGCCATCGTGGGAATGGTAGCCATGGAAACACCGGAAGCCATGGAACGGGCGTTACCGCCTTGCGTCGCCATGGCATCGAAGACCGCAACCATGCCGGTCACCGTGCCCATCAAACCGAGAAGCGGCGCGAGCGCCACGCAGGTCTGGATGAGCGGAAGAGTGCCGCGGATTTTCTCCCCGGCCTGGGAAATCATTGCTTCCCGTATCGCGTGGGCCGACCAGGACCGACGCTCCTCGCGACCTTCCCACTCTTGGATGGTGCTGTTGACGATGCTCTTAAATTCGGTCCGGAAGAACCAGAACCGTTCAAAGATCATCGTCCACATCACAAAAGTGAGCGCCGCGATCAGGGGCAGCACAGGGCCGCCCCGTTCCATGAAGGTAATGATCGCGTAGTACGCTTCGTTAAACATGGGCTTAACCTAGCGACTTACCCGATTGCTCCGCGTGCTTGGCGATGATGCCCGCGCTCTGCTCTTCCAGAACGTGGATCACCGACTTGGCGCGACCGCTCACCACCGCGTGCATGAGCACGGTCGGGATTGCAGCACAGAGACCGAGAACGGTGGTCATCAACGCGGTGGAGATACCACCGGCCATGGTCTTGGGATCACCGGTACCGAACAGGGTGATGGCCTGGAAGGTCAGGATCATCCCGATAACCGTACCGAGGAGACCGAGCAGCGGAGACACCACGGAGATCACCTGAACGATGGCGATGCCGCGGTTGATCTTCGGCGTTTCGCCCAGGATCGCCTCGCCAAGCTTGAGCTCGAGGGTTTCAACGTCCACAGACTGGTTGTCTTGATAGACCTTGAGGATGCGACCAAGGGGGTTACCCGTATCCGGGGTGGCATTCTTCGCCTGAGCGGCCACCTTGGACCCCACCATGGCTAGATCCAGCATACGGATCAGGGCGATGAGGATACCGATGGAACCGAGAGCGATGATGACGTAACCCACCGCGCCGCCGTCCTGGATCCGCTCTTCAATGGTCTTGCCCTGAATCAGGAGCGAGAGCAGGGAGCCGCGGGTCGGATCGATGGCGAAGGGCACGATGGTGCCGGTGGACGCCGCTTGCAGACCATCCACCGTCGCCGTGAAGCGGCTGGAGGGCTGGCGGGCCAGCGCAACGATGTTCTGCGTGTTCGGGTCGAAGTTCACGTAGCCCGCGTCGGTGACGAGGTTGAAATCCCCCACCCGGGTGATGGTGGTGGCCGTCTGGCCCCCGTCAGCTTCGATGACCGTCCCGGGGAAGGAGACGACCTTGCCCGTTTCCGTCATCTGCTGCTGAAGGGCGATCCAGAGCTCTTCGATTTCTTCGATGCTCGCCAGCTGGGTGCTCTTACCCATCTTGGCGGCCAGCGCCTGGAGCGGCGCGCCGCGACCCGGGAACTGCGCGCTCACCACGGAGCCTTCGAAGACCCCCACGGTATCCCCAGCAACCTGCTGAAGCACGCCGAAGAGTTCCCGAAGGGAGCCCAGTCGCGTATCCAGCTGCTCCTGGAGCTGACCGAGGCGACGCTCGTTCTCCTCGAACTGGGTCTCGAGGCGGTCGGAGCGTTGCTCCTGCGCCGTACGCTCGGCCTTGGCGGAGTTCAGCATGCTCTGCTGCTGCGCCTTCTTCTGGATGAACTCGCGCTCCCGGTCCTTGTTCACAGCACTTTCGAACAGGGCCCGCTCTTTCACGAGCTTCAGGAGATCGTCGAGGTCGCTGGCCTGACGCATTTCAAACTCGGCGGCATTCGCCGTACCGGCAACCATGACCCCCCCAAGGAGGAGCGCTGCGGCAGATTTTACAAGTGACTTCATGATCATTGCGCCGACTCCGGACCGGGAACGGGAAGGGTGACGAGATCAACGGAGGCCTGCTTCCGCGCCATGCGGATGGCCGCCGTGATGGAGCTGTTGTAGCCCGAATCGAGGGGCTGCCATGCGCGCTCAGCCTGGTTCCACACCCCGGCGCGCTCGCCGTCGGTGGATTGATAAACCAGGGAAACGCGGCCCAGGCGGAGGAAGTCCACCACCAGGGTCTGGCCGTCAAGCTCGAGCTCGTCGGTGTAGGACTCGAGGGTCCGACCGTACTCGTTTTCGATCTGGTAGGCGTTCAGCACCTGGCTGAACTTCTCGGACACTTCAACGTCTGCCCGGTCCAGAATCTCGTGGAGGCGGTCGATACGCGCAAGGCGCTCTTCCTGCAAGAACGGCACGTCGAGTTTCACGAATTGCTCGAGGCCGTCGATCATCCGCAGCATGAGCGGGGTGATCTGACGCTCCACGAGGGTGACCTCGTCGATGGATTGGTTGAGCTCGGCCATCTCCCGCTCTTGGCTAGAGATCTGGCGCTCGAGCTGCGCGTTATAGACACGCAGACCCTCAACCTCCTTCATGACCGTTTTATAGTCATTCAGAAGCTTGCGAGTTTCCTCGGTAAGCTCATCAACACGAGCCTGGGCGCTACGCGCTTGGCTGTGAATGTCGTTTGCCGCGGCCAGTACGCCGTCTAACTCTGCGGCCGTCGCTTGGGCGCCTGCTGCGCCAAGGATGGCGCACGCGAGGGCGGAACGCGCAACCGTCTTCAGTCGATGCTCAATCATCTGATACCTGCGTGTCGGTGGATGGATGCCAACTGTCTATTCGGAGTCGAGCAAAGCGGCGAGGTAAAGCTAGACCGAGTGACCCGTGTTTCCCTCACTTCTTTTTCCCGTAATTGCCCCGAGGCCTTCGGGCGGCCATGAGTGCAAGCACCCTGGCCAGGCTGTTGCGCTACTCTCGCGGAGCCTCGCATGCACAACACCCCTGATTTCTTACGAAGGCCGTCGAAGCATCCGAAATGCCTGAAACGATGTCAACCCGCGCTCGCGGTGTTTCCGCGTTCTTATTTCCTCCTTTTTTGCAAGCGTTGGCCTTGACATCACGCAGCTGTAACATTCCGGGGGTGTAATTCGCCGCGATCGTACGTCACCGAGGACAGCTCATGAGCGGCAACACCATTTTGGTGATCGAGGACGAAGCAGATATTCGCGAACTCCTCGCCTTCAGCCTTGAACGGGCAGGCTTTACGGTTCTGGAAGCTCGGGACAGCGAGGAGGCGCTCCGCCGCCTAGAAGGTCCCCTCCCGGACCTCTTGCTGATCGATTGGATGCTCCCGGGCATGACGGGGATCGACCTGGCCCGGCGCCTGCGCAAGGACCCCCTCACCGCTGAGCTGCCGCTCATCATGCTCACGGCAAAAAGCGAAGAAGCGGATAAGCTGAAAAGCTACGACGTGGGCATTGACGATTACGTCACCAAGCCCTTCTCCCCCCGGGAGCTCGTCGCCCGCATCAAAGCCGTGCTCCGGCGCACCGGCGCCCCGGAGGCCGGCCAGCTCGCCTTCGGCCCCCTCGTCCTGGACACGCAAAGCCACCGCTTGTCCGTGGGAGAGGACAACATCCACATTGGCCCCACGGAATTCCGCCTCCTTGAGTTCCTCATGCGCCACCCGGAACGGGCCTTTGACCGGGAGCAGCTCCTTGACCGGGTCTGGGGTCGAGCCGTCTATGTGGAAGAACGCACCGTTGATGTGCATATCCTTCGGCTCCGGAAGGTGCTGAAGCCCTTCGGCTTCGCCGACTGGGTCCAAACGGTCCGCGGCGTGGGGTATCGCTTCTCCCCCCCGGCGGATAGCACCGGATCGCGGTGAGCGGCGCCCTTGCGGTCGCCTTCCTCGCTCTAGCCGGCGCGCTCCTCGGAAGCGTCTTCGGCGCTCCGGCCCTGGGCGCCCTCCTTGTGGTCGCCCTCCAGCAAAGCTGGCAAGCCCTGCAATTTCGTCGCCTAAACCGCTGGTTCGATCAGGGCTCGGGGCACCCCCCGGTGCTCTTCGGGGCCCTGCACCGCGTCGCCTGGCGGGTCTATCGACAGCGCCGCAGCTCGCGAGCGCGCAGCCGGCGCCTCGCCACCATGCTCCGGGAGCTTCAGCGCGCCACCCAAGCCCTCCCGGACGCCGTGGTCCTTTTAGAGGGGGAGGATCGCATCGTTTGGTTTAACACCGCCGGCGCCACCCTTCTGGGGCTCCAGAAGCGAGATGTGGGGCAGCACCTGGCAAGCCTCTTTCGCGCACCGGAGCTGCGCGCGCTCCTCAAGGCGGACGCCCGGGAGCGGCATATCGAACTCCCGGCCCCCGGGGACCGGGCGGAGATCCTCGACCTTCGCCTCGTACCCTATGGGAACGCGCGGCAGCTACTGCTGGCCCGGGACATCACCACCGTGGCCCGGCTGCGCACCATGCGCCAGGACTTTGTCGCCAATGTCTCCCATGAGCTGCGTACCCCCCTCACGGTGATCCTAGGGTTCCTGGAAACGCTCAAGGATGAGGAAGATGCCGCGCTTTTGCATCGAGGCCTTGGGCGCATTCAAAATTCCGCCGAGCGCATGCAGAGCCTCGTGGAGGATTTGCTTCTGCTTTCTAAGCTGGATTCGGACCAGGCTCCGGCACCGGATCAACAACAGCCGGTCCAGCTCGGACCCTTCATCCAGCGGCTTTGCGCCGACCTCGCGGCGCTTCATCCCGCGCACCGCTTTGTCCTTGAGGTGGACCCGGACCTTACCGTGCCTGGCCTTGAACGGGAGCTGCACAGCGCGGTCACTAACCTGGTGACCAACGCCCTGCGCTACAGCCCCGACGGCGGGGCGATCACCATTGCCTATGCCGCCGCCGGGGACTGCGCCCATCTGTCGGTCCAGGACGAGGGGCTAGGCATTGCCGCCAACCACTTAAGCCGACTCACGGAGCGCTTCTATCGCGTGGATGTGGGCCGCTCCCGGGAAGCAGGGGGCACGGGCCTGGGCCTCGCCATCGTCAAGCACGTACTCCGACGCCATCACAGCGAACTGAAGGTCACCTCCACCCTCGGCCAAGGCAGTTGCTTTGCCTTCGCCCTACCCCTGCAGGCTCCGGTGGACGCCCCGGAGCCCATCCATGCTTAGGGTCTGGGGCCTACTGACCCTTTGCCTCCTGGTGCCGAGCCTTGGGCAGGGCGCGGCGCTCGTGCTCGACGAGGCGCTCCCCGCCTATCGGCCGTCCCAAGGGCTCGAAGCCCAGGCAGTGACCTCCGTGGGCTCGGACACCATGAACAATCTTATGAGCCTCTGGTCAGAAGCCTTCCAGGCCTATCATCCAGGCCTTTCAGTGCAAATCTCTGGCGCCGGCTCCTCCACGGCGCCCCCGGCCCTCACCGAGGGCACGGCGCTCTTTGGCGCCATGAGCCGACGCATGACCAGCGGTGAGCTTCAGGCCTTTGAGGCGCGCTTTGGCTATCGGCCCCTGGCCTTTCGGGTGGCCGTAGACGCCCTGGCGGTCTTCGTGCACAAGGACAACCCCCTCCCGGGCCTGTCCCTGAGCGCCCTGGACGCGATTTTTTCCGTAGCCCGACGCTGCGGGGCCCGGCAAAGCGCCGAACGCTGGGGAGACCTCGGCCTTGAGGGTCCCTGGCAGACGCAGCGGCTCCAGCGCTACGGCCGGAATGCCGTATCGGGCACCTACGGCTACTTTAAGGCCAGCGCCCTGTGCAACGGCGATTTCCGCAGCGACGTTAATGAACAGCCCGGTTCCGCCTCGGTGGTGCAGGCCGTCAGCCGAACCCCCACGGGCATTGGCTATTCCGGCATGGGCTTTCAAACCTCCGGCATTCGCCCCTTGCCCCTAGCCCGGCGCGACGGCGAACCCTTTGTGGCGGCCACCGCCGCCAACGCAATTGCGGGCACCTACCCCCTCTCCCGCTACCTTTACTTATACCTGAACCATCCCCCGGGGACCGCCTTCGCACCCCTGCAGCGCGAGTTCCTGCGCTTTGTGCTGTCTCGCGAGGGGCAAAGCCTGGTGCTCCGCGATGGCTATGTGCCCCTGCCCGCGAAGGTCGCGGCGCGGGAACGGCTCCGCGTGCCCTAGGCCATGGCGCACACCATGATGCCCAAGGGAGGACGCGATCGACGGCGACAAGGGCTCGACCGGCTGGCCGCACGCCTTATTCCCCTGGGCGGTTTTGGCGTGCTAGCGGCCATCAGCGCCATCTTTTTGTACCTCCTCTGGGCCACCCTGCCTCTGCTTCGGGAGGCCAGCCAAACGCCCTTCGGGGCGCCCGGGGTCGCCCAAAGTGCGGCGCCACTCGTCACCCTCGATAGCCGCGGGGATCATCTTATCCAGCTTGATGGCGCGGGCCGCCTCACCCTTAAGGCCCTTGCCTCCGGCGAAACGGTCTTTAGCGAGGCCCTGGCCCTCGGCGGCGCTCCGCCCCGCCGGGCTTGGCCCGTGGGCGAAAGCGGCCATCTCTATGCGGTGCTCCTTGAGACGGGCGCGGTGCACTTCTTCGCCCTCGAGTTTCCCGTGCGCTTCAGCGACGGGATCGCAGAGCGGACGATCCGCCTGTCCTACCCCTTCGGACGCCTGCCCCTCGTGCTCCCGGGGGGGGTCAGCGGCGATCGGCTCCAGAGCTTTTGGGAGGAGACCCAGCTCACCCTGGCCTACGTCAGTGAGACGGAGGGACCCCAGGGCACCGCTACCCTTCATTTGCTGGCCTTTGACGAGGTCGAACTGGGCCTGCCCCTTCTTCCCGGGCGGCATTACCGCTACCCCCTCGCGGCGGCGCCGGAGCGCCTCGCTCGCCGAGGGCAGCAATGGCTGTTCCTCGATTACGGTGACCGCCTCGAGGCGTGGTTCGCGCGCTTTGCCGACAGCGCAGAGCCGGCGGCAACCCTCGCGCTCTCCCCGGCAACGCCCCGGGCCCTGCTCTTTGGGGGGCAAACCTGGATCCTCGGAGATAGCGATGGCGCGCTTCGACGCACCTTTCCCGTTCGCGATGGCGCCGGCCAGTTCCGCTTTGAGGACGCCCGCCCCCTCGCCCTGCCCGCAGCCGCGCAAGCCCTCCGCGCGGTGCCGGGACAACGGCGTGTGCTCGTAACCCTCGCCGGAGGCGAGCACCGCCTCCTGGAAGCGACTTCCGGCGCCACCCTCCTCGCCCTCGCCGCCGATGGGCCCCAGGGCCGTTTCGCCTTCAATGATCGAGGCACCCGGGTGGCCCGCATCGCCGCCGACGGCGCGGTCCGTGCCTGGGAGATCGAAGCCCGGCATGCCGAGCTGTCCTTCCACCGGCTTTGGGAGCGGGTATGGTATGAAGGCTACCCCGCCCCGGACTTTATCTGGCAAAGCTCCGGCTCCGGGGCGGACTTCGAAGCGAAGTTCAGCCTGACGCCCCTGCTCTTTGGCACCCTGAAGGCGGCCCTTGTGGCCATGCTCTTCGCCACGCCCCTGGCCCTGGGCAGCGCCATTTATACCGCCTATTTCATGACGCCCGGGCTCCGGGGCTGGATCAAACCCAGCATCGAACTCATCGCCGCCATGCCCACGGTCATCCTCGGCTTTCTCGGCGCCCTGTGGCTCGCACCGCTCATCGAGCAACACCTTTTTGGCACCCTAATCACCCTGCTAGCCCTCCCCGGGCTCATGCTGGGCCTGGGCTGGCTCTGGGGCCTCCTGCCCCCGGCGCTACGCCACCGCGTACCCCCAGGCGCCCACGCCCTCGTGCTCATGCTGCCCCTGGCCGGAGCGCTCTTCGCGCTCCAAAGCCTCGCCCCAGCCCTGGAAAGCCGCGTCTTTGAGCAGAGCTTTCGCCTCTGGCTGGATGCGCGCTGGGGTATTAGCTTTGAGCAACGCAATGCGCTCATTGTCGGTTTGGTGCTGGGCTTTGCCATCACCCCCACGATCTTCTCCATTGCGGAAGACGCCATCGTTGGCGTCCCCGACCGGTTGGTGCATGGCGCCCTCGCCCTTGGCGCCAGCCGCTGGGATGCGCTGAAGCAGATCGTCCTGCCCGCAGCCTCCGCGGGCATCCTGTCGGCCCTCATGATTGGCCTGGGACGCGCCGTGGGCGAGACCATGATCGTCCTCATGGTGACGGGGAACACGCCGTACCTATCCCCGAGCCTCTTCGAAGGCATGCGCACCTTCTCTGCCAACATCGCCATCGAATTGCCCGAGGCGGAGGTCAACAGCACCCACTATCGCGTGCTTTTCCTCACGGCCCTGCTGCTCTTCGCCATGACCTTCCTGGCCAACACGGCGGCAGAGGTGGTTCGGGGTCGGCTGCGTAAGCGCTACGGAGCCCTGGCATGAAAACCCCCTCGGGATGGCGCTCCGGGGACGGCGCCCTTTGGCTCAGCACCGGTGCGGTGACCCTCACCCTGCTGCTTACGGTCACCCTCCTCGTGCTCCTCGGCCGGGTGGGCTTTGGGCACTTCTGGCCCGAGCCCCTGGCCACCTTCACCTTTGACCCCGCCACGGGGCAGCCTCCCGTGGTCGCTGCGCGGCGCGAACACAGCACCTTCGCCCTCGCCGAAGGCGGTATGGAGGCCCGAACCCTTCTGCGAACGGGAAACCGGGATACGGCGCCCCCGGATTTTCGCTGGGTCGCCGATGCCAGCCTTCGCAGCGCGCGCTTTGACCCTGCGGCCATCGAGCTCGAGCGGCGAAGCTGGGGCCCGGCCCTCGGCCTCCTTGCCCCCCCGGAGGCCCCCGCCGCCGACCGGGCAGCGCTCGCTGCTCGACAGTGGGCGCGCTTAGAAGGCGCCCTCACCCTCCCGCCGCAGGCGCGCAGCGGAACCCTGACGCTCTACGGCGCCGACGGCAGCGCTCGGCCCCTTCCCCTCGCCGAGGTGGTGCGCGCCTGGCGTCCCAACGCCATGAATCTCCAGGACAAGCTTTCTCTCTATTTCTCCCGCATTGGCGCCTTTATTAGCGAGCCGCCGCGGGAAGCCAACACGGAGGGGGGCATCTTCCCTGCCCTCTTCGGCACCGTTTTGATGGTCATGCTCATGACCGTTGTGGTCACGCCCGTCGGCGTCGTGGCCGCACTCTACCTGCACGAATACGCCCCCCAGGGGCCCCTTACGCAAATGCTGCGCATCGCCGTAAACAATCTGGCCGGCGTGCCGTCCATCGTTTACGGGGTCTTTGGGCTGGGCTTCTTTGTCTACCTGGTGGGGGGCAGCCTCGATCGCGCCTTCTTCGCCGACACCCTGCCCGCTCCCACCTTTGGCACCCCGGGGCTCCTCTGGGCCTCCCTCACCCTGGCCCTGCTCACCCTACCGGTGATGATCGTGGCAACGGAGGAAGGGCTCAGCCGAATCCCCCGGCAACTCCGGGAAGCCAGCCTCGCCCTGGGCGCCACGCGCTTCGAGACGATCCGCCACATCATCCTCCCCCAGGCCCTGCCGGCGGTGCTCACGGGGGTGATCCTGGCCGTGGCCCGGGGCGCCGGGGAAGTGGCGCCCCTCATGCTGGTGGGCGTGGTGAAGCTCGCGCCCGAGCTGCCCCTCGACGGCACCTTCCCCTTTCTTCACCTCGATCGGCAATTCATGCACCTGGGCTTTCACATTTACGATCTGGCCTTCCAAAGCCCCAACGTCGAAGCCGCGCGCCCCCTCGTGTATGCGTCAGCGCTCCTGCTGGTGCTGATGATCGTATTGCTCAACCTGGGCGCTGTGCTCCTGCGCGCCTATCTACGCGGGCGCCACCGGGATCCCCTGGGCTAAACTACTTCCCATGACTGACATCCCAACCTTAACTTTCGACCCTGCGGACACCTGCCTAAACGTTGAGCAGCTCTCCGTCAGCTATGACGGCAAGGCTGCGCTACGGGAGGTCAGCCTTACCGTGCCCCGGCATCGGGTGACGGCCTTTATCGGGCCCAGTGGCTGCGGAAAGTCCACGCTCCTGCGTAGCTTCAACCGCATGAACGATTTGATTCGCGGGGTGGAGGTTACCGGGCACATTCAACTTTTTGGCGAGGACATCCTGGCCCCGGAGGTGGACGTCACCGTGCTCCGGCGCCGCATTGGCATGGTGTTCCAGCAGCCCAACCCCTTTCCCATGAGCGTCTTTGATAACGTCGCCTACGGCCTCCGGCTGCAGGGCCTCTCTGATCAACGCGCTCTGGAGCGGGAAGTGGAATGGGCCCTTCGTTCCGCGGCGCTGTGGGACGAGGTGAAAGATCGGCTCGAGGCGAGCGCCCTGACCCTCTCCGGCGGCCAGCAGCAGCGCCTGGTGATTGCCCGGGCCATAGCCATTCGCCCGGAGGTGCTGCTTCTCGACGAGCCCGCGTCGGCCCTCGACCCCATCTCCACCCTCAAGATTGAGGAGCTGATCGGTCAGCTAGCCGAGGCCTACAGCATCATTGTGGTGACCCATAACATGCAGCAAGCTGCCCGGGTATCGGACTACACCGCCTTCCTCTATCTCGGGGAGCTCGTGGAGTTCAGCGCCACGGACGATCTCTTCACCCGGCCCCAGGCCCGGCAAACGGAAGACTACATCACGGGTCGCTACGGCTAGGGACCCGAGGGAGACCGGCAACGTCATGCGGGAACATATTTCAGGGCAGTACGACGCCGAGCTTGATGAGCTGCGGGCCATGGTGACGGAGATGGGCGGGCTCGTAGAGCGCCAGCTCCAAGCCGTATGCCTAGGCCTCAGCACCTGGGACGCGGATCCCGCGGAGCCTGTAGCCGCCCTCGACAAGGCCGTGAATCGCCTCGAGGTGAGCATCGACGATGCCTGCACCCACATCATTGCCCGGCGCCAGCCCACGGCAAGCGACCTGCGCCTCGTGATGTCCATCGTGAAGGCCATTACCGATCTCGAGCGCATCGGCGACGAAACCACCCGTATCGCCAAAATGCTCGAAACTCTCTGCGCCCTCCCGGCGCTCCGGGATCCGCTCCCGGAGCTCACGGATATGATGGAGCGGGTGCAAAGCATGCTCGCCGACGCCCTGAACGCCTTCGTGCGCGTGGACGAGGCGCGGGCCCTGGAGGTCATCACCCGGGATCGCGCCGTGGATCGGGCCTACGAGGCCCTAGTCAGCCGGCTCCTTGAGGCCATGGAAGCCGCCCCCGAGCGCCTGCGGAGCTATCACAACATTATCTGGTGCGCCCGAAGCTTCGAGCGCATCGGCGATCACGCGAAGAACGTCTGCGAGTACATCATCTACCTGGCTCGGGGAAAGGACGTTCGCCACCAGGGGCTGGGCTCGGCGAACGCGCCTCCCTAGAGCAGGTGGTGCCCCCCATCGAGAAGTAGCGTCTCGCCGGTGACCAGAGAGGCGCTGGTGATCAGCATGATGATCGCCTCCGCCACCGTATCCGCCGTCGCCGTCCGCTTTAGGGGCGTCGCCCCTTCAAGAAAGGCCTGGGTGCGATCGTAGACCTCCGGCCCCATGCCCTGGCGCAGCCACTCCCCCTGAATGAAGCCCGGGCATACGGCGTTGATGCGCACCTCGGGCCCGAGAACCCGGGCGAGCGATTTGGTCATGGTGATCATGGCCCCCTTAGACGCGGCGTAGGCGATGGAGCTGCCAATGCCCTTCACCCCGGCGATGGAGGCCACGTTCACCACGGCCCCGTCGCCCGAGGCCCGTAGCAGAGCGGCGGCGGCCCGGGTCATCTGAAAGGCGCCAATGGTGTTCACGCCGTAGATATGGTGGAAATCCTCTGCCGTGAGGCCCTCCAGATCACTGTGAGCTACAAACTTCGTGGTGCCCGCGTTGTTCACGAGCGCATCGAGACGCCCAAAGCGTGCCTCCACCGCCGCGACGAGGGCCCGGCAGGCGCTATCGTCGGCCACGTCCGCCTGCTGCAGAAGCACTTCGGCCCCGGCGGCACGGCAGCGCTCCGCCACCGCTTCCGCCGCCTCGGCGCTGCGGGAATAGTTCACCACCACATCCCACCCGGCCTTCGCGAGCTGTTCCACGCAGGCGGCCCCCACGCCGCTCGACGAACCCGTTACCAGTGCCACCGGCTTCTGTGCCATTGCCCCGCTCCTCTCTCCAATGCGAATGTCAAACCCTGCCTGATGAGCACTTTCGCAAGGCACGGGGGGCCTGACAAGGGCGCCTCGGCGGTGACGCCCCCGGCCCCCTCACGTAGACTCGAGCGCGTTTTTACCTTGGGGAGAGATCACATGGCATTTGCACCGTTTAACCTTGAAGGGCGCGTCGCCCTGATCACCGGCGGCAACGGCGGCATCGGCCTCGGCATGGCCGAGGGCCTGGCGGCCGCGGGCGCTTCCGTCTGCATCTGGGGCACCAACGAAGGCAAGAACGCCGCGGCCCTGGCGCGCCTAGAAAGCTACGGCACGCCGGTAGCGGCCATGCGCTGCGATGTCTCCGACGAGGCCGCGGTGGAGCGCTGCTTCGCCGAAACCCTCGAGCGCTTTGGGCGGGTCGATGGCTGCTTTGCTAACGCCGGCGTAGGCGGGCGCGCCGCCAGCTTCGACACCATGACCGCCGAGGAATGGCGGCGGGTGCTGGCCGTGAACCTCGACGGGGTGTTCTACACCCTCCGGGCTGCCGCGCGGCACATGAAAGCCCGGGGGGAAGAAGGGGATAACTTTGGTCGTCTGATTGGCACGGCCAGCCTGGCGGCGATTTCTGGCCAAGCCCGGGGCGAGCACTACGCCGCCACCAAGGGCGGGCTGATCTCCATGGCCAAGGCCCTTTCCGTGGAGTACGCCCGCTATGGGGTGACGGCCCACACCATCCTACCCGGGTGGATCGAAACGGAGATGACCGAAGGCGCCTTCGGCAACGATAAGTTCGTCACCGCCGTGCAGAAGCGCATCCCCGCCCGGCGCTGGGGCCAGCCCGAAGACTTCGCCGGTATCGCCGTTTACATCATGAGCACGGCAAGCAGCTATCACAGCGGCGAGACCTTCCTCATCGATGGCGCCTACTCCATCTTCTAGCCAGGATTTTGACCATGCGCGAATTTAAAGCGGTCCTCTGGGACTTCGGGGGCGTGCTCACGAGCAGCCCCTTCGAGGCGTTTAACCGCTTCGAGGCGGAAAACGGCATCCCCAAGGATTTCATCCGCACCATCAACGCCACCAACCCCGATGACAATGCTTGGGCCCAGTTTGAAAGCAGCGCCCTGGACCTCGACGGCTTTGACCAAGCCTTTCTTAATGAGACCACCGCCGCTGGCCACCCCATTCCCGGTAAGACGGTGATTTCCCTCCTCTCCGGGGACGTGCGGCCGAAGATGGTGGCGGCCCTGAAGGCTTGTAAAACCCGCTACCAAAACGCCTGCCTGACCAACAACGTGAAGGCCGGCAGCGGCCCGGGCATGGCACGCGATGCCACCCGCGCGAACGCCGTCGCTGAGGTTATGGCGCTATTTGATCTGGTGGTGGAATCGAGCGTCGAAGGGGTTCGGAAGCCCGAGCCTCGGGCCTACGAGCTGGTGCTGGAGCGCCTTGGGGTCGCCGCGGAGTCCGTGCTTTACCTCGACGATTTGGGCATCAACTTAAAGCCCGCCGCTGCCATGGGCATGACCACCATCAAGGTGGTCAGCGAAGCCCAGGCCCTTGAAGATCTGGCCCGGCACACGGGGCTCGCGCTTTAGCGCGAAGCCCCCGTCCCCCCCGGGAGGGTCAGCAGCACCTCCTCCAGCGCGGGCCGCACCCGAGGGGTCGGCTCGCGCTCCGGGGTCCCTAGATAGATCCATCCCGCGAGCCGATCCTCCGGCGCAAAGCCTAGGGCCTCTAGGAAGGGCCCGTCGTAGGCGCTCCAACCGGTCAGCCACTGTCCTGCAAAGCCCGACGCGTGAGCCGCTAGCAGCAGGTTCTGGCATACCGCCCCGGCGGAAAGCTGCTGCTCCCAGGCGGGAATCTTTTCACTGGGGATGGGGCGATGGACCACCGCCACCACCACCGGCGCCCGCAGGAAGCGCTCTGCTTCCAGGGTGACCAGCGCGTCCGAGGCGTCGGGATTTAGCGCCCTAAAGCGTTCTGCGAGGCGCGCGCCGGCCCAGGCCCGGTCCGCCCCCTGAAGCACCAGAAGGCGCCAAGGGCCCAGCTTTCCGTGATCCGGCACGCGAATACCGGCCTCGAGAATCTGTTGAAGCGCTGCCCCTTCCGGGCCCGGCTCCGTGAGTTCGGCGGCGCGGCTGCTACGCCGCTGGGAAAGCAGTTCTAGCGCATCCATGGGGGACATCCTTACTTCGTTGCGACGTTATGGGATTAGGGGGACGGAGGCAGCGCCGCTCGGAGCGCTGCCGCCGCCGCCTCCGGCGTTAGGTCCCGCTGAGTTTCCGCCAGGAGTTCGTAACCCACCATGAACTTCTGCCGATCCGGGCCGTCGAGCAGGGGCGGCAGAAGGTGAGCATGGAGCAAAAGCCCCGGGGGCGCATCGGTAAGGCCATGCCATCCGTGCCAACCAAAGCTGTAGGGGGTCCGGCAGGCGAAGTGGCGGTCATAGGCCTTGAGAAGCAGACCCAGGTGGCGCGCAAGATCGCCTTGCTCGTCCTCCGTAAGGGCCAGGAGGCTCGCCAGATTCCGCCGGGGCGCCAGGAGCACCTCATAGGGCCAGCGGGCCCAAAACGGGACCCAGCTCACCCAGCCCTCGGTGACGAGCACGACCCGGGGCCCCTCGGCCTCTTGATCGCGCACCACCGCGAGCAGCGCCGCCCCGGTGCGCTCAAAATAGGCCTGCTGGCTGCGCAGCTCCTGCGCCACCAGGCTCGGCAGAAAGTCGCTGGCCCAGAGCTGCCCATGGGGGTGAGGGTTCGAGCACCCCATCATGGCACCGCGGTTCTCGAACAGCTGCACCCAGGCCATCTCGGTCCCAAAGCGCTGGAGCTCGTCGCGCCAGAGGGCGATGACGTCCCGGCGCAGCGCATCATCCCCTTCCGCTAGGGTCAGGTCGTGGTGGGGGCTAAAGCACAGCACCCGCCCCGCCCCCCGGGCCGGCGCGCGGCGGAACAGCCCCTCTCCCCCTTCCGGGGCGCTCTCGGCGGTCAGGGCGGGGAAATCATTGGCGAAGCTGTACACCCCGCCATAGGCGGGCATGGCAATTCCGGAAGCCCGGGTATTGCCGGGGCACAGCGCGCAGGCCGGATCAAAGCTCGGCCCCGGCGGCTCCGGGGTGCCCCGGGCCCCAAGCCAGGGCCGCGCAGCGCGCTGCGGCGACACCAGCACCCAGCTATCGAGTAGGGGGTCGTAACGGCGCTCCGCGCCGGAGGGCGCTTTAGCCATGGGCACCCCCTCGGGGCAGCGCCCGAGGCGCCCCGCCGGGGATCGCAAGGAAGGCCCTAGGGAAGCCCTCCGCGGCCAGGGTTCGCTGAACCTCGGGCCAGGCGCCATGCTCCACCAGCAGTTGAGCCCAGCCGCCGAAACCTGCCCCGGTGAGGCGCGCGCCGTACACCCCGGGAAGACCCCTAGCGAGAGCCGTCAGGCGATCGAGTTCGGGCAGGCTCACCCCGTAGTCCTCCGCAAGGGATCGATGCGAGGCATCCATCAGCGCGCCGAAGGCGACCGGGTCCCCTGCGGCCAGGGCCTCGCAGCCCGCCCACACCCGGGCCTGCTCCGATTGCACATGGCGCAGGGGCGCGGCCCGAACCGGCGCCGTCGGCGGCGGCAGGCGATTGGCGGGGAAGCCCTCTGCCCCGAGCGCCGCCGCAAGTGTGGCCCGCACCCGGTTATAGGCCCCATCCTCCAACCGCCGCCCCACACCGCAGTGCACAAGGGCAAAAACGGCCTGGGAGAAGCCGAGGGGGACGGGGCTAGCCGTGCCCTGCTCGCAATCGAGGCGCAGCGCTCCGTCCACCGTTCCCAAATCAATGGCGAGGGGATCCATGAGACCACAGGCCACGCCAGCATGATCACGCTCCACCGTCTGGAGAATGCTTGCGAGGCGCCAGCTCTCAAAGGCATCACCGAGCCCTTCCTCGCGAAGCCAGCGAGCCAGCACGAGGGCGAAGCTGGCGGAGCTTGATAGGCCGCCTCCAGCAAGGGTTCCAGAAATCGCGATGCGAAAGGGCACGGCCTCCGGGGCGAGGCCCAGCGCCGCCAGCACGGCCACGAGGCGTCGGCGCCAATCTCCTAGGGGCCGCTCCAGATCCGTCGAAGACAGCAGCGCCTTTTCCGAGGCATCGAGCGCCCAGACCTCGAGCCCGCCCTCGCCCCTCCGCGCCTTGGGCACCGCTCCCAGCACCGTGCCTTCGGTCAGGCTCATGGGCAGCACGACGCCGCCCAGGTAATCGATGTGATCGCCCATGAGATTGACGCGGCCGGGGGCAAAAAAGGCGCTCTGGGCTTCAGGCAGGGCCTCGAAGACCCGCGCCTGAGCCGCGCTGGCGAGGGCCTCGGGGGGAAGGGCCCCTGGGGACAACGGCGTCACGGCCTAGCCCCCGCCGATGCGGGGGAGGAAGTGAACCTCGCTGTCCGGGGCAACGGCCTCCAGCAGAGGGGTATCAATGATTTCCCCATCAAGCACGAAGGCCTTATCCCGGGCGAGGGCCGCTTCCAAAGCCGGATAGCGGCCCTGAAGGGCTGCCATGAGGCTTCGGTAACACGCCCCTTGCACCTCGAGCACCGCAGCGCCCTCGGCGAGGTGACGCAGGTCGAAGGGCACATGGACCTTAGCCACGGCTGTGCCCCCCTTCCCTAGGCCTGGTCGAGGGCCTCAAGCACCCGCGGCGGCGACAGGGGCAGTTCGGTCATGCGCACCCCCGCGCTCGCGGATACCGCATTGGCCACGGCGGCGAGGGGCGCCACGATGGGCGTTTCCCCCACGCCCCGCACCCCGTAGGGGTGACCCGGGTTCGGCACCTCGATGATTTGCGTTTCGATCATAGGAAGATCGGACGCGACGGGAATGCGGTAGTCCAAGAAGCCCGCGTTTTCCATGATGCCGTCGGGGCTGTAGACATACTCTTCATTCAAGGCCCAACCGATGCCCTGCACCGCCCCGCCCTGGAGCTGGCCTTCCACGTAGCTCGGATGAATGGCCTTGCCCGCATCCTGAATGGCCGTGAAGGCCTTCACCTGCACCTGCCCCGTTTCCTGATCGACGAGCGCATCGCACAGGTTCACGGAGAAGCCCGGCCCCGCCCCCCGAGCGTTCAGGGAAGCCTTGCCCAAGAGGGGGCCACCCATGCGCCCAGCCTGGCCGGCCAGATCCTTCAGGGACAGGGGCGTCGCTTCGACGTTCACCCCGGGACGGGGATGAACCGCACCATCGCGCCATTCCACCATGTCTTCGTCCGTGCTCCAGAGGGAAGCCGCCCGGCTGCAGCACTGGGCAATGATGTCCTTGGAAGCCTCGACCACGGCCATGCCCGTGGCGAAGGTGACCCGGGAGCCGCCGGTGACGTTGGAGAAGCCTGCCGTTTCCGTATCCGCCACCACCACGCGAACGCTCTCATAGGGCACGCCGAGGGTTTCCGCGGCCATGAGGGCCATGGAGGCCCGGGAGCCGCCGATGTCCGGGTTCCCTTCAATGACGGTTACCGTGCCGTCCTCATTGATGTGCACTTCCGCGGAGGACTGAAGCCCCACGTTGAACCAGAAGCCTACGGCCACGCCCCGGCCCACGCCGGCGTCCTTGGCCTTCGTGTAATGGGGATGGGCCGCCGCCGCTTCCAGGCAGGCCCGCAGGCCGATGGGGCCAAACTTCGGGCCATAGATGGCCGAGTCTCCTTCCTCCACGGCGTTGCGCAGGCGCAGCTCGATGGGATCAATCCCAAGCTTCTGCGCCGCCTCGTCCATGGCGCTTTCCGTGGCAAAGAGCGCCTGGGGCGCGCCGGGGGCCCGATAGGCCGCGGCCTTGGGCTTGTTGACCAGCACGTCCATGCCCTTGATGCGGAAGTTGGCAATCCGATAGGGGGCGAATACGCACATGGTGCCCGGGCCCACGGGGGACCCGGGGAAGGCCCCGGCCTCATAGGCCATGATGGCTTCTGCGGCCGTGATCTTGCCGTCCGAGGAGAAGCCCATGCGCAGATCGATGGTGGCCGCCGATGCAGGGCCCGTAGCCCGGAAGACCTCTTCCCGGGTCATCACCATGCGCACCGGGCGGCCGCTCTTCTTCGAGAGCTGCAGGGCGAGGGGCTCGAGGTACACCGTGGTCTTACCCCCGAAGCCGCCGCCAATCTCACTGGGAATGACTTTCAAGGAACCCACGGGCTGGCCCAGCACCTTCGCGGTCATGGAGCGCACATCGAAGGCGCCCTGGGTACAGCACCACAGCATGGCCTGATCGTCCTGGCCCCAGCGGCCCACGCACGCGTGGGGCTCGATGTAGCCCTGGTGCACCGTGGGGGTTTGATAGCGACGCTCGATAATAAGCGCAGCCTCTGCGAAGCCCGCCTCAAGATCGCCGTTGCCCATCTCGATCACCGACGCCAGGTTGGAAGGCGCGGCGGCCGGCTCGGGAAGCCCGGAGGTCATAAGCCCTTCGTCGATGAGGGGCGCGCTTTCTGCAAGGGCCGCGTCGAGGGACAGCACCGCCGGAAGCGGCTCGTACTCCACCTCGATAAGGGCCAGGGCCGCAAGGGCCTGGGCCCGGCTTTGCGCCGCCACGGCCGCCACGGCATGGCCGTGGTAGCGCACCTTACCCCGGGCAATGACGTTCCCCGCGAGATCGGCGAAGTCGCCACCCCCTTCCCCGCCTTCGATGGCGCCAGCAGCGACCTGGGGGAAATCCGCGCCCGTCACCACGGCCTTGACGCCGGGCGCCGCGAGGGCCTTGTCCGTATTGATGCTCTTGATCCGCGCATGGGCGTGGGGCGAGCGCAGCACGGCCCCCTCGAGCATGCCCGGCAGGGAAAAGTCGGCGCCGAAGCTGGCGCGCCCCGTCACCTTGTCCACCCCATCGGGACGGATCGGGCGGGTTCCAATGACCTTAAAATCCATGGCTTCGCTCATGCCGCTTCTCCTCGCATCTCCGCCGCGGCGTCGAGCACCGCCCGAATGATCTTGTCGTAGCCCGTGCACCGGCAAAGGTTCCCGGCCAGGAAGTAGCGCACCGCTTCCTCCGTGGGGTTCGGGTCCTGCTCCAGCAGGTGCTTCGCCGCCACCACAATGCCCGGCGTGCACACGCCGCACTGGAGCCCGGCGCTTTTCAGCAGATGGCTTTGCAGGGGATGGAGCGCCTCCGGGGTGGCCACCCCTTCGATGGTGGCCACGGAGCGCCCCTGCGTCTCCGCAGCCAGAATCAGGCAGCTGCAGGCCAGAGCGCCGTCGAGCTCCACGCTGCACGCGCCGCAATCCCCGGTTCCGCAGCCTTCCTTGCTGCCCCGCAGCCCAAGGTTGTCCCGAAGCACTTCCAACAGCGTGGTCGTGGGATCGCACAGAAACTCGACCGCTTCCCCGTTCACTTCCGTTTGCACATGAACCTTCATTACTTCGCTCCTTCCGTCGTGCAGCGCTCGAGCGCCTGCGCTACCACGCGCTTCACCAGCACCCCGCAAATCCGTCGGCGGAAGTCCGCCGAGCCCCGCTTATCGGAAATCGGCTTCGCCGCCTCCATGGCCGCCGCAGCGGCCGCCTCGAGGGCCTCTGGCTCACCGCGGGTGCCCACGAGGGCCGCCCCCGCGGCCTCCGCGAGGAAGGCATGGGGCGCCACGGCGCCCAGGGCAATGCGGGCCGAGGCAATCACCCCGGCATCGTCCAGCGTGAGGCGGGCGCCCACGCCCACCACGGCGATATCCATTTCCGTGCGCGGCGTAAAGCGCTGGTAGGCATCGCCACTGCGGGGGCCGGGCACCGGCGCCTGGAGGGCGAGGAGCACTTCCCCGGCGGCAAGGGCATTTTTGCCCACGCCGGTCACGAAGGCCTCCACGGGCAAGGTCCGCAGGCCCTCAGCGGTGAGGATCTGCGCTTCAAAACCGTTGGCAATGAGGGCGGGAATGGTGTCCCCCGCCGGCGACGCGTTGCAAAGGTTACCGCCGAGGGAGGCGCGCCCTTGAATTTGCGAGGAGCCAATGAGGTCAATGGCGTGGGCCAGTCCGGGAAAGGCCTCGGCCACGAGGGGGAAGGCCTTCGCCTTTGCCGCCGGCACGGAGGCGCCGATGACGAGCGTATCGCCGTCGACCGCCAGGGCCTGGGTCTCCCCCACGCGCTTGATATCGAGAATCAGGCCCGGCGCCCGCTGCCCCTGCTTCATTTGCACGAGCAGGTCCGTGCCGCCGGCCAGAACCTGGGTCAATTCCCCGGCCCCCTGGGCCGCCGCGAGCCGCGCCCGAAGCGCCTCCAGCGACGATGGTGCCTCGTAGGCAAAACCTTGCATAACCCTCTCCCTCGGAGTGCAAAAAACCTCCCGTTGTATACCACGGTGGCGCCCCCGGACTCCATGGTCTGGGCCTGTCCCCTGGCCCTCGCTACACTGCGCCCCCAGCCCTGCGACGCGCTCCTGGAGAACATAATGCCTTCCGACCTAAGCCTCGCCGATCACCACCGCGATCACCTCCGCACGCTCCTGGCTCGCTACCAGGGGGCGCTGGCGCAGGAGGGCCTCAGCGGGGTCGTGATTTACGCTGGCACCCCCCAGGACCACTTCCTGGACGACACCAGCGCCAGCTGGAAACCCAATCCCCACTTTTCCCTCTTTGCGCCTCTCCCGGACGCCGCCGGCTCGGCCGTGCTCATCCCCGCGTCCGGGGCCCCGGAATTGCTGCACCTGCAAGCGGACGACTTCTGGCATGCGCCCCCCCGGTCGCCGGAGGGCCCCTGGCTCGACGTGCTTCCGGCGACCCTGGTGACGAGCGAGCGCGAACGCGACCAACACATCAAGGCCTGGGCCGCCCGCTGCTCCGGACCAACGGTCGCCCTTGGGCCGGGCCACCCGGACCCCACGGCCCTGCGCCAGCGCGTGGACTTTGCCCGGGCGCAGAAAACCCCCTATGAATTGGCCTGCCTGCGCGCCGCCAATGCCCGGGCCGTGCGCGGCCATCGCGCGGTGGCCGAGGGCTTCCGCGCCGAGGACAGCGAGTTTGAGCTGCACCTTCGCTACCTCGCCGCCACGGGGCACGAAGACCACGAACTGCCCTACACCAACATCATCGGCTTAAATGAACGAGGCGCGATCCTCCACTATCACCATCGCACCCGGGACCGAGGCCCGAGCCGGAGCCTCCTCATCGATGCCGGGGCGAGCGCTGGGGGCTACGCCGCCGACAT
>JAUILI010000032.1 GCA_030433075.1 Gammaproteobacteria bacterium | reverse complement strand
CCCCAGGGTAATGGAGTCGGCGCTGAGGCCAAAGAGGTTGCTCACGAAAATGCCCACGAGCGCCGCGACGGCGGTGGTGCCCACGAGAATACCCACCACGCTTCCGCCAATGCGTCCAAGGTCCGCGACTTCGCGCATGCGGACCACGGCGGCGATCATCATCACCAGCACAAGGGGCATGATCACCATCTTCAGCAGGCTGATGTAGCCCGAGGCCACCACGTTGGTCCAGGTGAGGGTTTCCTTTACGGCGGCGTCGCCGCTGCCGTAGAGGAACTGCAGCGCAAGGCCGTAGCCCGCCCCCAGGAGCAGGCCTAAAAGAATCTGCCGGCCTAGCGTTAGGCGTGGTTTCCGAAACTTGAACAGCACCCCCGCAAGGAGGACAAACACCACCAGGTTGGCAATGGCTGCAAAGGACATAAGTGATCTCCCTTCCCAAGTCGGCGAACCCTAGCACCGGCCTCGCTCGGTGCGAAGGGAATAAATGCGCTAACTGTCTTTTCTTTTAGTTATAAGCAAAGGCCTAGCCTAACCCAGGATGGGTGGCGAGGGCCTCGATGGCCTCCGGAGCCTCCAGCGCGCCCAAGTTCTTCGGGGCCCGCCCTCGCAGCCGATCCCGCACGGCCAGCTCCACCCGCTTTCCGGAGCGGGTTCGGGGAATGGCCGTGACGGGCAAGATGCGGTCCGGGCTGTGCCGGGGGCTGGCCTGGGTGCGCAGGGTGGTGCGGATCTCCTGCTCAAGGGCCGCGTCGAAAATCACCCCGGGGGCGGGGACCACAAAAAGGATGAGCTCCAGGTCATCCCCCGCCGGGCGATCCACGATCAGGCAGTCGGCGAGGGACGGCAGGGCTTCCAGGGGCCCGTAGAACTCTGCCGTGCCCATGCGCACGCCGCCCCGGTTTAAAACCGCGTCGGCCCGGCCCAGAAGCACTACGCCCCCCTTTTCGGTCCAGTAGCCGTAGTCCCCGTGGCGCCAGGTGTTGGGATCGTCCGGGAAGTAGGTGGCCCGAAGCCGTTCCCCCGTGGGGTCGTCGATGAGGCCCAGGGGCTGGGAAGGGAAGGGCGCTCGGCAGACGAGCTCCCCGGCCGTGCCGTCATCGTCCCCATGGTCGAAGTCCAGGGCCATGGCAAGCCCTCGCCCCTGCAGGGCGCCGGCTTCCATGGGGCGCTCGGGGTGGCCCAGGGCAAAGCAGCCGAGGAGGTCCGTCCCCCCGGAAATCGAGCAGAGGGGCACGTCCCCGAAACGTCGCTTGGCGAAGGCCCAGGCCCAGTCCGGGAGGGGCGCGCCGGTGGACAGGAGCACGCGGAGCGCCGGCAGGGGGTCCCCGTCGCCCAGCTGGGCAAGGCGCGTGAGATAGGCCGGGGAGGTGCCGAGGTGGGTAAAAGCCCCCTCCCGGGCAAAGCTCAGGAAGGCGTCCTCCTCCCCCGTCCCGGGTGCGTCCGGGGCGCCGTCGTAAAGGCCGATAGTCGCACCGCTCGCGAGGGCCGAGACGAGCCAGTTCCACATCATCCAGCCGCAGGTGGTGTAGTACAGCAGCCGATCCCCAGGACCCAGATCGCAGTGCAGCTGATGTTCCTTTAGGTGCTGCAGAAGGGGGCCGGCGGTGCCATGGATGATGCCCTTGGGCGCCCCCGTGGTGCCCGAGGAGAAGAGCACGTAAAGCGGATCGAGGGCCCCGCGCTCAGCGGCGCGCCAGGACGCCCCGGCCCCCGCGGTCGGTTCGCGCAGGGGGGTGAAGCCCTCAAGGCCCGTCCCAAGCACGGCGTAGCTGAGGGCCAGCTCAGGGTTCAAGGCCGCCTTTAGCTCGGCGGCCGTCTCCCCAAGGGGCAGGGCACGCCCCTTGTAGCGGCTGCCATCGCTCACGAGCAGGGCCTTGGGCCTTAGGGGCGCAAAGCGATCGAGCACGGCGCGGGGGGCGAAATCGGGGGAGCAGCTCGCGAAGGTGCCCCCCAGTGCCGCCGTGGCGAGGGCGGCGATGACCGCCTCGGGGCGGTTAGGGGTCAGCGCGCAGAGCCGGTCCCCGGGGCCAAAGCCCCCCTCCGCCAGCTGGGCGGCGAGGGCAGCCACGGCGTCTCGTAGGGCGCCCCGGGTGAGGCGCGTTTCGGCGCCCGTTTCATCCCGGGCCAAAATCGCAAGAGCATCGGCAGGCCCCCGCAGGAGCGCCTCCGTGAAGTTCACCCGGCCGTCGGGGAAGAAGCGCGTGCCGGCCATGGTGCCGTCGCTGCTTCGATCCCGGGCCCCGGGATCGCCTGGGAGTTCCGTAAAGGCCCAGAGGGCGCGCCAGAAGGCGTCGGGCTCGGCAAGGCTGAAGGCGTCGAGCGCCTCGGGATCCCGGGCGGGCAGCGCCGGGCCGCCCTGGGCCGCAAGAAACGCCCGGAAGGCGGCGAGGCGCTGGCCGGCGTGGGCAGGCCAGACGGCAGTAGCATCCCTGGGGGCGTCTCTCGGGGCGTCGTTCATGGGGGCGGTACCTCATGGTAAAGGGGCTCGCCGCTGCGCAGGCGGTGGAGGTTCGCCACCGCCGTGGTCAGGCTTCGGGTTAGCGTTTCCTGGGTCAGCCAGGCGCTGTGGGGTGTTAGCACGACCTGCGGTAGGGTGAGGAAAGGGTGATCTTCCGGTAGGGGTTCCTGGTCGAAGACGTCCAAGCCCGCGCCGGCGAGGGCGCCGCTGCCCAGGGCCGCGAGGAGGGCGCTTTCATCAATAAGCCCGCCCCGCGCCGTATTGATGACGATGGCCCCGGCGGGAAGGCGCGCCAGGGCCTTGGCATCCAGCAACCGGACCGTGGCCTCAGTCAGCGGTACGTGCAGGGAGAGCACGTCGCTCTCGGCCAGCAGGTCCTCGAAGGATCGCTGCGCATAGGGCGCCCCATGGGTGCGCTGGGCGCAAAAGGCGACCTGGGCGCCGAGGGCCTCTAAGACCGGAGCCAGGCGTTGCGCCGTCGCGCCCCAGCCCACGAGCCCCACCCGTCGACCGGAAAGCTCCCTGAGGCCATCTTCCAGCTGCGGGGTGAGGGTCCAGCCCTGGCCTCGGCGCATCGCCGCATCAAGCTGGGGAAGCTGGCGCAGGGTGGCGAGCATGAGCGCGAGGGTGTGCTCCGCCACGGCGGGCGCATTGCTCCCGGGCAGATTGCAGACCGTGATGCCTCGGGCCGCGCAGGTCTCGCGATCGATGGTGTTCACGCCCACGCCGATTTTCTGGATGAGGCGAAGCCTTGGGGCTTTCTCTAAGAAGGCAGCGTCGATGGGGTAGAGGCAGTGCCAGAGCACCTCGGCCTCGGCGAGGGTCGCGTCCAGCGCCGGCCCCGCCGCCGCTTCCACCACGGTCACGGCGATGCCGTCCTCCGCCAGTTCGGCGAAGCGCCGCCGGAGCCGGGCCCCGGCGGGATGGTGGTAAAGCACCTTCATGGGCGGCGTTAGCTGGCCGTGGGGCCCGTGCCCATAAGCCAGCGGAAGGGCTGGATACGCACGGAGCCGAAGAGTCCGGCTTGGGTGTAGGGATCGGCGGCGTTGAAGGCTTCCACCGCGGCACGGTCCGGCAGGTCGAGGATGAAGAAGCTGCCGATCATGGTGCTTTCGTCCTCGGCCAGGAGGGGCCCGGCGGCGAGAATCGCCGGGGCCGCCTTCGCATAGGCCAGGTGGGCCGGCCGCGTCTCCTGGCGGAGCGCAGCGGAATCGGGCTTATCCCGGCATTCGAGCAGATAGGCCATGGCTAGCCTTCCCCATGGGCGCGGCGCAGCGCATCGACGGCCAGGGTGACCGCGCCGGCGGCGCCGGGGATCATGTGGGCCAGGGAGAAGAAGCTGTGGATCATGCCCTCGAAGCACTGCACGGTGACGGGCACCCCGGCCGCCTTGAGGGCCTCCCCATAGGCGTGGCCCTCATCCCGCAGGGGGTCGTACTGCGCGGTGATGATGACCGCCTCCGGGAGCCCCGCGAGGCTCTCCGCCTTGCTTGGGCTGGCGCGCCAATCGTCGCGCTGGTTTTCTGGGCAGTAGAGATCCCAGAACCAGTTCATGGTTTCCAGCGTCAGCAGATAGCCCTCACCGTTTTCTTGGTAGGAGGGCAGGGTGAAGTCGTGGTCCGTGACCGGATAGATCAGCAGCTGAAGTGCGATATCCGGGCCGCCCCGGGCCTTTGCCATGAGGCTCACCACGGCGGCCAGGTTGCCGCCGGCGCTATCGCCGCCCACGGTGATGGGGCCCGGCCGGGCGCCCAGGGAGGCGGCATGGTCCGCGGCCCAGCAGGTCGCGGCGTAGCAATCCTCAGGGGCGGCGGGGAAGGGGTGCTCCGGGGCTAGGCGATAGTCCACCGCCACCACCACGCAGCCCGCTTCCCGGGCCAGGGTGCGGCAGTCTCGGTCGTGGGTGTCTAAATCCCCAATGACCCAGCCGCCGCCGTGATAGTGCACGTGGAGGGGGAAGGGACCGGGCCCTTCCGGGGTATAGATGCGCACCCCCACGGGCCCCTCCGGGCCATCGATGGTGCGATCCTCGACCTTCCCCAGGGTGAGCTCTGGGGCCGGGGCCTGCATGGCGCCATAGGCGGCCCGGGCGTCCGCGGGGCTTAGGCTGCTCATGGGCGGCGCCCCCGCTTCGGCGTTCTGCGCAAGAATGGCTGCAACTACAGGATCTAAGGTCATGGCCGTCCTCCCTCGGCGTGATGATCCCTCGAGCATACCCCAGGCCCTGGCCCGGTGCAGCGCGTCTGCGGTAGCGTTAAGCGTTGGAGGAGAGCCCCTATGCGTGTTGCCCTGTTGGTCAGTTGCTTAGTCGATGGGTTGCGCCCGAGCGTTGGTGCGGCGGCGCTGGCTTTGCTGCGGGAAGCGGGCTGCACCGTGCGCGTGCCGCGGCAGCAAACCTGCTGCGGTCAGCCCGCCTGGAACAGCGGCGATCGCGCCACGGCGCAGGCCCTTGCCCTGAAGGTGCTCGAGGACTTCGCGGACGTTGAAGCCGTGGTGGTGCCCTCGGGCAGCTGCGCGGGCATGGTGCGCCAATTACCCGAGGTCCTTGGCCCCGAGCATCCCCGCCTGGGGGAGGCTGAAGCTTTGGCGGCGCGATGCTTTGAAATCACCGATTTCCTGGTGAACCAGTGCGACTTCACTCCGGCGCCCCTCGGCGCGGGGCAGACCCTGACTTATCACGACAGTTGCGCCGGGCTTCGGGAGCTCGGCGTGAAGTCCGCCCCCCGAACCCTCCTCGAGCGCGCCGGCTATACCCTCACGGAGATGACCCAGGCGGAAACCTGCTGCGGCTTTGGCGGTACCTTTTGCGTGAAGTACCCCGCCGTCTCCGTGGCCATGGCCGATGAAAAGCTAGCCAGCGCCCGGGCCACCGGGGCGCCGCTGGTGACTGGCGGGGATCTAGGCTGCCTCATTCACCTGGCCGGGCGGGAGGAGCGGGCCGAGGCGAGCCTTACCTTCCGCCACGTGCTGGAGCTGCTCGTGCCCACGCCGGCGCCGGCCCTTGGGGCGGGGCGCCCATGAGCTTTCAAGTTCAAAGCCAGGATTTCATCGCCCGGTCGAAGGACGCCCTGGGCGATGCGCCTCTGCAAAGCGCTCTGGGAAAGCTGCGCACGGGCCTGAGCGTGCGTCGCCGGGAGGCCGTGGCGGCCCTGCCGGAATTCGAGGCTCTTCGGGAGGAAGCGGCGGCGCTCCGGGATTACACCCTGGCCACGCTGGATCAGCAGCTGGAAACCTTCGAGGCCCAGGTGCGGGCGCGGGGCGGGGAAGTGCACTGGGCCCCCGATGCAGCGTCGGCCCGGGCCATCATCCTTGAGCTATGCCAGCGCTACGGCGCGAAAAAGGTGCTGAAGGGCAAGTCCATGGTGACGGAGGAGCTCGAGCTGAATGAGCACCTCGAAGCCCATGGCCTGCGCTGCGTGGAAACGGACCTGGGCGAATACATCGTGCAGCTGCGCCGGGAACGCCCGAGCCACATCGTGGCCCCGGCCATTCACCTACGAAAGGAAGACGTCGCGGAAAGCTTTGCGGCGCATCACGTTGGCCGGGAGCACGCCGATCGCAGCACCGCCGAGGCGCTTATGGCCGAGGCCCGGGAAGAGCTCCGGGCTCACTTTCTCTCCGCCGAGGTCGGCATTACGGGCGCCAACTTCGCCATCGCGGAAACGGGCTCCACGGTCATCGTCACCAATGAAGGCAACGGCGATCTCACCCAGTCCCTGCCCAAGGTGCATATCGCCGTCACGGGCATCGAAAAGGTGGTGCCGACGCTGGAGGACGCGTCCACCCTGCTGCGCGTGCTCGCCCGCTCGGCCACGGGGCAGGAAGCCTCCGTCTACACCACCTTCTCCACGGGGCCGCGCCGCCCCGAGGATCCCGACGGCCCCGAGGCCTTTCATGTGGTGCTGGTGGATAACGGCCGCAGCGCCATGCTCGGCACGGAGTTTGAAGCCATGCTGCGCTGCATTCGCTGCGGCGCCTGCTTGAACCATTGCCCCGTCTACGGGCAGGTGGGCGGGCACGCTTACGGCTCCGTGTATCCAGGCCCCATGGGCGCTGTGCTTACGCCCCAGCTCGCGGGCTTGGATGACACGGTCCACTTGCCCACGGCCTCCACCTTCTGCGGCGCCTGCGAGGCCGTGTGCCCGGTGAAAATTCCCCTCCCGAGCCTGCTCCGGCGCTGGCGCCAGCGCGCCCATGATGCGCGCCTCGATGGCGACCGGGCGCGGTGGCTCCTGCGGTTTTGGGCGTTCTTCGCCGCCCGGCCCTGGCTGTATCATCCGCTCCTCAGCGCAGCGACGACGGTGCTGGGGCGGCTCGCAGGCCCGACAGGCAGCTTTCGTCGCCTCCTCGGTGGCCGGGCCTGGACCGAAAGCCGAAACTTCCCCGCCCCGGAGGGCGGAAGTTTCCTTGCGAGCTTGCAAGGGGAAGAGTTCGCCCCCACCCCACGAAAGGCGCCGTCGCGCTAGAATGGCCCCCAAGGTGGGGTCTCAGCTTTTTGAGGCACCCAAGACATAAGGACAGCCCCATGAACGACGTGAAGGACGACAAGAAAGCCGATCTCGAAGCGGCGCAGAAGGCCAACCCCACGCCGACCCTGCTCTTCGAAAATCGCGTGGTCACCCTCTTCGGGGAGATCAACACGGAGAGCGCCCAGCGCACCAACGAGCGGCTGCTGGCTCTGGCCTTCGCGAGCGACGATCCCATCACCCTCTATATCAGCTCCCCCGGGGGGCACGTGGAATCGGGCGATTCCATCTACGACATGATTCGCTTCATCAAGGCGCCGGTGCGCGTGGTGGGCACGGGCTGGGTAGGCAGTGCGGGGGCGCTGATCTACCTGGCCGCGGAAAAGGAAAACCGCTATTCCCTGCCGAACACCCGCTATCTCATCCACCAGCCCGCCGGCGGCTTTGGGGGCACAGCGTCCGATATTGAAATCCACGCCCAGGAAATCGTGAAGATGCGCGAGCGCCTGAACCAGACCCTGGCCAACCGCACGGGCCAGCCCCTCGAAAAGATTGCCGAGGACACGGACCGGGATTTCTGGATGAGCGCCGAGGAAGCCGTGGCCTACGGCATCGTGGGCGCCATCATCGATCGCATCAGCGACCTGCCGTGAGCGACGGGGGCCGGGCGCAAATCCTCGGGGCCGTTCGCCGCGCCCTGAAGGCGCGTTCGGTTCCGTCCCGGCCTGCCCATCTCGTACCCCAGCGGGCTCGGCTTCAGGCCCCGGAACTTCGCTCGCTTTTTGCAGCGCAGGCCGAGGGGGCCGGGGCAACGGTTCAGAGCGTCCCCGATGACGCAGCCCTTGCGGAAGCCCTGACGGCTCTGGCAGCGGCCCACGGCGGGGTGCCCGTGGTCGCCCCGGCCTCGCCCCTGGCGAAGCTGCCCTGGGGCAACGACGCCCCGGCGCTGCGTCCCGTGGAAAGCGGCGACGCCCTTGCCGTCAGCACGGCGGTGGCGGGGCTCGCGGAAACGGGCTCCCTGGCCCTGGCCTCGGGGCCGGATAACCCGGTGCTATCGGCCTTTCTTCCCGAGCATCACGCGGTGGTACTCCCTGCGTCTGCGCTCCTTGGCCCCTCCGAAGACCTCTGGGCCTTCTTGCGGGAGCAGGCCGGCGCCCAGGGCTTGGTCTTCCCGCGCACCCTGCACTGGATCACCGGGCCCTCGCGCTCCGGGGATATCGAAATGACCATGCTCTTTGGTGCCCACGGTCCCCTGTCCCTAACGATATTCATCCAGGACGACCGCTAGGCCCTAGCGCTCTGCCTCCGCGGCACAGGAAAGGCATAGGGTCACCGCGGGGTTGTGCCAAAGGCGAGCCAGGGCGATCGGCTCATCGCAGGACAAGCAGTAGCCGAACTGCCCCGATTCCAAACGCGCGAGCGCAGCCTCCAACGCCTTAAGGGTGCCCCCCCGGCGTCGCTGCGCAGCCTGCGCCAGGGCCTGGCTGGCTAGGGCATCCATGCGCGAGAGTCGGCCCACCCGGGTTTGATCCAGCGTGACGTCGCCTTCCGTGCCCTCGTCCAGCGCCCGCCGAGTGTCCGCGGCCCGCTGCTCCAGGGCGTCCCGCCACGCGGGCTGATCCTCTAGGGGAGGTGGTGTATCCATTGCGGCGTCCTTTCTTGCTGCCATCGCACCCTAACCCTAAGATCCTCGGCCACGCTAGCGAGGATCGGGAGGTAAGGCGGCATGGACATCAAAACGGTAACGGAGGCAAAAACCCTAGGCGAGGTGCTCCGCTTTCAGGCGGCCACGCGTCCGGACGCGACGGCCTTTCTCTTTGAGAATCGGCGCACGGACTACGCCACCTTCGATCGCCATGCCAGCCAGGTGGCCCAGGGCCTCTTGGCCGAGGGCTGCGGCCACGGTGCCCGAATCGCCTTCCTCGATAAAAACTCCGATCTTTTTTACGAGCTGATCTTTGGCTGTGCCAAGGCCGGCGCGGTGTCCGTGGGCATTAACTGGCGCCTGGCGCCGCCGGAGGTGGCCTATGTGGTGAACGACAGCGCCGCCGAGGTGCTTTTCGTGGGCCCGGATTTCTATGGCCTGGTGGAGGCTATCGAAAGCGAACTGAAAACCGTGAAAACCATCATCGCCATGGTGCCCGGCCACGAGCGCTGGGAGAGCTTTGAGGCCTGGCGCGATGGGCAAAGCGCGGAGGATCCTCACTGCCCGGTGACCGCGGAGGACATCGCCATCCAGATGTACACCTCCGGGACCACGGGCCATCCCAAGGGCGTGCAGCTGGCCCATGAGGCCTTCCTGGCCATTCGGCGTCTTCCGGCCCATGACGATATGGCTTGGGATCACTGGAGCGAGGCCGACGTCAGCCTCGTCGCCATGCCCAGCTTCCACATTGGAGGTGCCGGCTGGGGTGTGCAGGGGGTTTGGGCCGGGGCGAAGAATATCGTGCTCTCGGAGTTTGAGCCCGGGCGTGTTCTTGAGGTGATCGAGCAGGAACGCATCACCAAGCTGTTTATCGTCCCCGCAGCAATGCGCCTGTGCCTCCAGCACCCGCGCTGCGCGGAAACGGATTTCTCCAGCATTGAAACCATGCTCTATGGGGCCTCGCCCATCCCCCTCGATCTGCTCCGGGAAGCCATCGCGGTCTTTAAGTGCGGCTTCGCGCAACTCTACGGGATGACGGAAACCACGGGCACGGCCACCTACCTGCCCCCCGGAGACCACGACCCCACGGGCCAATCCCAGCACATGAAGTCCGCGGGCAAGCCCCTCCCGGGGGTGCGGGTGAAGGTCGTGGGAGAGGACGGGACGCCCCTTCCGCCGCACCAGGTGGGGGAGATTTGCCTGGCCTCGCCGGCGAACATGACGGGGTACTGGAACCTTCCCGAGGCCACGGCGAAAACCCTCGTGGATGGCTACGTACACACCGGGGACGCGGGCTATCTGGACGAGGACGGTTACGTTTACGTGCACGACCGGGTAAAGGACATGATCGTCTCCGGCGCGGAAAACGTGTACCCCGCGGAGGTGGAGAGTGCGCTCTTCGGCCATCCCGCCATCGCGGACGTGGCGGTGATCGGGGTGCCCGACGAGCGCTGGGGGGAAGCGGTGAAGGCCGTGGTGGTGCTAAAGCCCGATACGACCGCCGAAGCTGATGAGCTCATCGCCTTCGCCCGGGAGCGCATCGCCGCCTACAAGTGCCCCAAAACCGTGGATTTCATCGACGCCCTGCCTCGGAACCCCTCCGGAAAGATCCTAAAGCGCGAGCTTCGCGCGCCCTACTGGGCGGGCTATGAGCGCAACGTCAACTGAGGCGCCCTGGGGTCGAGCCCCCGACGGCGCTTTGACGGGCATCGAGGGCAGTGCGGCTGCGCTGCCCTACTGGTGTGATCGGGCCCTTGGGCAGGGGTGGGTGGCGCTGGGTCACGGCGCCGGCGCCGGGCCGCTCCATCCCGTGCTTGAGGCCTTTACCCAGGCCCTAAACGCCCTGGGTTGGAATGTACTGCGCTACGCTTTTCCCTTTCGCGCCGCCCGGCCCGAGGCGCGCATCGGCCGCGATGCGCCGGCCCTAGGGCAGGCCGCGGTGGCGGCGGCCTTCGCCGCCGCGCAGGCCCTCGCGGGCGCGGGCCCTGTCGTGCTGGCGGGCCACTCCTACGGCGCCCGGCGCACCCTGGAATGCCTGGCGCAGCGCCCCCTGCCGGCGGCGGGCGCGCTGTTGCTGGCCTATCCCTTTATGCCCCCGAAGCGCGCGCGCCAGGCGCCCCTGCCGCGCCCTTGGAGTGCCTTGCCCTGCGGTTTTCTGAGCGGGGAGCGGGACAGCCACGCGCCGCCCGGCACCCTTGAGGCTGCCCTTGCCGATAGGCCGGACGCCCAGCTTTGGCGCATTCCCCGGGCGGACCACGGCTGGAGCCGTGCGGGCCTCTTCGAGCCCGGCGGACCCCTTCGGCAGGCGCTAGAGAGTTTCTTGGCGCCCCTGGGCTCGAACCCCTAGCCTTTGCTAAAGGCCTTCAGCCGTTCTTCCATGTCGGGGCCGCGCCCTGGGCTCATCTCCCGTTCCCACAGCGGCCCCGCAGCGCCGGGGCGCTCCTGAGCCCCATTCACCAGAAACTTATCGGCCCGGAGGGTGAACCAGGAATTTTTGAGGTAGGCCTCGGCCTTTGCCGTAGCGTGGGCCAGGAGCTGATCGTCGGGCACGGCCTCGAGGGCGAGGCCCAGGGCCACCGCTTCCTCCGCGCCCACCACGCGCCCGGAGAACATCATGTCCTTGGCCGCCTGTACGCCGAGGCGCCGAGGAAGGCGGGAACCCATGCCCCAGGTGGGGGACATGCCCCAGCGACCATGGCTGTCGCAGAAGGCGGCGGAGTGGCCCGCGATCAAGAGATCGCACCCAAGGGCCAGCTCCAGGGCGCCGGTATAGCAGGGGCCGTGCACCGCGCCGATGACCACCTGGGGTAGGGCTTCCAGCGCATCGATGGTTTCGGCTTGAAAGTGAGGCGTGGGCGCCGTGGCGCCCTCACCGATGGCCTTTAGATCATTGCCGGCGGAAAAGGCCCGGCCGGCGCCGTGGAGGATGACCGCGCCAATGTCGTCTTGGCGCGCTGCAAGGTTTTCGAGGTGGGCGCGAAGCTCTATAAAGAGTGCCGGTGAAAGGGCATTCAGCGCCTCCGGGCGATTCAGCGTCAGGGTGCAGACGCCGTTGTGCTCGTTTCGCTTGATCAGTTCCGTCATGCTTTGCCTCCCCAGGCCCCAGACGTGGTGTGCTTTTGGCATGCTACGGCGGGGCGGTGAAGGGCACAAATACAAGGAGTTTTCCCATGGCCGGTGCGGCAGCGGTGGAACGGGTCGAGGTGATTGTGATTGGGGGCGGCATTGCGGGCTGCTCCCTCGCGGGAGCCCTGTCGGCCCAGCGTCAGGTGCTCGTGCTAGAGCGGGAAGCGCAGCCCGCCTACCACGCCAGCGGCCGCTCCGCGGCGATCTACATTGAGCCCTACTCCAGCGATCCCATTTTTGCCCTCACCCTGGGCACGCTGCCCTTCCTGCTGAACCCTCCGGAGGGCTTCGCAGAAGCGCCGCTCCTTACGCCCCGGGGCTATTTGCTGCTGGCGCCCAAGGGCTCCGAGGCAGAGGTCGATGCGTATCTGGAAAACTGGGCGCACCGCTGCACGGACCTTGCGGAAATCTCCCTCGAGGCAGCCCATGGCCTGCTCCCCGTGCTACGCCAGGGCTATGCCGGGCGCGCGGTGTATGACCGCAATGCGCTGGCCATGGACACCCACGGCATGATCCAGGGCTACCTGCGCCAGGTGAAAGCCGGCGGGGGGCGTTTCCAGGGCGGCGCCGAGGTGGTGGGTATCGAGAAATTCGGAGATACCTTTACGGTTACCCTGGCGTCGGGGGAGCGCTTCGAGGCGCCGGTGGTGGTGAATGCCGCCGGAGCCTGGGCCAGCGCCGTGGGGGCCCTGGCCGGGGCCGCGCCCCTGCGCTTGTCCCCCCTTCGTCGTTCCGCGGCCCTGATCTCCGGGCCCGAGGGCGCCGACGTCCGCGCCTGGCCCGCGGTGTCGTCCTTGCAGAAGAGCTTTTACTTCAAGCCCGAAGGCGGGGAGCTTATGGTGTCGCCGGCCGATGAAACGCCCTTCGACGCCTGCGACGCCTACCCCGACGATTATGACCTCGCCGTGGGCATTGCCCGAGCGGAGGAGTGCGCCGACCTCAAGGTGCAGCGCATCAACTCAAGCTGGGCGGGGCTGCGTACCTTCAGCGATGACGGGCAGCCCATCTACGGCTTTGATCCGACCTTGCCGGGTTTTTACTGGTGCGCGGGGCAGGGGGGCACGGGCTTCCAAACCGCGGCCGGGGGCGCCGCCTGGTGTGCCGCGGAGATCCTGGGCACGGCCCCGCCAGAGGCGGTCATGGCTCAACCCTTCGATACGGCGGCCTTCCGCCCGGAGCGCTTTGCCTAAAGGCCCAGCACGCGCTTGGCGATGATGTCCCGCTGCACTTCGTCCGTGCCGCCGGCGATGGAGAGGGCCCGGTAGTTGAAGTAGCGCGCGGCCGCCGTAGCGCTGGCGGCGGCCACCTCCGGGGTCGCTCCCCGGGGCGCTGGGGCGGCAGCACCGCCGAGGGCGGTCGGGCCCAGCAGCGAGACGGTCAGCTCGCTGAGCTGCTGCCGCGCCTGCCCCGCTAGGGTCTTCAGCATGGAGGACTCGGGCCCGGGGTTCTGCCCCTGGCCCAGGGCCGAGAGGATGCGGAATTCCAGGGTTTTTACGGCTTCGATGGTGACCTCGAGGGTGGCGAGGGTGCCCTCGGGCAGGGCCACGCCGTGATCCGCAGCCAGTCGATGGAGGCGCTGGGCCGCGGCCTCGAGGCCGGGGCCGGCGTTGCCGCCGCCCCGTTCAAACTCGAGAAGGTATTTGGCGACGGTCCAGCCGTCGTTCTCTGCCCCCACGCGGAGGCTTACGGGGACGCGCACGTCATCTAAGAAGACCGCGTTCACCTCGTGCTCACCGGAGACAAAAATGATGGGGTCCACCCGCAGCCCCGGGGTGTCCATGGGGATCAGCAAAAAGGTAATACCTGTTTGCGGCTTGCCCGAGCGGTCCGTGCGCACCAGGGCAAACATCCAGTTGGCATGGTGCGCGTGGGTGGTCCAGATCTTACTGCCGTTCAGCACGTAGTGATCGCCGTCCCGCCGCGCATCGAGGGCAAGGGCCGCAAGGTCCGAGCCCGAGCCGGGTTCGGAGTAGCCCTGGCACCAGTAGTCCTCGCCGGAGAGGATGCGGGGGAGGAAGGTGGCTTGCTGTTCCTCCGTGCCGTGACCCATCAGGACTGGGCCGCACATGCCGAGGCCCATGGGCGCCAGGGCAGGGGCGCCGGCGGCGGCGCACTCCGCGCTGAAGATATAGCGCTGCTCCACGGACCACCCCGGGCCCCCAAAGCGCTCGGGCCAGGCCGGGGCGACCCAGCCCTTCGCGGCGAGGATGCGGTGCCAGCGGATATTCGTTTCGTAGTCCTGGAACATGCCGCCGTTGTAGGCGGCGCCGCGCCGAAGCGCATCGTCGAGGGTCCCGTCGAGGAAGGCGCGGACCTCGTCCCGAAAGGCTTCCAGCTCCGGTGAGAAACGAAGATCCATGGTGCACTCCCCCGGCTCGCGCCCCTAGTGGTGGTTAAAACCCTTCGCTACAGTCTACCTTGACGGTTCCCGCGGCGTTGAGGCCCCTGGGGACAGCTTGGAGGAGATTGCATATGGCGCTGCACCGCTCGGGGGGGCTCATGCTTCTGGTCGGCGTGCTGCTGGGGTCCCTGGGGGCCTGGGCGGCGGACGAGGATGTTCGCTACGTCAGCGACCAGCTGCGCATCGAAGTGCGCGAGGGGCCGGGGCTTGATTACCCCGTGCTCACCACGCTTGTGACCGGGGCCCGCTTTACCGTGGTGGAGGAGAGCGCGGACTGGCTCCGGGTGCGTTGGGAGGACGGCGAAGGGTGGCTGCGCCGCCAGTACACCGTCGCTGAACCGGTGGCCCAGCTCCGGGTCCCCGAATTGGAAGCGGCGGCGAGAAGCGCCGCGGCGCGGGCCGAGGCCCTCGCCGCCGAGCTGGCGCCGGTGCGGGAAGCCCTGGCCACCGCGGAAGCCCAGGGCGCGGCACTGGCGGAGGAATTGGCGACCCAGGGCGCGGCCTATGCGGAGCTGCAAGCGGCGGCGGGGAGTGCGCTGGAAACCCAGGCAGCGCTGGAGGCCCTGAAGGCCCGGGCCGGAGAGCTCGAGACCGTGCAGGCCCGACTGATTCAGGACAAGCTCGCGCTGGAGGCGAACCAGGAAGTGGAGGGGCTGAAGTGGGGCGGCCTCCTCGCGCTCGGCGGGGTGCTCCTAGGGTTCTTCCTTGGCCGGGCCGGCCGCCGCCAGAGCTCGGGCTGGGTTTAGGTAACGCCCCGCCGCTGCCATCAGGCCCTCGATGTGAGGGTCCGTGATGCGCAGCTGGCGAAGGGTGCGGTGAAGGGCGCGTAAATAGTCGATGTTGCGCCCCGAGGGCCCTTGGGCCGTGCACAGCTGGGTCACGAGCTCCGCCCAGGGGGCGGGCCCGAGCCAGGCAGGATTATCCGGGGTGGCCAGATAGACTAGGGCCCGGCGGCGTATCCCAAAGCGGTCCCGCACCTCCCGAGTGCAGCGGAGGTAGCCATTTTTTTCCCGATAGTCGAGACGCGCCAGGGCGCCCTTGGCCACGGCAGGAGGGAGGAAGTAGAGCAGCCCTTCGCAAGCCCCTTCCTCCCGTTCTTCCCTTTCATTTGGGGCGCCTTCCGTGGGCACGAGGGTCAATACGCGTCCCGGGGCCCCGGGGACGCCCCGATGATCGTGGGAGCCTTGCCAGAAACGCCGCCGGTAGCCGGGGAGGGTGGCCTCCACCCGTTCGGCCCAGGGCAGGGCCGGGCGCGCCATCAGGGAGCCATAGGCGAACAGCCAGAAGCCGTCCTGTGTCATGCTCCCTTGCGTTAAAGCCGGGGATTCCGTCATGGCGTCAGACCACACCTCCTTTTTCTCGCCCCGCCACGCAGCCGGGGCTAGGGGCGCCCTCTTGCTGTGGCAGCGCGGCGCCCCCGGGCAGGATGATCGCATAGCTTTCCTCGACGGCTGGAGCGGCGCCGCCCCTGAGGCGTTGCCGCCGGCCCCGGTGGTGCGCTGGGGCGCCCGGCTCGATCAGCCCCTCACCGATGCCATGGCCGCCAGCGATGGCTTAGGGCTGGCGTACCCATCGCCCCTGTCCTTCCTCGCTGACGATGGCGCGGCGCTCTTCCGCCCCCTGCGGCGCAGCTGGACGCAAAAGGGCCCGGAGACCGGCACCTTCCTTCGGGAAGACGAGCGCCTAGAGGTCGGCACGGAGGTCACGGCCTTCCCTCATTCCGCAGCCTTCCGCGTACAAAGCACCGTGCGGGTCCTAGCGGCGCCGGCGGTCTCTCTCCATCGCTTCTCCGCGGCCCACGCGCCCCTGCCCCCCTGGGTCACGGAGGTGACGGCCTACGCTGGCGACTGGAGCGGAGAGTTTCGTCCCACCACCGTGCCCCTGGGCCCCAGCGGCTTCAGCTGGCAGCGTAGCGCCGGCCGTAGCGATCACCATCGCTATCCCGCGCTGCTGTGCAGCGAAGGACCGCTGGCCGCAGACCGCGGACGGGTGCTGGCGGTGATCCTCGCGGCGAGCGGGGATCATGAGTTGCGCATTGATCAGCGGGTAGATGGCACCTTTAGGGTTCAGGGCGGGGCCTACCTAAACCCCGGGGATGGGCGCCTTTCCGCAGGGGACGCGCTGACCACCCCGGCGCTGTGGTTCGTTTTCTCCGAGCACGGAACCAACGGCCTGCGCCAGCAGGTTCATGCCCTTCAGCGCAGCGAGGCCTTCCCCCAGGAGGGGCTCGCCTGGCCCCGTCCGGTGCATCTGAATAGTTGGGAGGGGCTCTACTTCGACGTCTCGGAACAGGCACTGCTCGAGCTCGTGGCATCGGCCAAGGCCCTCGGGGTCGAGCGCTTTGTGGTGGACGATGGCTGGTTCCAGGATCGCGTTGACGATCGCCGGGCCCTGGGGGACTGGCTCGAGGACCGGCGCCGCCTGCCCCGGGGCCTTGCGCCCATTGCCGAGGCCGTGGAAGCCGCGGGCATGAGCCTGGGCCTTTGGGTGGAGCCGGAAATGGTGAGCGCTGACAGCGCCCTCGCCCGGGCCCATCCGGAGTGGCTTCGGGGCGGTGACGGGGGGCTGGAGTCGCGCCATCAGCGCGTGCTGGATTTAGGTCAGGCGGCGGTGCAGGACGCCATCTTCGCCTTCCTAGAAGGGCTGTTGACGCGCCTGCCCGTCACCTACCTGAAGTGGGACCACAACCGCATTCTCACCGGTCAGGGGGCGGGGCCCGGGGTAGGCCATGGCGCCCAGGTTGCCGGGCTCTACGCCGTGCTCCGGCGTCTCCGGGCGGCCTTTCCTACGGTGGAGCTGGAAACCTGCGCCAGCGGCGGCGGGCGCATGGACTGGGGCATGTTGGGGCTCATGCATCGGGCCTGGCTCTCCGATGCCAACGATCCCATCGTTCGAGCGCCGATCATGATGCGCGGGGGCCTGTTCCTGGCCCCGGAGCGGGCCGGGGTGCACGTAGGGCCCTCGCCGGCCCATGGCACGGGGCGGGTGACCTCCATGGCCTTCCGCTGCGCCGTAGGCCTTCTCGGGCACTTCGGTCTCGAACTCGACCCTCGGGGGCTCAGCGCCGAGGATTGGCGAACGCTGAAGGCGGGCATCGAACGCTATCAACGTCTCCGGTCCCTGCTCCACAGCGGCCTCGTGTTCGACTACGAGGTGGATGAGGACCATGGGGTGCGGGTGGTGGTTGCGGAAGATCGGCGCGAGGCCCTTGCCATCGTGCTCCGCCTTGGGGATCAAAGGCCCGGGCGCCCCCTGCGGGTGCCCTTGCCGGGGCTCGCAGCGGACCTTAGTTATGCGGTGCGCCTCGAGGGGCCCGCTGCCGGGCCCGTGCCCGGCCTTGGGCGTTTCGAGGGGGCGGGGCTGATCGTGGCCCCTGGCTACCTTCCAGCCCAGGGTCTCCCGCTCCAGCTACCTCAGCCCCAGAGCGCGCTGGTGCTGAGGTTCACGGCGCAGCCGTGCGCGTCGGGCGCGGCCCCTAAGCCTTAACGGTCGTAGGGGCCGTCCACGGACGCATCGCCAAAGGCCAGGCGCGCAAAGCTGGACCAGTCCGGGCCCCGGCGCAGGTGCTGGCCACCATCCACGGAGAGGTTTACCCCGGTGATCCAGCTGGCTTCCGGCCCGCAGAGAAAGCGTACGGCGGCGCCAATGTCGTCCACCGTGCCCGTGCGGGCGATGGGCATGCAGTCCAGGTAATCGGCGAGCACCTCCGGGCTGTCCTGGAGCCCTTGGCTCAGGTCTGTTTCCACAAGCCCGGGGCAGACGCTATTGGCCCGTACCCCGGCGTGGCCGAGCTCATCGGCAAGGGTGCGAATCAGCATATCAATGGCGGCCTTGGAGGCGGCGTAGGTGCCTCCGTAGCGGTGCGTACGCACTCCGGCGATGGAGGAGATCGCGCACACCGCCCCGCCGCCGCTGGCCGCAATGCGCTTCCCGGCGTGCTTCAGCAGCAGAAAGGTGCCCGTGAGGTTCGTGCGCATCACCCGGTCGAAGTCCTCAAGGCTTTGGTGCGTCAGGGGCGCTAGGCCGCCCGTGCCGGCGCTGGCCACGGCGATATGCAGAATGCCCCCGGGGCCCTCCGCCGCGGCGATGGCCTCGGCCATGGTGCTTTCCTCCGCCGTATCCCCGGCGAAGGTGCGGACGCGCCCCTCTGCGCGGGGAATGGCGTCGAAGAGGCTTTGGGCCCCGGCGGCTAGCCGACCTTCATCACGCCCGAGGAGGGTGACCGTCGCGCCGTCCTGAAGCAGGTGCCGGGCGCAGGCCAGGCCAATGCTGCTGCCGCCGCCCGTGATGAGTGCGTAGTGTCCTGCAAGGGCCTCTGCCATGGCCGCGTCCTCCCCAAAAAGAAAGGTTCGAGGCTAGCGCGCCGCAGGGAAGGCGTCGAGGGCCCGCGCCTTCCCCTCCCTTTCAGGGCGGGGCATGATGACCCGGGGAGGATCTTTTATGACGCGAAAAAATCGAAAGCGTTGGCCCTCGGGCCGTCGAGCCGGGGCCCTGGTGCTCATGCTGGGGAGCCTGCTGCTTGCCGGCGCTTCGGCGCAGGCGGAGGATGAACAGGCGGAAGCCCTGGCCACCCTTGATGCCTTCATGGCGGCCTTCAATGCCCGGGACATCACGGCCTTTGAAGCTACCTTCCACTTTCCCCATGTGCGCATCGCCTCCGGGCACGTCACCGTGTTGCCGGAGGCGGGCACCCGATCCAATGCGCTCTTTGAGGCCCTTGCGGAGACGGGGTGGCATCACAGCGCCTGGCTGGAGCGAAAGGTGGTGCAGACAGGGCCCGGCAAGGTGCACCTGGCCGTGCGCTTCGCCCGCTTCAATGAGGCCGGCGGCCTTCTTAAGGAATATGACTCTTTGTATATCGTAGAGCGCCGCGGCGATCGCTGGGGCATTGTCGCGAGGTCGAGCTATGCCCCCTAAGACGCAGGCCTTGTTGAAGGCCCTTGAAGCTGAACTCGGCGCCGGCGCCGTGCTGACGGGGGAGGCGGTCTCAGAGCGGGCTCAGGGCATTTGGCGCCCCGCCCCCCTTGAGGCTCTCGCCATCGTTAGACCGAAGAACACGGAGGAGGTGTCTTTCGTTCTGAAGGCCTGCTTTGAGGCCGGGCAAAGCGTTATTCCCCAGGGCGGGCTGACGGGGCTCGTGCATGGCGCGGATACGGGGCCCGAGGACCTCATCCTCTCCCTGGAGCGCATGAACGCCATCGAGGAGATCGACGAAGCGGGCCGCACGGTGCGGGTGCAAGCCGGCGTGCCCCTGCAAACCCTTCAGGAAGCGGTGGCCGGGCAGGGGCTCAGCTTTCCCCTCGACCTGGGGGCCCGGGGCTCCTGCTTGCTGGGCGGGAATCTATCCACCAATGCCGGGGGCAACCGCGTGCTCCGCTACGGCATGGCCCGGGAGAACACCCTGGGGGTGGAAGCGGTGCTGGCCGATGGCACGGTCATCGATAGCCTTTATGGCATGGTGAAAAACAATGCGGGCTTCGATCTGAAGCAGCTGTTCATCGGCTCCGAGGGCACGCTGGGCATCATCACTCGCGCCGTGCTGCGCCTTCGGGAAGCGCCGGGAAGCCGGCTTAGCATGCTGCTGGCGCTACCGGACTTCCCTTCCGTGACGGGCCTGCTTCGCCATTTGGATCGGGGCCTCGGGGGGCAGCTTTCCGCCTTCGAGGTAATGTGGCCGGAGTTTTACGAGGCCGTGGCCACGGCGCCCCGGTGCCCGGCGCCGCCCCTGCCGCTCGGTTCTCCCTTCTATGTGCTTGCGGAAATGCTCGGCTCGGACCCCGCCCGGGATGAGACCTGGGTGGAGGCGGTGCTCGCCGAAGCCCTCGAGGCCGGCCTCGTCAGCGATGCGGTGCTGGCCAGCACCGGGGCCCGCAATGAGGCCCTTTGGGCCCTGCGCGATAGCGTGGATGTGCTGGCGGCAGGTAAGCCCACGCAGGTCTTTGATGTCTCCCTTCCCATCGGCGCCATGGGGGCGTACGTTGAGACAGTGAAGGCGGGCGTGGCCGCCGTGGACTCGGACGCGCGGGTCTTCAGCTTCGGTCACCTCGGCGACGGCAACCTACACTTCGTGGTCACGCCCCGCCCCCGAAGCAGCGCGGGGGTGACGGCTATCGAAGCGGCGGTTTATGACCCACTCAAGGCGCTCCGGGGCTCCGTGTCTGCGGAGCACGGCATCGGGCTAGAGAAGAAGCCCTGGCTGGGTCACAGCCGCAGTCCGGCGGAAGTGAAGCTGATGCAAACGCTCCGGGAGGCGCTCGACCCTCGCGGAATTCTCAACCCCGGCAAGGTCTGCTAGGCCTTGCCTGGGCCCTCCCGGCGGAGGGCTCGGGGAGGCAGGGTGTCCGATTTTCATTACCAAAGCTTGGTCGATACGGTGGACGCGCTGCGCAGCGGCCATCTCCCGGCGGTCACCCTGGCGCGGCAAATGCTTCGGCGCATCCAAAGCGCCGAAAGCTTGGCGGCCTATGTCTCCGTGGATAGCGAGGGTGTCCTCGCCCGCGCCGCCGCCCTCGACGGGCGGCGCGCCCGTGGCGAGCCTCTCGGGCGCCTCCACGGCATTCCCCTGGCGCTGAAGGATCTGGTCGATCAGGCAGGGAAGGTCACGGGCGCTGGAGGCATTGTGCACGGTGCGTCCCCTGCACGGCGCAATGCCACGGTGGTGGACCGGCTCCTCGCGGAGGGGGCCATCATTTTGGGCAAGCTTCGGCTGACCGAAGGGGCCTATTCCCAGCACCATCCTGCCTTGCCGGCGCCCCGGAATCCCTGGGCGCCGGAGCATTGGACCGGCGTGTCCTCCAGCGGCTCCGGCGTGGCTACGGCCGCCGGGCTCTGCTTTGGCGCCCTGGGCACGGATACGGGGGGCTCCATTCGCTTTCCCAGCGCGGCCTGCGGAGTGGTAGGGGTCAAGCCCAGCTTTGGCCGGGTGAGCACGGCGGGGGTCTTTCCCCTGGCGCCGTCCCTGGATCACCTCGGCCCCATGGCCCGCTCCGTGCGGGACGCGGCGCGCCTACTGACGGTGCTGGCGGGCCCCGATCCCGCCGATGTGCGCAGCCAGGCCTATGCGGAAGAGGATTTTGAAGCAGCCCTCACCGGGGGCGTGGCCGGGCTTCGGGTGGCCTTCCCCCGGGAGCTCTGGCGCGCTGGCGTGGCCTCGGCCCTCACAGAGGCGGGCACGGCGGCCGCCGAGGCCCTTGCGCAGGCCGGGGCACATCTGAGCGCCGCGGCGCCGCCCTCGGGCGAGGCCCTCATTGAAGGCTGGGCCCTCACCGCCGGGGTGGAAGCGGCCCTCGTCCACGAAAAAACCTTCCCTGCCCAGCGCGGGGCCTACGGCCCGGTGCTGTCGGCGCTCTTGGATCACGGACACCGCGCCTCGGCCCAGGCCTACGCCCGCCTGGAGCAGGCTCGGCTCGCCTATGCGCGCGCGCTTGATACCTACTTCGAAGGGGTGGATGCGCTGCTGGTGCCCGCCATGCCCTTTTTGCCCCTGCCGCTTGATGCGATGGATGCGCTGGCCTTTGACGGCTACGCCGATCCCCTCACCTTCACCGCGCCTTTCAATTACAGCGGCCATCCTTCCGTAACCCTGCCCTTCGGCTTTTCCGCGGAGGGCTTACCTCGTGCCGTGCAGCTGGTGGGGCGTCGGGGCGAGGAGGCCGCGCTGCTGCGTTTGGCCGCCGCCTGCGAAGCCCGCGCCCCGGACCGTGACCGCAGGCCCTCGATCCCTTAGCCTGTGCCCTTTCGCCCGTTTCGCGCCTAAAGGAGATGCCCGTGCGCCGTTCCCTTTCCCTTCTGCTGTGCCTTTGGCTGCTTGCTGGGTGCGGCCAAGCTCAACCGGATCCGGTCTCCGCTCCGGAGGCCACGGCCTCCTGGGCCCATGGCTGGATGGCCACGGTGGCCAATCCCGATGCCACGGCGGCCGCGGCGGAGATGCTCGCCCAGGGCGGCCACGCGGTGGATGCGGCCATCGCCGCCCACGCCGTGCTGGGGCTGGTGGAGCCCGAGAGCTCGGGGCTGGGCGGGGGCGGCTTCATGCTGGTCTTCGATGCCAAAGCCCAAGACCTTGCTTTCCTCGATGGCCGGGAGCAGGCCCCGGCGGGGGCGCGGATCGACATGTTCATGGAGAATGAAGCGCCCATGAACTATGTCCAGGCCTGGCAAAGCGGTCGGGCCGTGGGTGTCCCCGGCGCCGTAGCCCTCTATAAGCTGGCCCACGACCGCTATGGGAAGCTGCCCTGGGCCACGGTCTTCGGCCCCGCAATTCGCCTCGCCGAGGACGGCTTTACGGTGACGGCCAAGATGGCCGGCACCCTCGAGCGCCTTGCCCCCATTGCCCGCATCGACGAAAACCCCGGCGCTGCGGAGTATTTCTTCCCCGGCGGCCAGCCCCTCGCGGCGGGGGCCACGGTGCGCAATCCCGCCTATGCGGAAACGCTTAAGCGTGTCGCCGCCGAGGGCCCCTCGGCCTTCTATACCGGGCCCATTGCGGAAGCGATTGTGGCCAGCGCGCAGGCGGCGCCCCTGGGCGGCACCCTAACTCTGGAAGATATGGCGAACTACGAGGCCATTGCCCGCCCCGTGGTGTGCGGTCCCTGGCGGTCCCTATCGATCTGCACGGCGACGCCCCCGTCCTCCGGCGCCATGCAGATCATGATTCCGAACCTCTACGATCATCGCGTGCCCGAAGGGGCGACGCAGGCTCAGCGTATTCGCGCTTTCGTCGAAGCCCAGCGCCTGGCCTACGCCGACCGGGACCACTACTTCGGCGATCCGGACCGGGTCACCGTGCCCCTGGAGGGGCTCTTGAACCCGGCCTATCTTGAGCATCGTGCGCAGACCCTCGGCGCTCCGGCGGAGGCGGCCACCCACGGCGATCCGGCGGCGGTGCTTGGGGGCGAGGCCTTGGGTGCCCTCGGGCCGGACACCACCCTTGAGCTGGCCGGCACCACCCATTTCTCCATTGTCGATGCCGAGGGCAACGCGGTCTCCAGCACCATGACCGTAGAGGGGCCCTTCGGATCCTCCCGCTGGGCCGCGGGCTTCGTGCTCAATAACGAGATGACAGACTTCGCCCGGGTCTATGCCCCGGAAGCCCCGGAGCCGGCCAACGCCGTGCGCCCCGGCGCCCGCCCGCGCTCGTCCATGTCGCCGACCATGGTGTTCGATGAGGCCGGGGGGCTTCTCATGGTGACCGGCTCCCCCGGCGGAAACTCCATTCCGGCCTACACGGCGAAGACCATCCTGGGCATTCAGGATTGGGGCCTCACCGTGCAGGAAGCCGTGAACTTCCCCAACATCATCGCCCGAGGGGATGCGGTGCGGGTGGAAACGGGTATGGCCCCGGGCGCTGAACTGGCGGTGTCTCTCGAGGCCGAGGGCTTTAACGTGCAAGCCCGGGAAGGGGAGAACTCCGGGCTCCACGTCATTGTCGTCACCGAGACGGGGCTTGAAGGCGCGGCGGACCCGCGCCGGGAAGGAAACGTACTAAGCGGCCCCACGCCCTAGGGCGTGGGATCGACCTTCTCCTTCGAGACATTGGCGGCGGTGCCAAAGATCCCCTTGGCCATGAGGGAGGTCTCCTGGTTCCGCCGCGCTTGGTAGATCTCGGCGCGCAGGCCATGCACCTGCAGGTTTTCCGGCTCTGCGAGGGCGGCGTATTCCACAAGGTGGCAGGCTAGGCGGAAGTCCCCGGCGTCCGCATGGCCCTGGGCCGCCTTGGCTAGGGCTTCGGCCCCGCCAGCGAGGCGGGCCAGCTCGGCAGCGACCACCGCATCCGGCGCTGGCTTTAAGCGCGCCGGATTGCCATCCCACCAGCCGCCGTAAAGACGCCAGATGTTCCGAATGACGAATTCCGGTTCGTCATAGAGGGGCTTCATCCAGGGCTTTTCCAGCACCCCGGGACCGACCCGGACGTCGTGAAGAATATGGTCGAGGGTGAGGCCGCCGTTCATGCGCTCGAGCACGTCGCTGACCAGCGTTTCTAGGGTTTCCGCCACGTCCGTGAGTACCTTGCGAATGCGGCCGGCGCCGGCGATGGGCAGGCCGTGGGCGGGCAGGAAGAGCTCCACGTCCCGCTCGAGCATGGCGCGCATGGCCCCGGCCCACTCCAGGGGATAGCGCTGCACCTTTTGCGGATTGCCGCAGTTGGGGAAGTTCCAGATGAAGAAGTCCCCGGCGCAGATAGCTTTGTGTTCGGGGATGTAGGCCCAGGTGTGGTCGTCCGTTTCTCCCCGGGCGTGCACGAGCTCGAGGTCCAGGTCCCCGACCTTGAGGTCGATGCTGTCCTGGTAGGTCGTCCCCGGGCGCACCGCATCGGCCGGCAGGAAGCGGCCCTCGTCGGCCCCAATGCCGTAGCCCCGGCGCTTGAAGGCGCCGAATTGCCGTTCATTGATGGCCTGGTTATAGCCGTCCGTGAGGGTGTAGCGATCGAAACGCTTTTCTACGTTCTCGTGGCCCACCCAGCGAATGGGATGGCCGTTCTTCTCCGCGTCGGCGGCGAAGAAGCCGCTGCCCCCGACGTGATCGACGTGGCCGTGGGTATAGACCACGGTGTGGAAGGGGCTATCGGTCCACTGGCGGATGGCGGACACCACCCGGCCCCCGCCCTGGGCGCCGCTGGTGTCGAAGACCGCGAGCCCGGCGTCGGTGCGGAAGCACACAGCGTGGCTAAAGGCCTCCACCATGGCGATGTTGTCGTCGAGCACGCTGAGCTCGTGGTTAATGCGATTTAAGGGCCCGGCGCTACCGTCGTCGTAGCCCTCGTCGATGATCTTGCTGGATAGGGCGATCAAATCCGCCATGGTCACTCTCCTCCCCCTAAGGAAGGCTGAGTCTGTCCCGAACGCTAGGGCCTCGCAACCTCCAGGCGGTGGAGCGCCGCCTGCATGGCATCCCATAGGTCATGGATAAATTCGACCTGGGCCTCCGGGTCCTTTGGGATGTCGGCGAAGGGCACGCGCCAGAAATGCAGCTGCACCGTGGTGTCGAGCCAGCTGCCGTTGAAGAGCTCGCTGAAGCTGGCAGATTTCTCGAAGCCGCGGTGCGCCAGCAGCAGGAGGTCCCGGCCGGGATTGTGGGCCAGCACGCCCCGAAGCCCGCCCGGGCGCGGCGGCAGGAGGCTTGGCCAGGCCTCTGCCCGAGCCAGGGCCTTTTCGTCACCCTTTTCCCGAAGCCGCGCCAGCACAGCCCGGCGCTTGCCCTCGGAAAAGCGCGTGCCCTCGGGATAGAGGAGAAGCCCATGGTGCTTCGGCATGGTGATGAGGAGCTTCACCACGCCGGCCACCTCCTGCTCCGTAGCGCCCGCACCCCGCCGGGCGAAGTAGTTGGGCAAGCGCTGGCCGACGATGTCGAGGCAGGGATCGAAGAGAAGCTCCCGCTTCAGCACGTAGCGAAGGCGCACCCCCGTAGGCAGGGCGAAGAACACCACGGGCAGGACCGTGTCCCCCATGGAGCTGTGTCGCGGCAGCACGATGGGCGCGGCGCTGCCGCCGAAAGCCTCGGTCCCCGTGACCTCAAAGCGCAAACGAAAAAGCCAGGCCGCGCCACGCTTTAAGGTGCTGGCCCACCAGCTCTGAAGTTCGTAGTTGGCTTCGAGAAAGGCCTCCGGGCTTCGGCCGTGGCGGAGCCAGAGCCAGGCGGCGGCCAGGACGCCGGCGCTCTCGCACAGTAGGTAGAGGGTGAAAAAGCCCAGTACCCGCGGTGCCGCCCGGGCCCCGGGGTGGAGCAAGGCCAGGAGCGCACTTAAGGGCAGCCATAGGGGCAGGGTGGTCACCAGCAGCACCGTGGCGAGGCCCAGCAGGGGCAGGGTGAGGGCGCGCCGTTGTAGGGTCGTCATCAAGGGGCCTCCAGGGGGTCGGCGTAGCGTTCCCCCGCCCGCCGGTCGCGCACCGCTTCCAGGATTTTCTCGTGCGCCGCTTTATCGATGGGATAGTGCCAGGCCACCCAGAGGCCGAGAAGATTGAACAGGCTCGGCACGAGGGCGTAGAGAATCTTTAAGGTGAGCACCACGGCCTCGGGCTGGGCGGCGTTCGGCACGTAGCCCACGGCGCCGAGGATCGGGAAAGCGAGGAAGACGCCGAAGGCGGCGGCGAGCTTCTTGCTGACCGCCCACAGGCCGATGATCTCCCCCTCCTTGCGTTCCCCGGAGCGAAGCTCTTCGTAATCAATGACGTCGGCCTGCATGGCGGAGGGAAGGGCGAGGGTGGCCCCAAAGCCCAGGCCCGAGGCGATAACGAGGATGGCGTAGGCCTGGCTATCCCCAGGCCCGAGGAAGAACACCCCGGCGAAGGTGAGGGAATTGAGCGCGGCGGCGGCGAGCCAGGCGGGCTTCTTCCCTACGCGCTTCGCGAGCCGGACCCAGAAGGGCAGCAGCACGACGCCGGTGAGAAAGTAGAGGAGGAGATACTGCTCGACGTTGGGGTCGCCGATGACGTAATCGACGTAGTAGGGAATCAGCGTCGCAGGCAGATTGCTCCCGATGGCGGCGATGGTGTAGCTCGCCAGCAGAATGCGAAAGGGGCGGTTTTTTAGCCGCGCGCCCAGGGTTCGCAGGCTCGGCAGGGCTGCGCTGCTTCGATGGCCGTGGCGCTCCTTCACCAGCCAAACGCAGGCCAGGCACGCCAGCACCACGAGGGGCGCGTAGCTGAGCGCCACGGCGCGAAACTTGGCGCGCTCGGCGTCCGGGTCGTCGCCCAGGCCCAGCACCCCTTGGATGATCGCGGGGGACGCGGCGGCGAGGATGGTGCCCAGAATCAGCGCGCCATCGCGCAGGGAGAGGATCGCCGTGCGCTCGTCGTAGTCCTGGGTGAGCTCGGCGCCGAGGGATTCGTAGGGCACGGTAATGGCGGTCCAGGCGAGGAACACGACGAACAGCCCCACCCCAAACCACAAAAGGGCGCCGTCCGGGCTCAGGGCCGGGGGGGCGAAGAGCAGATAAAGGGCGATGACCAGGGGCGGTACGCCTAAGGCAATCCAGGGCCGGCGGCGCCCCAGGGGGCTTTGGGTGCGGTCCGATAGGGCGCCGATGACCGGGTCGCTGACGGCGTCGAAGAGCCGGATGGCCAGGAGCACAAAGCCCACGAGCGCGATGTCTGCGCCCACCACGTCCGTATAGAATTTCGGCAGATACACGTAGAGCGGGATGCCCACCACGGCCAGGGCGAAGGCCGGGGCGGCATAGGCCAGGCGCTGGCCCCAGGGTATGGATGCGGCCATGGGTGGGATCTCCCGAAAGCGAGCGGGTAACGGCTAGGAAGCACGATGACTGCGCATTCTGACCCAACTGACCGATTTATGCGCCCTCGCCTAGGGGGTCGCTGGGCGCGAGCCTTCGCACCCCTCGCGGAGCGCCTCTTCCGGGCCTTGGTGGAGGATGAGGCCCTGGGGGCGGGGCTCTGTGTGGTCCGCCGGGGCGAGGTGGTGGTCGATATCTTTGGGGGCTTTGCCGACCGGGCCCGCACCCGGCCCTGGGGCCGGGATAGCCTGGTCTGCCTATTTTCTGCGGGGAAGCCCGTAGCTGCGGTGCTGGCCCTTCAGGCCGT